>NZ_JBFBFU010000049.1:0-44688 GCF_040684355.1 Kitasatospora sp. NPDC091276 | reverse complement strand
CTCTCGCCTCCGAGGCCGGCGATCCGGTCGCCCCCGACGGCCAGGCGGCCGCCCTCGACGACGCCGCCGGGCAGGACCAGCCGGGCGCCGGCCAGGGACATGCGGTCCGCTGTCACGCGGTCACCTCCGGCGCTGCTCCGGGCAGCCGTAGAACTGAGTGAAGTTGCTTGTTTCATCGCCATGATAGTCAGATTCGAGCGGACGACCAGACCTGCGACCTGCTCGCCGAGATCAGTCCGACCCGGCGCCACCCAGGGGTTTGGCTCCGGACCGGGCTAGAATCGCGTCATGCTCAAAGCTGATCGCGCCACCCGGATCCTCTCGCACGTCACCGAAGCGGGGAGCGCCGATGTGCACGCGCTCGCCGAACTCCTGGACGTCTCGACCGCGACCGTGCGCCGCGATCTCCAGGAGCTCCACGAGCAGGGGCTGCTGCACCGCACCCGGGGCGGCGCGGTGACCGGCTCGGTCAACCTCGAACTGCCGCTGCGCCACCGCGGCGAGAAGCAGCGGGAGGAGAAGCGCCGGATCGCCCTGGCCGCGGCCGAACTCGTGCCGGAGGGGGCGGTGGTGGGCCTCAGCGGCGGCACCACCACCAGCGAGCTCGCCCGGGTGCTCGCCGAGCGCACCGGCATCACCGTCGTGACCAACGCGGTGAACATCGCCGCCGACCTGATCGTCCGCCCCGAGGTGCGCCTCGTGGTGATCGGCGGCATCGCCCGTACGGCCAGCTACGAACTGGTCGGTCCGGCCGCCGACCGGATGCTCTCGCAGTACCACCTGGACATCTCCTTCATCGGGGTCGACGGCCTGACGGCGCAGGAGGGCTGCACCACGCACGACGAGATGGAGGCCCAGACCGACCGGGCGTTCCTGCGCAGCAGCGCGCGCTCGGTCGTGCTGGCCGACAGCACCAAGGTCGGCAAGGTCACCTTCGCCCGGATCTGCCCGCTCTCCGACGTCCACGACCTGGTGACGGACGACGGCCTGACGGAGGCGCAGCAGCGGGCCGTCACCGGCTGCGGCGTCCGGGTCCGGCGGGCCTGACCGCCGACGGGCCCCGGGGGCGGCCTGATCCACCGACCACGCCCCGGGGCCCGGTTCAGGCCTTGACGCCGCCCGCCGTCAGGTCGGTGCGCCAGAACCGCTGCAACAGCAGGAAGGCCACGACCAGCGGGACGACCGAGACCAACGAGCCCGTGACGACCAGGTTGTACGGGGTGTGGTCCCGCAGGCCGTTCCAGTAGTAGAGGCCGAGGTTGACCGGCCAGAGCTTCTGGTCGGAGAGCGTGACCAGCGGCAGGAAGAAGTTGTTCCAGATGGTGGTGAACTGGAACAGGAAGATGGTCACCAGCGCCGGCGAGAAGATCCGCAGGACCACCGTGAAGAAGATCCGGAACTCCCCTGCGCCGTCCATCCGGGCGGCCTCCAGGATCTCGTCCGGGACGGACGCGGCGGCGTAGATCCGGCTGAGGTAGACGCCGAACGGGCTGACCATGCTGGGCAGCAGGACCGCCCAGACGGTGTTGACCAGATGGGCCTTGGACAGCAGCAGGTAGACCGGCAGGGCGAGGAGCGGCGCGGGGACGAGCACCGCGGCGAGGATCGTGTTGAACACCGCCTCGCGGCCCCGGAACCGGTACTTGGTGAGCGCGTAGCCGGCCATCGCCGCGAGCAGGGTGGCGGCCGCGGCGCCGACGCCCGCGTACAGCACGGTGTTGAGGAGCCAGCGGAAGTAGAGCCCGTTATTGGCGGTGGCCAGCTCGTGCAGGTTGTCGCCGAGGTGGAGGGTGGAGAACCAGAAGCCGCCGCTGCCGAACAGGTCGCTGCTGCTCTTGGTGGAGGCCACCAGCAGCCACCAGGCGGGCAGCAGGAAGTAGGCGGAGAGCACGAACAGGACGGCCGTGCCGAGGACGTTGGGGCGCGGACGGCGGCCGGGGGCGCCCGGTCGGGCGGGCCCGGCGGGGCGGCGGCGCGCCGGGCCGGCGGTCTCGGGGCGGCGGCGGAGGTCGGCGGTGCTCATGCGGTCACCCGGTTTCCGGTGATGCGCACCGAGAGGCGCAGGAAGGTGAAGGACAGGACGCAGGTGGCCAGTGCCAGCAGGACGGCGATGGCCGCGGCCTTGCCGTAGTCGTTGGTGCCGAACGCCGCGTTGTACGCCGCCATGTTGGGCGTGTAGTCGGCGGAGACGGTCGAGGCCAGCGAATGCAGGACCATCGGCTCGGTGAAGAGCTGGAGGGTGCCGATGATGGAGAAGATCCCGGTCAGCACCAGGGCGGGGGCCACCAGCGGGATCTTGATGTGCCAGGCGGTCCGCCAGGGGCCGGCGCCGTCGAGGTCGGCGGCCTCGTAGAGCTCGCTGGGGATGGCTTGCAGGGCGGAGAGGATGACCAGCATGTTGTAGCCGGTCCAGGTCCAGGTGACGATGTTGGCCATCGACCACAGGACGGTGCCGGACGAGAGGAAGTCGGCGTCGATGCCGATGTCCCTCAGTCCGGCGACGAGCGGGCTGGTGCCGGGCAGGTAGAGGAACGCCCAGAGGATGGTGGCCACGACGCCCGGGATCGCGTACGGGAGGAAGTAGGCGAGCCGGAAGAACTTCCGCAGCCGGGTGCCCTTGGCGTCGATCAGCAGGGCGAGGCCGAGGGCCAGTCCGAGCATCACCGGGACCTGGACCACGCCGAAGAGCAGCACCCGGCCGACGCCCGCGAGGAACGAGCCGTCGCCCAGGGCCGCGGTGTAGTTGTCGAGCCCCGCGAAGACCGTTCTGGCCGGGCCGAAGCCGAGGCCGGAGCGCTCCACGCGGTACAGGCTCTGCCAGAGCGCGTACCCGATGGGCAGCAGGAACAGGACGGTGAACAGCAGGCCGAAGGGGGCCAGGAAGCCGAGGGCCGCGCGGTTGCGGGACGGCGTCCGTCGTACCGTGGCGGCCTTCGGGGCGGTGCGGCCCGGCGCCGCCGGGGTTGCTGCGCTCATCTGGGGTTCTCTCTCGTGCGGGCGGTGGTCGGTCCCTCGGGCGTGTCGGACGGGTCGGACGGGTCGGACGCGCCCGGGCCGGCGGACCGCGCGGGGTCCGCCGGCGAGCCGGTCAGCCGGCGGTGACCGTCAGCCCCTTGGACTTCATCGCGTCGACGGTCTTGTTCTGCACCGTGCCCAGCGCCGCCGTCAGGTCGCCGTGGGCGGCGACGGCCGCGCCGAAGGCGTCGGTGAGGTCGCTGGAGGTCTGGGTCATGGTCGGGCCCCAGCTCCATTTGGGGGCCTGCGCCGTCGCCTGCTTGAAGACGTCGAAGATCGGCTGGTTGCCGAAGTAGGCGCTCGGCTTCGCCAGTGCCGGCACCGACGTGCCGCTGGTGGAGGCGGGGTAGATGCCGGCCTTGTCCACGAGGGTGCCGACGGCGGCGGCGTCCGTGCTCATCCAGTTGGCGAAGCGCAGCGCAGCGGCGGTGTTCTTGCAGCCCTTGACCACCGCGGTGGACGAACCGCCGTCGTTGCCGACCGACTTGGCGCCGCCCTGCCACTGCGGCATCGGTGCGACCGCCCACTTGCCGGACGCCTGCGCCGCGTTCTGTTCGAGGATGGAGGAGAACCAGACCGGGCCGGGGTAGGCGGCGAGCGTGCCGTCCTGGAGGTCCTTGTAGAGGTCGGGGCTGAAGCCCTGCTCGGACTTGACCTGGCCCTGGTCGATCAGGCCCTGCCAGTACTTCGCGACCTTGGCGGTGGCCGGGTCGCTCGCGAGCGAGACCTTCCAGCCCTTGCTGTCGGTGCCGAACCAACTGCCGCCGGCCTGGGCGGACATGCCGGCGAACCACCACGGGTCGTCCGGGTTGAACACGCTCAGGTAGCCGTTGGGGTTGGCGGCGTGCACCTTGGCGGCGTCGGCGGCGAACTCCTCCCAGGTCGCCTGCGGCTTCAGACCGTACTGGGCGTACAGGTCGGTACGGTAGTAGAGCGCCATCGGGCCCACGTCGACCGGGATGCCGTACACCTGGCCGCCGACCTTCACCGCGTTCCAGGCGCCGTCCCCGTACTGCGACTGGTACTGCCCGGCCTCGCCGCTGACGTCCTGGACGGCGCCCTCCACGACGAAGCTGGGCAGCGACTCGTAGCCGACCTGGGCCAGGCAGGGGGCGTTGCCGGCCTTGACGGCCGCGAAGATCTTGGCGTAGCCGCCCTTGCTGCCCGACACGATCTTCTCGAACTTGACCTTGGCGTCCGGGTGGGCCGCGTTGTACTGGGCCACCGCCTCCTCGTAGCCCGGCGCCCAGCCCCAGAACGTGACCTCGGCGGAGCCTCCGCCGCCCGAGGCGCCGTCACCGCCCGATCCGCAGGCCGCGATGCCGGCGAGCAGCGGCAGCGTCGCGGCGGCGGCCAGCAGGCGGGTGCGGATTCGTGTCTTCGCCATGAGGATCTCGTCCTTTACGTGTACTGGCCCTCGGCCATCGCGGCGCGGCGTCGGGTGGACGGCGGCTGGCGCGAGCGGGTGCGGTGCGGTGGGGGTGGAGGTGCGGTGGGGGTCGGCAGGGGTGTCCGGGTTCCGGAGGTTCTGGGGCCGGCCGGGAGTGCCGCCGCGCGTCGGCGGCCTCCTCACCGAGCCGGCTCCGGGGCCGGATCCAGGGCCGGGGCCGGATCCTGGTCCTGGTCCTGGTCCTGGCCCTGGCCCGGTCCGGACGTCGGTGGTCGCGTGCCCATCGGACCACCCCCTGCTCTATGGTGCGCAGTTCGGATGAGTATTGCTCAATATCGAGCAGGTTCCTAGAGCTTCGGAGCACGAAGCGGTCTCGGTTTCGACACGGCCCGTCGCGCGGAGACCCGGGCGGAGAGCCGGGCGACGGGCCGGATGCACGGGGTGTCAGCCCAGGTCGGGCCGGGCCACCAGGTGCACGGCGGGTTCGCCGGACCGGTCGAGTTCGAGGACGGTGATCTCGTTCGTCCCGCTGCGCAGAACCGGCCAGGGCAGGTAGAGCGTGCACTGCGGTCCGCGGTCCCAGTAGCGGCCCAGCAGGAAGCCGTTGACCCAGACGTAGCCCTTGCCCCAGCCCGGCAGCGCCAGGTAGCCGTCGGCGGGCTCCGCGACCTCGAAGGCGCCGCGGTGGAAGGCCGCGCCGGGGCCGGCGGCCGGGGCGCCGGCCGCGTCCCAGGGGAGCCGGTCCGGCGTCCCGTCGGCCAGCGGCATCGGGTCGGCCGTCCACCCGTGCAGGTACTGCTGGGTGTGCAGGGCCCCGGCGATCCCCTTGCGGTCGCCGATCCCGGCTCCGTAGTTGACCCGGCCCATCGACTCGACCAGCAGCTCCAGCCGGGCACCCCCGCCGGGCACCGGGACGAGCAGGGGCTCGTGCTCGACGTCGCGTTCCAGGGTGGCGAGGTGGGTGCCGTCGACGCGGACGTGGGCCCGGTCGGCGAGCCCCTCGACGGTGAGCGGGTATTGCGCGCGCGGGCCGGGGATGGTGGTCCGGTAGCGGACGAGGCCGTGCGGGAGGCCGAGTTCCTCGAAGGAGAGCGGGACGGCGGAGCGGACCTCGCCGGTGGACAGGTGGTCCACCACGTCCGCCAGCGGCAGGGACCGGTCGAGCTCCACCCGGCACGCCGGCAGCGTGGCCGGGAGCTCCTCGGGCTCCGGCACCGGGCCGTCCGCGTACGCCGCCAGGACCTCGCGGAAGGCACGGAACTTGGCCGTGGGGGCGCCTCGTTCGTCCAGCGGGGCGTCGTAGTCGTAGGAGGTCACGGTCGGCTGGTAGCCCCGGCCGGTGCGCGGATCGGCGGTGTTGGCGCCGGCCCAGGTGCCGAAGTTGGTGCCGCCGTGGGCCATGTAGAGGTTGACGGAGGCCCCGGCCGCCAGGATCTCGCGCAGGGCCGCGGCGGCGTCCTCGGCCGGGCGGGTGGTGTGCGGCTCCCCCCAGTGGTCGAACCAGCCGTTCCAGAACTCCATGCACATCGGCGGGTCCTGGGGGCGGTGTCGGCGCAGCTCGGCGAAGGCCTCGGTGGCGCGGCTGCCGAAGTTGACGGTGGCGAGGTGGCCGGGCAGGGCGCCGCCGGTGAGGAAGAAGTCCTCCGGCCCGTCGGAGGTGCAGAGCGGGACGTCGATGCCGCGGGCGCGCAGGCCGTTGGCGAGGTGGGCGAGGTAGGCCCGGTCGGTGCCGTAGGAGCCGTACTCGTTCTCGATCTGGACCATCAGGACGTTTCCGCCGCGCGTGGTCTGGTGCGCCGCCAGGATCGGGATCAGCGTGTCGTACCAGCGGTCGACGTGGGCCAGGAAGCGCGGGTCGCTGGTGCGCAGCGGCAGGCCGCGGCCCGCCGCGCCCGGTTCGGCCAGGAGCCACCAGGGCAGGCCGCCGTTCTCCCACTCGGCGCAGATGTAGGGACTCGGGCGGACGATCGCGTGCAGTCCGGCGTCCGCGGCGGCCCGCAGGAAGGCCTCCAGGTCGGCGATGCCGGTGAAGTCGTACGCGCCGGGGCGGGGCTCGTGCAGGTTCCAGGGGACGTACGTCTCTACGGTGTTGAGCCCCATCGCCCGCAGCATCCGCAGGTGGCGCGGCCACTGCCCGGGCAGGCTGCGGAAGTAGTGCAGGGCGCCGGAGAGCAGGCGCAGGGGGCGCCCGTCGAGCGTGAACCCGGTCCGGTCGATCTGGAGCATGAGTGGTCCTCTAGGGGGTGGTTCGGGGGACGGTGTCGGCCGGGGCGCGGTCATCCGGCGGTCCCCGCGACGACGGGCAGGAGCCGGCCGACGGCCTCGGTGATCGCCCCGCGGCCCGCGGCCAGGTACGCGCGGGGGTCGACGCCCCGCTCGTCCGCCGCCAGGTGGGACCGGACGGCGGTCGTCATGGCGATGCTCAGGGCGGTGCCGATGTTGACCTTGGCTATGCCGCCGTGGACGGCGCGGCGCAGTTCGTCGTCGGGAACCCCGGAGGAGCCGTGCAGGACGAGCGGGACGTCGAGGGCCGCGTGCAGGGCGGCGAGCAGGTCGTGGTCGAGCCGGGCGTCGCGGGAGGTCATCGCGTGGGAGCTGCCGACGGCGACGGCGAGGGCGTCCACGCCGGTCTCCTCGACGAAGCGCCGCGCCTCTTCGGGGTCGGTGCGGGCTCCCGGTGCGTGGGCGTCCAGCGGCCCCCGGCCGTCCTTGCCGCCGACCTCGCCGAGTTCGGCCTCCAGCCAGAGCCCGGCGCCGTGCGCCCAGACGGCGGCCTCGCGGGTGGCGGCGACGTTCTCCGCGTAGGGCAGGTGCGCGGCGTCGTACATCACCGAGCTGAACCCGCATTCGGCGGCCTGGCGGAGCAGGACGCCGGTCTTCACGTGGTCCAGGTGCAGCGCCACCGGGACGGTGCTCGGCTCGGCGCAGCGCACGGCGGCCGCGGCGAGCGGGGCCAGCCGCCCGCCGTGGAACCGCACCGCGTTCTCGCTCACCTGGAGGATCACCGCGGTGCCGGCGGTCTCGGCGGCGGAGACGACGGCCTCGACGTGCTCCAGGGTGATGACGTTGAAGGCGGCGACGGCGCCGTGCCGGGCCGCGGCCCGGGCGACGAGGCCGCCGGTGGCTGCCAGGGGCATGAACTCTCCTGTCGGGTGGGGCTGTTCAGTCGGAAGGGGCCGAGCCGGCGGAGGGCGCGGCCGGGGTGACCCGGACCAGCGGGAGGTGGCCGCGGTAGGCCTGCGGGTCGAACCGGCCGGCGTACGGGGCCTGGACGGCGGCGGCCGACAGGGCCACCGCGTGGGCCAGCGCCGCCGGCCACGGCGTGCGGTCGGCGAGGGCCGCGGCCAGCGCCGCGACCGCCGCGTCCCCCGCGCCGGTCGGGTTCCCCCGCACGTCGGCCTCCGGGGGCAGGCGGGCCCACCAGCTGCCGTCCGGGGTGACGGCGAGGAGCCCGTCGGGGCCGAGCGAGGCGACCACCGCCCGGGCGCCGGCGTCGACGAGGGCGTGTGCCGCGCGGAGCGGGTCGGCGATGCCGGTGGCGCGGCGCAGTTCGACCGCGTTCGGCTTGACGGCCGTGGGCCCGGCCGCCAGTGCTTCGGTGAGCGCGGCGCCGTCGGCGTCCAGGACGACCGGCACGCCCTGCGCGTGGGCGAGGCGGACCAGGTCCGCGTAGGCGCCGCCCGGCAGGCCCGGCGGCAGGCTCCCGGACAGCACCAGGGCCCGGGCGGTGGGGAGCAGGCTGCGGACGGCGGCGCGCAGGGCCGTCCAGTCCTCGGCGGAGAGCTCCGGTCCGGGCTCGTTCAGCACGGTGGCGTCGACGGCGTCGACCACGGCGACGGTGCGCCGGGTCGACGTGCCGGCGGCGAGCGGGACGCCCAGGCAGGCGATGCCGGCCCGGTCGAGGTCGGCCCGCAGCACCGCGCCGGTGGGCCCGCCGAGCGGCAGGACGGCGGTGGTGGGCCGGCCGAGGCCGTGCAGGACCCGGGCCACGTTCACGCCCTTGCCGCCGGCCTGTTCGTGGACGGAGGCCACCCGGTGGCTGGTGTGCGGGCGCAGCGCCGGCACGCCGTAGGTGATGTCCAGGGCGGGGTTCGGGGTCACGGTGACGATCACGGCGCCGGGCTCCCTTCCGGGGCCGCGCGGCCGGCCGCCGCGTCCAGGGCGCGCAGTCCGGCGCCCAGGCAGCCGGCCCGGTCCCCGAGCGCGGCGGGCACCAGGCGCGGCGCGACCTGGATCCGGGCGCGGGCGGCCAGCGCGGCGGCCAGCGGGGCGAGCAGCAGGTCGCCGGACTCGGCGAGGCCCCCGCCCAGGACGACCAGCGGCGGGTCCAGCACCAGGACGGCCGTCAGCAGGGCGTCGGCCAGGGCGTCGACCGCCTCCTGCCAGACGGCGCCGGCCGCCCGGTCCCCCTCGGCGGCCAGCCGCGCCACCTCCGGTGCGGGGGCCGGCCGGCCGGTGGCCTCGGTGTAGCGCCGCGCCACGGCGGCCGCCGAGGCGTAGGTCTCGGCGCAGCCCCGGGCCCCGCAGGCGCACGGTTCCCCGCCCGGGCGCACCACGAGGTGGCCGATCTCTCCGGCCCGGTGGTGCGCGCCGGGCAGGGCGCGGCCGCCGGTCATGACGGCGGCGGCGATGCTCGTGCCGACCGGGACGAACAGGAAGCGCTCCTCGCCGCGCCCGGCTCCGAGCCGGGCCTCGGCCACGCCGCCGGCGCGCACGTCGTGGGTGACGGCCACGGGCAGGCCGGTGCGCTCGGCGACGAGTTCCCGGAACGGGACGTCCCGCCAGCCGATCGTGGCGGAGTACACGCCCGTCCCCGTGGCCTCGTCGACGATGCCGGGAACGGCCAGGCCGACGGCGTCGACCTCCGCGCCCTGCCGCCCGGCCTCCCGCCGCACGTCCGCGACCAGGTCGACGACGGTGGCCACGACGGCCTCCGGTCCCCGTTCGCGCCCGGTGGCGCGCCGCACCTGGTGCCGGACGGCCGCCTCCCGGTCCAGCAGGGCGGCCTTGATGCCGGTGCCGCCGACGTCCACGGCGACGACCAGACGCCGGTCGGGCACGGGCTGACGCCGGCCGGTCGTGAGCCGAGGCTGATCGGTCATGAGTCGGCGAGCACCACGGACCGGGTCAGGTTGCGCGGCTGGTCCGGGTCCAGGCCCTTCGCGGCGGCCAGCGCGGCGGCCAGCCGGTGGACGCGCACCAGTTCCGCGAGCGGGTCGAGCCGGCCCTCGATCCAGCGGGCGCCGGTGCCCCGGACCTGCTCGGCCAGGCCCGCCGGTGCGGCGCCCAGCATCCAGGTGGCGGTGGACGGCGCGGCGATGCTGATCGGGCCGTGCCGGTACTCCATCGCCGGGTACGCCTCGCTCCAGGCGAGCGCGGCCTCGCGCAGTTTGAGGCCGGCCTCGTTCGCCAGCCCGACCGTCCAGCCGGTGCCGAGGAAGGTGAACTGGGTGCAGTCCACCAGGCCTTCGGGCAGCGGCTCCGCCAGGGCCGCCCGGCCGTCGGCCTCCACCGCCTCGGTGTGCAGGCCCAGGTGGGCCCGCAGCAGGGTGAGCGCCGTGGTGGCGAACCTGGTCTGCACCACGGACCGCTCGTCGGCGAAGTCCAGCACGGCGATGTCGTCGGCCGCGGTCATCACCGGCGTCCGCGGGTCGGCGGTGACGGCCGCGGTGCGGACCTTTCCGCGCACCCGCTCCAGCAGGGCCAGGACCTCGGTCGTGGTGCCGGAGCGGGTCAGCGCGATCACGCGGTCGTACGAGCGGACGCCCGGGAACTCGGAGGCGGCGAAGGCGTCCGTGACGCCCTGTCCGCTCGACTCCCGCATGGCGGCGTACGCCTGGCCCATGAACAGCGAGGTCCCGCAGCCGATCACCGCGACCCGTTCACCGGCCTCCGGCAGCGCCGTGCACTCCGCCGCGGCGACTTCCGCAGCGCGGCGCCAGCAGTCCGGCTGGCTGGCGATCTCGGCCTCGACATGGGTCGCCATCGGCCACCTCCACTAGATAGTTGCTGATACCTGCTTCTTTCTGGCCAGATTCAAGCATCTTCAAGCACTCCATGGAACCCGTCTGCGCAATTTGTTGCTCAGAGGTGTTGACAGTTGCGCGCAAGAGAGCCGGATACTGCATGCCATCGCCGGCCTCGGCGGTCGCGCCCCCAACGACGACCGGCGGGCCCGAGAAGCACCGCCCACCCCGCCCCGACGGTGCAGCACCGAAGGAGACCTCGTGTCCGCCCCACCCCGCAGAGCACTCGCCGCCGTCCTCGCCCCCGCGCTCCTGGCGCTGAGCGCGGGCCTCGCCCCGTCCGCGTCGGCCGCCCCCGAACCGTCAGCCGCCCCGGCCGGCGCCCCGTCAACCGCCCCGTACACCGTGAGCGTCGGCAAGCCGGTCGGCTACGCCCACCCCACCGACACCCCCGCCGTCCCGTACACCGACAAGGACGGCACCTTCTACTTCCAGCAGTCCGCCGCGCTCTACGGCGCGAACGACCCGCGCTACTGGGACTTCTTCACCGGCACGGACTTCGACTCCGCCACCCGGTCGAGCGCGCTCAGCAACGCCGTCAACCCCGCCAACCCCCAGGACCGCAACAACGACACCACCTGGCGCTGCAACAACAGCCCCACCGGCCTGACCTCGACCTCCGCGCCCGCCGGGTCGGGCTATGCCCAGAAGAACTACTGCGACCTCTCCGGCATCTGGGTCGACCCGGACACCGGCGACTGGTACGGGCTGGTGCACAACGAGTTCACCCCGCAACCCTTCGGCGACGGCCTCCACTTCGACGCCATCGACTACGCCGTCTCCAGCGACCAGGGCCGGACGTGGACCATCAAGGACCACGCCATCACCTCGCCCTACAGCACCCAGCGGGGCGACACCGCGGCCTTCCCGAACCAGACCTTCGACTACGGGGACGGCGACCAACGCCTCTTCGTCGACACGGCCTCGGGCTACTTCTACGTCTTCTACGGCTCGCGGATCGTCGACAAGGGCGGCAGCTGGAAGGCCTTCCACGAACACGTGGCCCGGGCCCCGATCGCCGCCAAGATGGCACCCGACTCGTGGCAGAAGTGGTACGACGGCGCGTGGTCGCAGCCCGGCACCGGCGGCCAGGAGAGCAACCTGGTGCCCGCCGACTCCGCGCACCCCACCGGCTACACCCCGGTCGCCGACGAGTACGACCCGGCGAACACCGGCACCGTGGCCCAGCAGGTCGCAGCCGGCACGATGCCCCCCACCTCACCGCTGTTCGTCATGGACATCACCTACAACGCCTACCTCGGGCTGTACATCGCCGAGCCGCAGGCCGTCGACCAGAGCGGCTCGGCGCCCCAGCAGTACTACGCCACCGCCGACCTCGCCAGCCAGAAGTGGGTGCCGATCGGCGACACCGGCGGCTACCACACCGCGTCCTGGTACCGCTGGTTCCTCGACAGCGCCAACCGCACCAACAGCACCGTCGTCGGCAGGACCTTCCGCTCGTACTGCGCCTTCGGCTGCTCCAACGGCGCGTCCGGCGAGTACGTGGACGTGACGATCAACGGCTCCGCGCCCGCCGCTCCCCCCGTCGACCCCGGCAGGACCTACCGGATCGGCAACGCCGACGGCCGGCTTCTCGCCCAGGTCGCCGGCGGCCCGGCCACCACCTCGCTGGCCGCCGGCACCGGCTCCGACCTGGAGGCCTGGAGCTTCACCACCAACGGCGACGGCTCCTACCGGATCGTCAACGCCGCCACCGGCCGCCTGCTCGGCGTCGACTCCACCGCCACCGCCGGTCGCGCCTGGGGCGCCCGCCCCACCGCCACCGCCGCCGGCCCGGGCGGGCCCACCGTCGGCCAGCAGTGGTTCGTCATCCCCGGGAAGTCCGCCGACGGAACCGCCACCGGCACGTTCAAGCTGGTCAACCGCTACAGCGGACTCGTCCTCGGCCTCTCCTCCACCAACAGCCGGTCCACCGAGACCACCCCCACCCGCAGCTGGGCCGACACCACCGGCAACCCCGTCGGCGGCACCCGCGGCCCCGGCGAGCAGACCCTCACCCTGACCGCCACCGGCACCGCGCCCAACCCCCCGCTGGACGGCACCCACACCCTGACCGCCGCCGGCAAGGCCCTCGACGACCCCGGCCACTCCACCGCCCAGGGCACCCAACTGGTCACCTGGGCCCCCAACGGCGGCCCGAACCAGACCTGGGTGTTCACCCGGCAGGCGGACGGCAGCTACCAGATCGCCAACGGCGAGTCGCACCTGTGCATGGACGTCGACGGCGGCTCCACCTCCGCCGGCGCCAAGGTCATCCAGTGGGCCTGCACCGGCGGCGGCAACCAGCGCTGGCAGCTCACCCCGGCCGCCGGCGGCTACCGGATCACCTCCCAGAAGAGCGGCCTGCTGCTCACCACCGCGTCCACCGCCGACGGCGCCCGGACCACCCAGCAGCCCGACACCGGATCGCCCCTCCAGGTCTGGACCGTCAACTGACCACCCGCCCGTAACCCCGGTCGGGGGCCGGAGCCGGGCACGCCGGCCCCGCACCTTCCGCTACCGCCCGGCGGTATCCAATATCCCTTCCCCCTCGGTTAGTTGGCGAGAATCGGCCAGTGCGGAGGCGGGCCCGTTGACCTCCGGGCCGCTGGGCGTTTGGCTCTCCCCAACCAGTTGCGCGGGCGGTGCCACCCACCAGGGTGGCACCGCCCGCGCCGTCGTCACCCACCAAGGGGAGGACCCCATATCATGACCACCACACGACCCCGGCGCGGGCTGCTGCGCGGCGGCTGCGCCCTGCTCGCCGCCGTACTGGCCGGCCTCGCCGCACCAGCCGCCGCCGAAGCGCATCCGCGCACGGGCGGGATCGTCCGGGTGAGCGTCGGCCTCGACGGCGCCCAGCCGGACGGCGCGTCCGCCGCCCTGGGGCTGAGCGCCGACGGCCGCTACGCGCTGTTCTCCTCGGACGCGACCAACCTGGTGCCCGGCGACACCAACGGGGCGACGGACGTCTTCGTCCGGGACCTGCACACCGGCCGCACCCAACGCGTCAGCGTCGGCGCGGACGGCGCCCAGCTCGACGCCCCCACCACCCAGGCGTCGATCAGCGGCGACGGCCGCTTCGTCGCGTTCAACACCAAGGCCACCAACGTGGTCCCCGGCCACCGGGCCAACAGCGGCGGGGAGGTCTACCTCCGCGACCTCCGGGACGGCGTCACCGAGCTGATCACCGCCGGCGACCCGGCGGCCACCGGCCAGGACGGCCGCATCTCCCGTGACGCGGTGGCCAGTTGGGACGGCCGCTTCGTGGCCTTCTCCTCCTCCCGGACGGACCTCGCGCCGGTCGGCACGGTCACCAAGGAGAACATCTACGTCACCGACCGCCGGGAGGGCACCACCCGCCTGGTCACCCTCGGGGTGAACGGCAAACCGGGCAACGGCGACTCCTACCTGCCCTCGATCAGCGCCGACGGCCGCGTCATCGGCTTCAAGTCCCGCGCGTACAACCTGCTCCCGGCTCCCACCCAGAGCCCCGCAGCCCCCGCAGCCCCCACCGCTCCCGAGGACCACGCGGACCACGCGGACCACGGGGACTCCCCCGCGATCCTCGGGCACGCCTCCTACCCCTTCTACGTGTTCGACCAGCACACCGGGGTGATCAGCGGCGCGAGCACCGACCCCGCCGGCCTGCTCGCCAACACCGGCCTGGACGCCACCCTCAGCCCCGACGGGCGGTACGCCGTCTACACCCTCGAAGCGCCCGGCGGGCCGATCCTCGGCCGCCACCAGGAGCTCTACACCCGCGACCTGCGCACCGGCACCGTGACCAGGGTGACCACCCCGCTGCCCGGCACCACCACGGTCGGCTCCGCCGGCCGCGGCACCATGTCCTACGACGACCGCTGGGTCTACTTGGTCTCCGACGCCGGCAACCTCGTCCCCGGAGTCGACGGCGGGCAGCAGAACGTGTTCCGCCGCGACCTCGTCACCGGAGCCGTCGAACTCGCCGGCGCGGCCGAGGACGGCACCACGAGCACCGGCACCTCGGACAACCCGTACACCGACGCCTCCGGCAGCGCCGTGCTGTTCACCTCCGAGGACGGCACCCTCCTCCCCGGCGACACCAACCACGTCCCGGACGTCTTCCTCCGCCGGCTCCTCGCGCACTGACGGCGGACGGGCTGTTGCGGGTGCTGACCAGGCGGGTTCCGGAATCCGCCGGTGAAGGGCGAGATCACCGGTCATCCCGGCCACGAGAAGCACGATCCGGCGGGGCGGAACAGCGGCAACACCCGTAACAGCCCCCGGGCGAAAACCGTGCCGCCCGGCGTCGCCAGCACATAATCACCACATACTTACCCCGAATTGTAAGGCCACTGTCAAGGCACCAAGGTGCGCCAGGCCGCAGTGACTTCAGGACACTGTCGAGGATTTGGTTTTCAACATCCCTCGGGCGACGGATGCTTGTACGTACAGTCTCCGTTCTTTTGGCGCTGCCGTGTTATCCGCAGGCCAGTCCACGGAGTTTGCAGCAGGACGTGCTGCTCCCGGCGACGACTCGTGAGGTCGATCGTGACAATGAGAAAAGCCTCAGGAAGTCGACAGCCGTAGCTGTGGAGACGGCACCCAATCCAACCGTCCAAGGAATAGTCCGAGACGGAACGAGGGTAAAAGTGAAGGCCCTTCTCTACCACTTCCACGGAATCGATGACTTCGATTTCTCGACCATCTCGCCCGAGGACCTCCCCGAGGTCCAGAAGGCTGCGGAATCCCGTGAGTACGGAATTCTGCCGACCGTCTACCTGCGGCGGGAGAATCTCCCCCGCCTGGTGGAGGTCCTCCAGGAGTACCACCGGCTCGAACAGACGAACGCGGTTCCCAACATCGCCGGTTTCGCGATCGAGGGCCCGCTGCTGGGACCGCAGGGAGGGATACCGCGGGCCGGACGGTGGTTCCCGTCGGCGAAGGAGTGGGACGTCATCGCGTCCCTCGGCCCGCTCGGGCTGCGCTACATCGTGATGGCGCCCGACGCCATGGCCCTGGACGAGCGCATCGACGCCGGCCCCACCTTCGCCGACCTGCTCACCAGCTTCTACGAGCAGGGGCTCCGGATCGCCGTGGGGCACTTCCACCGGGAGGCGCCCGAGCGCAGCGCCGTCCGGCTGCGGGAAGTGCTCGAATTCCTGCACAGCCGCTACGACTCCTCCCCGTACCTGGTCCTGACCGACCATCTGTACAACGACACCCCGCGGAACTTCACGCATTCCTGGCGCACGCCGCAGGAGCGGGTCCACCGCGAAGTCGAACTGCGGCGGGTGCTCGATCCCGACTGGAACGAGACCGACCTCCGGGAACTGCTCGGCCCTGTTCCGGCCGAAATGCTGCGCTCCGCACGCGAGTCCCTCCTGTACCCGTGCATCAACTTCGACGGGTACCACGTCGACCTCGAAATCTGTCGGCGCACCGTCGAATACCTGGGCGTGGACCGCCTCATCGCGCTGACCGACCACACCGAGGTCGCCACGATGGCTCAGGAACCGCTTTCCCGGAGTGACCACAATCCCCTGTGGCTGCGTGACGACGGGGCCGTGGCAGCGGGGTCGAGCGGTTATGAGCAGCAGCGGCAGAACATTCTCTCCATCGGATTCGATGACACGGCGGTTCACCGCATGTTCGTCGACAACCCCGTGACGGCGATCGGATACCGCATCAAGAAGGGCGCCGCGTAAGGGCCTGGAGGGCCGAAAGTCAGGAAGACATCGGGAGAGGAACTCACGGCCACTCGGGCGTCGCGCCCCGGCCACTTCCCCGACCGTGTCGTGCGGGCCGGGGACACGGCCGCCGCCACCGCGGCGATCCCGGTCGTGTCCCCGGCAGCCGACGGCCCGCGCATCCTCCAGGACGACGTCCGGCTGCGGCGCGGCCACGCGGATCCGCCGGCGTGATCCGGCGGCGTGATCCGGCGGATCCGGATGTGAACCACATTGGCGAACCACGAGAGGAGACCAAGGCATGAGCAAGGTTGTCGTCACGGGTGGCGGCGGGTTCATCGGCTCGCACATCGTCGACCGGTTGTGTGCCCAGGGACACCGCGTCCTGGTGGTGGACGACTTCTCCACCGGCGATCGGGCCAATCTCGCCGAGAGCGAGGCCCGTTGGCCCGAGTTGAGCGTTCTCACGGCCGACGTGGTCGACGAGTCCACCGCGGCCGCGGTGGAGGACTTCGCGCCCGAGGTGCTGCTGCTGCTGGCCGCACAGTTCAGCGTGAAGGTGTCGATGCGGGATCCCCTGCTGGACGCCCAGGTCAACGTCATCGGCCTGGTCCGGATGCTCGAAGCGGCGCGGCGCAGCCGGAGCCGCAAGGTCGTGTTCGCCTCCAGCGGCGGGACGATCTACGGGCCCGCCGGTGAGGACGGGGTGCCCATCAAGGAGTCCGCGGGCCGGGTGCCCAGTTCCTTCTACGGGCTGACCAAGTCCGTCGCCGTCGACTACCTGCGCCTCTACCACGAGACCTACGGCCTGGACTACGTCGCGCTCGCCCTCGGCAACGTCTTCGGCCCCCGCCAGACCCCGTTCGGTGAGGCGGGAGTCGTCTCCATCTTCGCGCAGCGCATGCTCTCCGGGCAGACCTGCGTCATCAACGGGGACGGCCTGCAGACCCGCGACTACGTGCATGTGAGCGACGTGGCCGATGCGTTCGTGCGGGCCATGGACCAGGGGCACGGTCTGATCAACATCGGTAAGGGCCAGGAGAGTTCGGTCCTGGACATCCATCAGGCGGTCGAGAAGCGGACCGGCCGTTCGCTGCCGCCCCGCTTCGGGCCGCCGCTGGCGGGAGAAGTGCGCAGGGGGTGCCTGGACCCCTCCCGCGCCCAGGCCCAGCTGGGCTGGACCGCCGGGACGACGCTGGAGGACGGGGTCGACTCCGTCGTGTCCTGGCTGACCGCACGCCCCCTCCGGAAGACGGACTCCGCCGAGGCGGGGCAGACCGGATGAGGCTGGCGGGGATGATCCTGGCAGCCGGGCGCGGCAGCCGGATGGGAGCACTCACCGCCCGGACGCCCAAGCCGCTCCTGCCCCTGGCGGGCAAGCCGCTGCTGGGACACCTGCTGGACCGGTGTGCCGAGACCGACGTCACGGACGTCTACCTCAATCTGCACTACCAGGCCGAGCAGGTCCTTCGCTTCCTCGACGGCACCACGGTGAAGGTGCCCGTCCACGCCCGGACCGAGCCCCGCCTCACCGGGCCCGCCGGGGCGCTGCGGCTGTTCCACGAGGAACTGGCCACCTTCGACGCCGTGCTCGTCACCTCCTGCGACGTCATCATGGGCGAGCCGCTCCAACGGCTCGTCGACGCGCACACGCGCGGAGGGTACGCCCTGACGTTCGCCTGTACGCGGATCCGGCAGGCCCGCCGCTACGGCGTGCTGGACATCGACCCCGGTGGTCGGATCCGCGGCGCCCGGGAGAAGCCCGACGTCCCCGACGACGAGACGCACTGGATCAGCGCCGGGGTCTACTGCCTGGACCCCCGCGTCATCGCGCACATCCCCGAGGACGTCGTCTACGACTACGCCAGGGAACTCGCCCCCGCGCTGATGGCCGCCGGCGAACGCGTGGGGGCGCACCGGCTCACCGGCTACTGGCGGGACGTGGGCACTCCCGATTCGCTGCGCGAGGCCGGCGAGGACGCCGGCCGTGGGCTCATTCCCTGGCTCACCGAAAGGGCGGACCGATGAAAGTCCTGATGCTGACCTCCAGTTACGAACCCCTGCACGGCGGGGCCGAGACCTATGCGCGGCTGTTGTGCGAAGGGCTGGTGGCCGACGGCCACGACGTCGTCATCGCGACCGACGGGTCGTGGCTGGACCACCTGCCCGGGGACCGCGAGGAGGACGCGGGGAGGGTCGTGCGGCTGCGCGACTTCGCGGACCGCGTGGACGCGCGGGACAAGGTGAGATGGCGGCAGATGCAGTACTCCGTCCTCGACGAACTCGGGGCCGTGCTCCAGGGCGAGAGCTTCGACGTCGTCCACGCCAACAGCCATGAGACGCTGATCCTCGCGAGCATCGTGGCGCTCGAAACGGACGCCGCACTGGTGTGCTCGCTGCACGAGCAGAACCCCGACCTGGAGCGGTTCGGCCGTGGCCGGTGCCGCCTGTCGTACCAGACCCTCCCCGTCGACATGCACTTCGTCCCCAGCCGCTTCTTCGCCGAGCGCGCCGCCCGCTTCGGCGCCCCGGCCGACCGCATCAGGCTCGTCCACAACGGCGTTCCCGACGCCCCGCCGGACGACGTGGCCCGGAACCTGCGCTCCGCGCTGCGCGCCGAACTCGGCGTCGCCCCCGACCAGCGGCTGGTCGTCCTCCCGGGCCGGATGTCCGCCCGCAAGGCCCAGCTCGACCTGGCCGCGGCACTGCCCCTGGTCGCGGCGGAGCTGCCCGAGGTGCGGGTGCTCCTGTCGGGGAGGGTCTCGGACTACGCGTACGAGAAGAGCGTGTGGGACCGGCTCGAACGCGGCGGTGTGGCAGAACTGGTCACCCTCCGCCAGGACTTCGGGGCCGAGACGATGCCCGCCGTCTACGCTGCGGCGGATCTGGTGGTCCAGCCCTCCCTGGCGGAGGGACTTCCGTTCAGCGTGGTCGAGGCGATGCGCGCCGGCAAGCCCGTCGTCGGCACCCGCGTCATCGGCATCAGCGACGTCATCACCGACGGCGTCGACGGCCTGCTCGTGCCGGCGGCCGACCCGCCCGCACTGGCCGAAGGGATACTGCGGGTGCTCACCGACGAGGCGTTGGCCGCCGAGCTCGCGGCCAACGCGTACACCACGGCGGAACGGGAGTTCAGCAGCCGCAGGATGGTCGCGGACACCCTGGACGGCTACCGGGTGGCCATGGCGCGTCGCCGGCAGTCGGCGTCCGCGGCCCCGACCTCGTGAAGGGGTGACCGTGTCCGACTACGCGCGACTGGTCAAGGCCTACGACATCCGCGGGGAAGTCCCCGCCGAACTCGACGGCGAGGTCGCGGAACGCATCGGCGGCCTGTTCATCCGCTTCACCAACGCCCCGCAGGTGGTGGTGGCCAGAGACATGCGCCCTTCCTCGGCCATGCTGGTGCGGGCGTTCAGCGACGGCGCCCGCCGGGCCGGTGCCGACGTCGTCGACGCCGGGCTCGGCTCCACCGACTACCTCTACTACGCCAGTGGATCGCTCGGACTTCCCGGCGCCATGATCACCGCCAGCCACAACCCCGCGAAGGACAACGGCATCAAGCTGTGCCTGAGCGGCGCGGCCCCCCTGGGGGAGAACACGGGCCTCGGCCGGATCCGCGATTGGCTCGTCGCGGGGGAACGCGCCGCACCCGCCGCGTCCCGCGGCACCCGTACGGAAAGACCACTCCTCAAGGAGTACGCGGCACACCTGCGGCAGCTCGTCGACCTCACCGGGATCCGGCCCCTCAGGGTCGTCGCCGACGCGGGCAACGGCATGGCCGGCCTGACCGCCCCGGAGGTCTTCGCGGGCCTGCCCGTCGACCTCGTCCCGCTCTACTTCGAACTCGACGGCACGTTCCCCCACCACGAGGCCAACCCCATCGACCCCAGGAACCTCGTCGACCTCCAGGCCGAGGTCCGCAGGCAGGGGGCCGACATCGGACTCGCCTTCGACGGTGACGCCGACCGTTGCTTCTTCGTCGACGAAGGCGGTCAGCCGGTCTCGCCGTCCGCCGTCATCAGCCTGATCGCGGGCCGGGAGCTGGCACGGCACCCCGGCTCGGCCATCGTGTACAACCTGATCACCGCGGAGGCCACGGTGCGGAGCATCCGCCGCCACGGCGGACGCCCCTTCCGGTCCCGCGTGGGGCACTCCCACGTCAAGGCGCTCATGGCGCAGCACAACGCCGTGTTCGGCGGAGAGCACTCCGGGCACTACTTCTTCAGGGACTTCTGGCGTGCCGACAGCGGCATGCTCGCCGCGCTCCACGTGTTGGCCGCCCTCGGCGGACAGGACCGGCCGCTGTCCGCCGTGATCGCCGCGCACAGCCGCTTCGCGCTGTCCGGTGAACTCAACTGCGTCGTCGCCGACGTCGCGGCCACGATCCGGGAGGTGGAGGAGCGCTACCGGCACCGGGCCGGGGTGACCACGGACCGGCTCGACGGTCTGACGGTCGGCCTGCCGGGCGGAACCCGGTTCAACCTGCGCCCCTCGAACACCGAACCGGTCCTTCGGGTCAACGTGGAGGCGCACGACCAGGAGACCATGGAGCACCTCCGGGACGAGGTCCTCGCGTTGATCCGACCATAAGACGTTTCTGACGGTGCGTCGGGGCGTGCTCAGGTTGCGGCCGGTCGGCCGGTGACGCCGGTAGTCTGCTCCCGGATTGCGAAGCGGGTGATCACCTCGGCTCGGTGCCCGGGGGCGGGGCGGCCATCGGCGTGGACGGCGGATTCCCGGCGGCCTGACCCGACCTCGCCCCACCCCTGCCTACGGCACTTCGAAGAAGGGCATCCCATGGGCTTGGCCCCGTCCTATGACCATGTCGACGGCGGCGCAGGGGTCTCGCCATGACGGCGCCCGTCCCCCCGGGCACCGCACGGCTGTTGACCGTGGGCGTCGCCTCCGTCGGAGGGCTGCTGTTCGGCTACGGAATCGGGGTGATCGCCGGAGTCCTGCGGCTGGTCGCCACCACCTTCGCCCTGTCGTCGTGGCAGCAGGGGGCGGTCGTGTCGGCCGCCCTCCTCGGCGCGGCGCTCACCGCCCTCACCAGCGGGCGGCTGGCGGACAGGTTCGGGCGCCGACCGGTCATCGGCGCCGCCGCGGCCGTGTACGCCCTCGGAACGGCGGCGTCGGCGGCGGCCTCGGGCTCCACCGCGCTCCTCACCGGGCGCTTCCTCGTCGGACTCGCCCTGGGGGCCGTCTCGTTCGCGGTCCCGCTGTACATCTCCGAGATCTCTCCGCCCGCCCGACGCGGCGCGCTCGTCACACTGAACCAACTCATGATCACGATCGGGCTCCTGCTGTCCTACGTGGTGGCCTATCTCCTGGAACCCGCGGGGGCCTGGCGCTGGATGCTCGCTCTCGGGCTCCTGCCCGCGTGCGTGCTGCTGGTCGGCATGTGCCTGGTGCCCGAGTCGCCGGACTGGCTGCACTCCAGGGGAGACACCGCCCGGGCGGCGAGCGCCGCCCGGCGCCTGTCCCCGCCCGACCCGGGCGGCGCAGCCGCCCGCCCCGGTGGCCGCCCCACGACGGCGACCGCCGCACGGCCCACCGCCGGCCCCGCGACCGCAACCGTCACACGGCCCACCGCCGCCCCCGCTGCGAGCCTCCGGCAGGCCTGCGCGCTGGCCGGTCCCCGCTGGGTCGCGCTGGGACTGGCGATCGCCGTCCTGGTCCATCTGACCGGTCTGAACACCGCGATCTACTACGTGCCGACCATCCTGGGCGGAAGCGGCATGACCGCTGCCGGAGGCATCCGGGGAGCTGTCCTGGTCGGACTGTGCAACGTGGCCGCCACCGTCGTCACCATCGCCCTGCTCGACCGGGTCGGCCGCCGGAAGACGATGATCGGAGGGCTGCTGGTCATGGCGGTCGCGGCCGTCGGCATCGCGGTGGCGCAGCCGCTCGGGCACACGGGGGCGCCGACCGCAGCGCTGCTGTGCGTCTTCATCATGGCGGGAGCGGTGGGCCCTGCTGCCGTCTTCTGGGTCTACATCGCCGAGATCTACCCGGCGGGTGCCCGCGGCGTCCTGATGAGTCTGGCCACCGCGGCCCACTGGGCAACGGACTTCGTCGTGGCGACCACGTTCCTCCCCCTCGTGCAGGAGTTGTCGCTCGGCGGGGCGTTCGGTGTGTACGCGGCGATCAGCGCGGCGTCCGCCCTGGCCCTGGCCCGCTGGATGCCCGAGACCCGCGGCCGTCTGCTGCTGTGAACGGGACCGGGCGCGAGGCTCCTGCACTCGCGCCCGGGCTGGGCTTCACCCGCCGCCACCTGACGATGCGCCAGAATTGCCGTCAGCCGAGCAATCAGCCGCGCGTCCCCGAAGGTAGGCATCATGACCCGCTACAGCGTCGACCCGAACCGGCACGAGCTCATCGCCACCTGGGGAACCGGCGAAGGCGACCTCGCCACCCGGATCACCGCCCTCCCGGCCGACGCGGCCGGCGCCACGCTCCTGCGCCTGGCCGGCGCGCTGACCCGCCTGTCGGAGGCGGCCTGGCGCACCTACACCCACCCCGCCAGCGCCGCCGGCTCCCTCGAACCCGACACCGAAGGCTGGCGCCGCGAGCAGGAACGCGACACCTTCAGCGAGGTCGCCGAAGCCGTGGCCGCGCCGAACCTGCCCCACGGCGGCCTGCTCACCGTCTCCTACAGCCCGCTGCTGGAATCCGCCCACCAGGCCGGCCGCGCCCTGCACGCCCTCGACGAAGCCGAGTTGACGAAGGCCGTCCTCGCCGAGACCGTCACCGAACTCACCGCCGTCGAGAGCGCCGAACTCGGCAACCTCACCGGCCGCGCCCAGCAGGCCGTCCTGCTCAGCCGCGAGGACGCCTCCCCCGTCCAGGTCGCCGCCGCCGACCACCTGCTGGAGCAGAACCCCTTCGGCTCCCTCGCCCTCTTCTCCGACGTCGACCCGACCGCCGCCGCCGTCGCGGCCGCGCACTGGCTCGCCGCCGCGGCCGAGGTCGCCGCCGGCGCCTCCGGCCACGACGCCACCGCCGTCCTGCTCGAAGCCGACAGCATCGAGGACCTCCCGCACCAGACCCCCACCCTCGTCCTCGAACTCCTCGACGCCGGCCACACCCCCCACGACGCCGTCACCGGCCTCGTCCGCCACGCCCTCCACATCGCCGACGGCCTCCTCCCCGACCCCGCCGGCCTGCGCGAACAACTCGAAGACCTCGACGGGGCCCTCGACGACTACACCGAGGACTACACCGACGACGAGGAGACCGACCCGGAGGACACCGGCCTGCGCCTCACCCCCCTCGACCCCAGGCGCCCCGCCCGCGACCTCCTCGAAGACCTCCTCGCCGGCATCCACGGCTGCTGGGTCCTCCACACCGAGTACGACGACCTCGACGAAGAGCACCTCGGCACCGACGACGCAGGCTTGGCCGACGCAGGCCCGGACGATGCGGGCCCGGACGACGCGGACCTGGACGACGAACGGGCCGAACAGCACCGGCACCACAGCCGCGAGAACTTCGCCCGTCTCGTCCGCGAAACCGCCGCCCGCCACCGCGACCGGCTCCTCTGACCGCACCTCACCGCCCCGCCGGGGACGGCGGGCGACCGCCCGAGTCGTGCGGCCGACTCCGCCGCCCCCGCCCCCCGCTCCCCGCCCCCCGAGCAGCGGGGAGCGGGGGGCAGGGGCGACCCCGACGGTGCGGTCAGCCTCTGCGCAGGCCGCCGTCGCCGCTCTGCTTGCGCGCCTGCTGCGGGTCGTAACCGGGGAAGGGGCGTTCGAAGAGCCAGTTGTAGAGCAGCTCCCGGCAGATCTCCGGCTGGTACGCCGGCACCTGGTGTCCGGAGTCGGGCACGCTGACCTGCGTCAGGTTGCCGTGGCGGCGGACGAATCCCTTCGGGTTCCCCTGGGCCTGCGTCCAGACCAGCCGGGGAGCGTTGCGCCACTCCGCCTGCTCGCCCTCTCGTGTCATGAGGTCGTCCAGGATCTCCTCGGTGCTCCGGTACCCGCAGGCGGCGTCGAAGTTCCCGGTGTAGAGCAGGGTCCGGTATCCCCTTTCGACGATCTGCGCGTACTGCCCGGTGCAGTCCGCCATTTCGCCCTCGTCCGCGTTCTCCTGACTTCTCCGCCGTTTCCCGGCGGCGCTTCGAAGTCCGCTGCTCCGCACCCTCCCCGGGACCGGCCGATTCCCCGCTCAACCCGACCGGACCACATCCGGGCGGACCGGCTCGGCCCGAACGCCTACGGCCTTCCGGTCCCCTTCCTCGGCTTCCCCGGCGCCGGGACGGTGCTCGGCGGTCCGCTCGCGCTGCGGCTGCGCCCGGCCCTCGCGCCGGCCTCCCCCGGGCGGCTGCTGCTGGTGCCGACAGGCGCGGGCCCGGCGGGTCGCCCGGCCGCCGCCGACCGCTGGAATCGCTCCGTGCCGTCCGGACGGCCCAGCACCGCTCGTGGTCCGGGCGTGCAGAACAAAGCATGGAGAGCACGAACCGGGCGGCTGCGGGCTTGCACGTGCCCACCGACGGCCGAGCGGATGACGGGATGACCGGAGGGTTGTGCGTGATGCGTACGCTGTACACCAGCCAGGGCGGCGGCCCCCGGCTGCCGCGAAGAGTGGGCGCCCTGGCCGCAGCGGCAGGAACGGCCGTCCTCCTCGTGGCGTCGTGCTCATCCGGGAGCTCGTCCGGGCCCGCGACGCCGACGAACGCGGCGGGGGCGACGCTGTCGGAGGCGCCCAACCCGTCGAGCTTCTCCGGGGAGCCGCCCTCCGCCTTCGCCTCCGCGCTGGAGTCGGCCTCGGCCGCGGCGTCCGCGCGCTCGGCCTCGGCGGCGGCCGCCGCCTCGGCGTTCGAGGCATCGGCGGACGCGCAGGCCGCGCAGAACCGGGCGAAGGCGACCGAGGTGCTCAAGACCGTGGAGGGCCCCGGCAACGCCACCTCCGACATCACCCTGACCGGCGTGCCGCGATCCACCACCGGCGGCCTCCACGCCGCCGTCGTGACCATCGTCAACAGCACCCGCGAGGCCGCGTCCTACGCGGTCCAGGTGGACTTCACCGATGCGTCGGGCCACGCCGTCGACTCGGCGATCGTCGGCGCCGAGAACCTGGCCCCGGGCGGGAAGGCCAGTCCGATCGCCTTCAGCCGCCAGCCCGCCGACCTGGCCCTGGTCCCGGTCGTGGTGAAGGCCCAGCGCTACTGAGCCCGGCGCTACCGGGCACACCCCGACCGGGCAACGCCCGACGTCCCGTCAGCTTCCCGTGCACCGGTGCACGGGAAGCCGACGGGACGTCAGCAGGGCGTCAGCAGGACGTCAGCGGGTGATCAACGGCCTTGGAGGGACTTCACGTTGTCGCCGAAGCTCCAGCCCTTCGAGCCGTCCCAGTTGAGCGACCACGTCATGAGCCCCTTCAGTGAACCGCCGAACGCGTTCCACGACTGGCCGACCAGGCCCGGGTCCATGTAGCCGCCGCCCGCGCCGGGCTGGGCCGGCAGGCCGGGCACCTGCTTGTCGTAGGGCACCTTGACGGTGGTGCCCTGGATGGTCAGGCCGTTGTTCAGGCAGGTGGTCTGCGCGGTGAAGCCCTGCACGGTGCCGGCCTGGTAGGAGTCGCCGGAGCAGCCGTACATGCTGCCGTTGTAGTACTGCATGTTCAGCCACCACAGTTGCCCGTTGTCGGCGTACTTCTTGACGATCGGCAGGTAGGCGCCCCAGATCGAGCCGTAGGTGACGCTCCCGCCGGTCACGTACGCGGTTTCGGGGGCCATCGTCAGGCCGAAGCCCGCGGGCATCTGCGCCAGCACGCCGTCGATGATGCGCATCAGGTTGGCCTGGGAGGCGGACAGCGTGCCGATGCTGCCGCTTCCGGACAGGCCGGTCTCGATGTCGATGTCGATCCCGTCGAAGTTGTACTTCTTGAGGATCGGGACGACGGTCGCCACGAACCGGTCGGCGACGGTGCTGGAGCTCAGGTCGATGCCCGCGGCGGCACCGCCGATCGACATCAGGATCGTCGCCCCGGCCGCCTTGGCCTGGCACATCTCGGCGGGGGTCGAGACCTTGACGTTGGTGTCCATGCCGTCCTGCCACTGGACGGTGCCGTCCGAGAGGATCACCGGGAAGGCGGCGTTGATGACGTTGTAGCCGTGTGCGGCGATCCGACTGTCCGTGATGGGGACCCAGCCCATGCCGGGGTGGACGCCGTTCGCGGCGCCGTCCCAGTTCTCCCAGTACCCCTGGAGGACCTTGCCCGACGGCTTGGGCTTCGTGGGGCACGTGTCACCCGGCGCCGGGGTGGTCGGCGGCGGGGTGGTGGGCGGAGGAGTCGTGGGCGGCGGAGTCGTCGGAGGCGGAGTCGTCGGAGGCGGCGTGGTGGGCGGCGGCGTGGTGGGCGGCGTGGGGCTGCTGCCGCCGGGGCCGGTGAGCGACACGTCGTCCGCGTAGTACGCGGGCTGCCCGTACCAGCCGTGCAGGTAGACGGTCACCGAGGTGGTGTTCGGCCCCGTGGTGAAGCCGACGCTGAGCTGGCTGTACGCCGCGCTGCTCGGCGTCCAGGTGGACGGGTCGCTGCCGGCGCCGGTGCCGGTGGCGCCCAGGTAGACGTAGCTGCCCTGGACGTAGGCGCTCAGCGTGTACTGGGAGTTGGGCTGCACGCTGACGGTCTGGCTGCACTGGGCGCTGTCCGGGCCGGTCGGCGTGGCCTTGAGCGCGGCGGCGCCGGAGTGGACCGGACTGCTGACGACCGCGCCGGAGCCGCCGGAGCAGGTCCAGCCGGAGAGTCCGCTCTCGAAGCCGGGGTTGGCCACCAGGTTGGGGGTGGCGGCCCCGGCCGTGACGGAGCCGGCCGCGGCGATGCCGGCACCGATGACGGCGACGGCGCTCACCCCGGCGAGGGAGCGCCGCAGGACGCTCGGCCCGTGCTGGGCACGGCTGGTCCGGTTCACCTGCGCTGCGCGTTCCACGCCCGCCCGCGGCTGCGGGCGAGGGGTCCGGAGCGGCTCGCTCCCGGCCCGGTCGCCTTCGGGGCGGCCGGGGTCCGGACAGGGGCGGACATCGCCCGACGGACGTGGAGTACGCGACCTTCGACGGAACATGCTGCGCTCCCTTCCCGCCGAACGCCATGGACATGACCGACGCGTGGGGGCGCGACGCCCGGCTGTGGGTGAGGTGGGGACATGTGGGGCTGTGCCGGACCGGATCGTAGGAGGGGCGGCGCAGCTCGTCAATAGGTCTGGACCATTCGCGAGGTACGGCCCGGTCGGCCGCAACAGAAGCCGACGTCAGGCCGTACGGCCCGGCCCGGTCGACCGGGCCGGGGCCCGGGCGCGGCCGGCGGGCCGTCCGGATCGGACGGCCCGCCGGTTCGCTACGGGGCGGTCACCGGGCCAGGCTCTCCGGGCTCCGCCAGCTCACCAGGCGGGCGCCGTCCGGCGGGAGGTCCACGACCTCGTTCCCGAAGACCCGGTTGATCGAGCTGCCCCCGTTCAGCGCGATGTCGGCGCCGTAGACGTGCAGGGAGACCGCGCGACCGGTGCCACCGTTCGACACCCGGTGGATGTCCTCGTCGGGCGGCACCAGGAGCTGCACCCGGCCGGGAGAGCAGGTGGTCCGGCCGGACGGCACCAGCACCCGGCGGCCGGTCCTGGAGGGCCGCCACAGCCGGAACGCCTCGTCCACCTCGACGCCCTCCACCACACCTGACACGCACCAGGCGACATGGTCGTGGATCGGGGTGGACTGCCCGGGCAGCCAGGTCAGGGCCACCACGGAGTGCGTCCGTCCGGCGTGCAGCAACCGCTGCGAGTAGCCGTCGGTGTCACCGGCGCACAGGTCGTCGGGCACGATCAGCCCGGACCGCAGGTACTTGCGCAGGGTGTCCGCGGTGAGCTGCGCGGTCAGCACGTCCGCGGCGGCGTAGCGCGCGAGGTCGGAGAGGAACTCGTCGAGGTTGGAGCGCGGTTCCACGGTCTACCGCCCCACCCCGGTGAGCGCGCGCAGCGGCACCGGTGCGGCGATGACGCGGGTCACCGCCACCAGGGCGACGAACAGGCCGATGGTTGTGGCACCGCGCGACGACGCGGCTTGGTCGATCATGGGAATCCTTCTGAGCGGTGCGGAACTTGCCGAAGGCCCGACCGTAGGAATCCATGGCAGACAAGTGATCAACGCGCGGTCGGCGGCGTCGGCGCCGGCCCGCATTCACCTCAGCTGCATTTCGGCCAACTGTGCGAAAGGTCTGTTCGCAACCACGGCACCCCCCTAGAGTGGCGGCGATCCTCCACAAGTGGCCTTTTCTTCACGCCAGTTCACTGGATCTTCACATCAGTGCACCGGCCTCGGGACGTTCAGCGCAGTCTGTTCCCACCATCGAGCCGAAAGGGCCGGGTCCGTGACGCAGGCGTTCCAGTCCCCCGGCTTCGCCGCGCTGGCGGCCGACCGCGCGGTCGAGACGCGGCTCGTCGACGAGCGCTGGCAGGCGGTGGCCTGGGACCTGGGGACGGGCCGGCGCCGGGTGGTCACCGACCGGCCGGGGGGCGTCCATCTGAGCGAGATCGAGCCGGACGGCGACGCCATCTGGTGGTTCGACGCCGACAACGCCGGGGAGGGCCGGTGGTGGCGCGAGCCGTTCGCCGGCGGCGCGGGCGGCGAGGCGCTGCACGACGTGCCGCGCGGGCGGGCGTACGGCGTCGCCTTCGACCGGACGGGCTCGCTCGCCGCGGTGGTCGTCGGTGTCGACGGCGCCTCGCACTGCTACGTCGGACCGCCCGCGGGCGAGGCCCGGCTGATCGGTTCGGCGCCAGGGTACCTGAGCCTGGCCGACCTGTCGCCGGACGGTCGGCTCCTCGCCCTCGGCGGGCGGCCCGACGGGGACGACTCAGTGGTCCTGTGGCCGACAGGCGCCCCGGCTGGCGCGCAGGCGGACGCGCAGGCGGACGGTCCGCTGCGGATCGCCGGAAACCGCCGACTACGGCTCTGGCCGATCGAGTTCAACCCGCTCGCGGGACTCGAACCGGAGCTGCTGCTGGTGGTCGAGGAGGACGAGCGGTACACCGTCGCGACCTGGCGGGCCGGCACCGGACTGCGCCGGTACCCGGGGCTGTCGTTCGACTCGCAGATATCGGCCGGCTGGTACCGGGGGCCGCGCGAGGTGCTGATCCAGCACGAGCGGGCCGGGCGGAGCCGGCTGCTCCTCACCGACCTCGACCCACCGGAGGGGCAGGGGGCGACGCGGCAGCGGGTGACGCCGCAGGGGGCCGCACAGCAAAGACCGGCCGAACAGGCCCCGCCCGTCCGGGAGATCAGCACGCCGGGCGGCACGATCCACGACCTGTCCTGCGCTCCGGACGGCACCTTGCACTGCGTCTGGAGCCGGGAGTCGACACCGCCCCGCCCGCTGGTACTGCGCCCCGGCACGGAGGCTGCGCACCACCCCGGACAGGGCCTCGACCCGGACCGGGGCGACACCTCCCGCAGCCGGCGCTGGACGCCCCGGCCGTACGGACGGATCCACAGCTTCGTCAGCACCCCGGTCGGCGAGGGCCCGTGGCCGACCCTCTTCCTGGTCCACGGCGGCCCCGCCACCCACGACCGCGACTCCTACGACCCGCGGGTGAACGCCCTGGTCGGCCGTGGCTACGCGGTGGTGCGCACCAACTACCGCGGCTCCACCGGCTACGGCGCCCGCTGGCAGCACGAGTACGGCCACCGGGTCGGGCTGGCGCAGATCGAGGACCTGGCCGCCGTCCGCGCGGAGCTGGTCGCCGACGGTACGGCGCTCGCGGAGCGCACCGGCCTGTGCGGATTCTCGTGGGGCGGCTACCTGACCCTGCTGGCGATGGGCGCGCAGCCGGAGTTGTGGTCACTCGGCATGGCCGCCCAGCCGATCGCGGACTACCCCGCCGCCTACCGCACCACCACCCCCGCACTGCGCGCGCTCGATCGGCAGCTCTTCGGCGGGACCCCGGACGAGGTTCCCGAGCGCTACCGCGCGGCCGACCCGCGGTCGTACGTGCACCAGGTCCGCTCGCCCGTCCTGCTGGTCGCCTCGCGGACCGACGAGCGGTGCCCACCCGACCAGGTCGCCCGGTACGCCGCGGACCTGCGCCGGCTGGCGGTGCCGCACGAGCTGCTCTGGGTGGACGGCGGCCACTACAGCCGCCGGACCGCCGACCACCGATCGGTGCTGGCCACGATGGTCCGGTTCGCCGAGCACGCCTGGCCGACACCGCTCCCCCTGCCACCCCGGGGCGACCGCCCCGGGGTACCCGCCGAACTGGTGGAAGGAGGTGAACATCCATGAAGCGACGCAGCATTCAGAACGACCCGATCAGCACCCCGGAGCGTGACCGGGGCGCCGTGGTGGTCCAGGCCTTCGCACTCGACATCACCAAGGCCGCGGTGGTCGCGCCTGCCCTCAAGGGGCAGCCGAAGCCGAAGCCGGAGACCAAGGGCAAGTGATTCTCCGTCGCTCCGGGGCGCCTGCGGTGCCCCGGAGCGACACCTCATCGACCGCCGGCGATCAACAGAAGTGGCCACCATGCGTATCGTCCTGCTGCACATGCCCTGGGGCGCGATCGACGTGCCGTCGCTGGCGCTCGGGATCATGCACACCGCCGCCGCACGCGCCGACCACCAGGTCGAAGTGCGGTACGCCAACCTGGACTTCGTGGACTGGGCCGCCGAGACCGCGGGTTTCGGCGTGGACGACTACCAGTACTTCTCCGAGAAGTCCTACTTCCAGGGCGCGGGCGACTGGGCGTTCGCCGGTGCACTGTACGGCGACGACGGCCCGGCCCCCGGCATCGACGCCCGCATCGACGGCGAAGTCGACGACAGCGACGGCGAGTTCGCGGCCTACTTCGAGTACCTGGCCACCAGCGGTGCGAGCGAGCAGGAGATCGCGCTGACCCGGGCCACCCGCGCGATCGCCCCCGCGTTCATCGCCCGACTGGTCGACGAACTCGCCGCCGACCCACCGGACCTGGTCGGCTTCACCACCACCTTCCAGCAGAACACGGCGAGCCTCGCCGCCGCGAGGCTGCTCAAGCAGCGGTGCCCGCAGGTGCGCACGGTGTTCGGCGGCGCGAACTGCGACGGTCCGCAGGGCGCCGCGCTGCACCGCAACTTCCCCTTCCTGGACTACGTGGTGCGCGGTGAGGGCGAGGCCGCCTTCCCGGCACTCCTGGAAGGCGGCGACCTCTCCGCCGTCCCCGGGCTGTGCTGGCGGGACGGCTCCGGGAAGTCGACGGCCAACGAGATGACGAGGCGCCCGCTGCCGCCCGCGGCGATCCTGGCGCCCCGCTACGACGGCTTCTACGAGCGGCTCGACGCCTCCGTCGCGGCCGGCTGGGTCGATCCCAAGCTGGTCGTCGAAGGCTCCCGGGGCTGCTGGTGGGGCGAGAAGCACCACTGCACCTTCTGCGGGCTCAACGGCTCCTCGATGGAGTTCCGCTCCAAGCCGCCGGCCGACTTCCTCGCCGAGGTGCTCGCGCTCGCCGAACGCCACCAGCTGCTGGACGTCTACGTGGTCGACAACATCCTGGACATGGGCTACTTCGACACCGTCCTGAAGTCGCTCGCCGAGCTCCCGGTGGATCTGCGGCTGCACTTCGAGATCAAGGCCAACCTGCGCCGCCACCAGTTCCAACTCCTCGGCGACTCGGGCGCGGCCCAGGTGCAGCCCGGCATCGAGAGCCTGAGCACCCGGGTCCTGCGGATCATGGACAAGGGGGTGACGGGCTGCCAGAACGTCCGCGCGCTGCGGGACGCGCAGAGCGCCGGAGTGTCGGTGAGCTGGAACTACCTCTACGGCTTCCCGGGCGAGCAGCCGGCCGACTACGAGTCGGTGATCCGCCAACTGCCCGTACTGCACCACCTGGACCCGCCGACCGGAGCGGGCCGGATCGCGATCGAGCGGTTCAGCCCGTACTTCGACCGCCCCGAGCTGGGCTTCGCGATCACCCGACCGGCCTTCCAGTACGGCGCGACCTACCGCCTGCCGGAGAGCGAACTGGCCGAACTGGCCTACGTGTTCAGCGCACCGCCGCGCGGGATCGGCGGCGACCTGGCGGAACGGTTGAGCACGGCGGTGGGCACCTGGATCGCGCGGTTCCCCGACAGCCGGCTCAGCTACCGGGACGCGGGCGGGCGGATCGCGCTCGTCAACACCCGCCCCGGGTACGACTGGCGGGTGGTCGAGCTGACCGATCCGGTGGAGCTCGCCGCCTTCCGGCTGCTGAACCAGCCCCGCTCGACCACCGCGCTGGCCGCCAAGCTGCCCGGCGGCGCGGCGGCGGTCGAGCCGGTGCTGGAGCGCTTCACCGCGCTGGGCCTGCTGTTCCACGACGGGGACGGTTTCCTCCAGGTCGCCGTCGAGTCCGACAACCAGGTGCTGATGCGGATGCAGCACCGGCACGGCCCCGCCGCCGCCCGCCCCCACGCCGAGGAGGTGCTCGATGCCGTCACGATCGGCTGAACGGACCGATACCGGAAGGGCCGACCCCGGAAGGACCGTTGCGGAAAGGACCGTTGTGGGAAGGACTGTTGCGGGAAAGGCTGTTGTGGGAAGGACCGATGCCGCCTCCTGGCGCGCGGCCGGCCCGGAGGTCGAGCTCTGGCTCGACTACGACCCCGACGCCCGGGAGTTGCCGGGCTTCGCGCTCGGCCACCGCACCCTGTCCGGCCCGGCGGAGGCGGAGGTCACCGAACTGCACCGCGCCGGGGTCCGCTGCCTGCGGCTCACCGAGCCGGTGCGGCTCTGCGCGGACGCGCCGGCGGCCTCCGCGCGGGCGCTGATGCTGCTGCGCGAGGCGACCGGGCAGGGGCTGGCCGTGCTCTGGCAGGCCGACTGCACGGACGGCTGCGCGGCACAGCGCCGGTTCCACCACCTGTACCCGCCCGAGCAGTTGACCGGCGGCCCCGAGGACGTCGTCGCCGACTGGCGCGCCACGTACTACCCGAGCAAGTGCGTCTTCCGGCGCGGCCCCGGCTTCGTCGAGGTGCGCGACCGCCGGTTCGGGACGCTGGAGCTGTTCACCATCGACGAGCCGGGCCACCTGGCGCAGGTCGAGGCGCTGGCCGACGGCGTCGAGGTCGGCCGGCTGCCGGACGCCGTCCACCGGGACTTCGCCGCGGCCGGCCTGATCGCCGAACAGGCCGGCCGCGCCTGGTTCCTGCCCATGCGGGTGCGCCGCTGGCCCTTCCCGTCGCTGACCGTGTAGTTGCCGGAGTTCGAGCCCGAGGAGTGATCCATGACCACCGCGGTCGACGACGCCGCCGCGCGGATGTCCGCCTTCATCCGCGACCCCTACCCCACGCTCGCCCGGATCCGCGAGGCCGGCGCGGTCTCCGTCGTGGAGTTCGGCGAGGGCCTGCCCGTCTATCTGGTGACGCGCCACCAGGACGTCCGGGCCGCGCTGATGGACCCGCGCTTCGGGCAGGACGTCCGCCGCAGCCAGGCCATCGCGAGCGGGCGGGGCTCCGGCCTGACGCTCGGTTCGGAGGTGGTCCACATGCTCAACAGCGACCCGCCGGACCACACCCGGCTGCGCCGGCTGATCCAGGGCGTCTTCACCCGCCGGCGGGTCGATCTGATGCGACCGCTGGTCGAGCGCATCGCCGGCGGCCTGCTGGACGGGCTGCGCGGGCGGGAGACCGCCGACCTGGTGACGGACTTCGCCTTCCCGCTGCCGATCATGATCATCTGTGAGCTGCTGGGCTTCCCACCGGAGGACATGCAGGCCTTCCGCACCTGGTCGACGGCGATCCTGACCCAGGGCGGCGACATGACCTTCGACCAGGCCACCGCCGAACTGAACGACTACCTGCGCGAGTTGATGACGGCCCGGCGGGCGTCGCCGAGCGCGGACATCCTGACCGACCTGGTCCAGGCCTGTGACGCCGGTGAACTCACCGAGCGGGAGGTGTTCTCGATGGTCTTCCTGCTGCTGATCGGCGGCCACGAGACCACCGTCAACCTGCTCGGCACCGCCACCCTGGCGCTGCTCCACCACCCCGACCAGCTCGCCTGGTTGCGCGCCAACCCGGCGGCGATGCCGGTCGCGATCGACGAGTTCCTCCGCTACGAGTCTCCGGTGAGCATGGCCACGCTGCGGTTCACGAACGCCGACGTGATGGTCGGCGACGTGGAGATCCCGGCGGACGAGCTGGTGCTGCTCTCGCTCGGCGCGGCCAACCGGGACCCGGCCCGATTCACCGATCCCGACCGGCTGATCCTGGACCGGGGCGATCCGGGCCACCTGGCCTTCGGGCAGGGCCTGCACCGGTGCCTCGGCTCCTTCCTCGGCAAGCTGGAGAGCGAGGTCGCGCTGACCGGCCTGCTGGAGCGCTTCACGCGGATCGAGCTGGCCGCCGCGGAGGAGACCCTGCCCTGGCGCAACACGATCATGCTGCGCGGCCTGGAGTCGCTGCCGGTCTCGCTCGATGGCTAGCGGCGCGGGAGCAAGCGATACGGGGACGGACAGCGCGGGGACAGGCAGCACAGGGACGGGCGGCACGGGGACAGGCAGCACGGGGACGGGCAGTACGGGGACGGGCAGTACGGGGACGGGCGGCGCGGGGACGGGCGGCGCGCGAGCAGGCGGCGCGGCGGGGCTGTTGCGGTTCCGCCCCCGGATCAGCGTCGCACCCCTGCGTGCGCGGGGCTTCCGGCTGCTGGTGATCGGGCAGGGCACCTCGGAGTTCGGCAACGCGTTCCAGGTGGTCGCCCTGCCGCTGCTGGTCTACTCCCTCGCCGGAGGCGCCCGCCAGCTGAGTCTGGTGGTCGCCGCCTACGGCGCGGGACGGCTGGCCGCCACCCCGCTCGGCGGGATGCTCGCCGACCGGTTCGGCGCCCGCCGGGTGATGCTGGCCGCCGACCTCGGCCGGCTGCTCGCCACCGCCGGGCTGTGCGCGATCGCCGCCGGCGGGGCGGCGAACTTCTGGCTGATCGGCGGGCTCGCGCTGCTGGTCGGCCTCGGAGCAGGGGTGTTCCTGCCGGCCGCCTGGGCGATCACCCCGACCCTGCTGCCCTCCGAGGACCTGCACGCGGGCAACGCACTGAACAGTACGGTCACCTTCGGAGCCGGTCTGCTCGGTCCGGCGCTGGCCGGCCCGCTGGTCGCCTGGCTCAGCCCGGCCGCCGCACTGGGCCTGGACGCGGCCACCTTCGCCGTGTCGGCGGCCACGCTGTTGCTGATCGGTCGCGGCAACCTCGTCGCACCCGCCAGCCCGATCTCCGAACGTGCCTCCGTACCGAAGAACTTCCGTGGCCTGCTGCGGGAGTCGCCGTTGCTGCGCGCGGTGCTGACGGTGACGGTGATCGCGAACCTGACGGTGGGCGGCGCCACCCGTGTCGCCCTGCCGACCCTGGCCACCCACGGCTTCGGCGCCGGTGCCGTCGGGCTGGGCCTGCTGCTGGCCGCGTTCACCGGCGGTGCGCTGGTCGGCGGCCTGTTCGCGGCCGGCCTCACCGAGGTGCGCTCGCGGGGCCGCACGGCGATGCTCTCCGGTCTGGTGATGGGTGCGGCGATCGGGCTGGTGCCGTTCACCGGCCTTGTCGGCGCCGTGCTGCTGCTCTGCCTGGCCGGCGGCGCCAGCACGGTGACCAACGTCCTGATCGTCACCGGCGTGCAGAAGAGCACCCCGCCCGCCTTGCTGGCCCGGGTCATGGCGGCCGTCACCTTCTGCGCGCTGGGAGTCTTCCCGATCTCGGTGATCGCGGCCGGCGCGGCGGTGGACGCCTTCGGGAGCCGGGGGGTGTTCGCGACGACCGGGCTCTGTTTGACGGGCGCGTTCGGGTACGCGCTGACCAGGCGTGAGATCCGCGAGCTGTGAGCGCCCAGCCGGCCGCCGGGCCCGCCCCTGCCACCGGGAGGCGGGAGGCGGGCTGCGGCCCCGTCAGCGCAGGGTCGCGGTGACGACCGTCGCGTCCAGGTCCTCGCACCAGGCGTCGACGGCGTCGAGGCCGGCCGCGCGGGCGACGGCCAGGGCCGTCGGGGTCTGCCGTTCGCTGGTCTCGAACAGCAGCGACCCGCCCGGGGCCAGCCAGTGCGGCGCCTCGGCGGCCACCCGGCGCAGCACGTCCAGACCGTCGGCGCCGCCGTCCAGCGCCGGCCGGGCCTCGTGCAGCCGGGCCTCCGTCGGCAGCAGCGCGATGTCGGCGCTGGGGACGTACGGGACGTTGGCGAGCAGGACGTCGATCCGGCCGCGCAGGGCGGCGGGCAGCGCGACGAACAGGTCGCCCTCGAAGACCGGGGCCCCGGGCCCGGTGAGGTTGCGGCGGGCGCAGCGGACGGCGACCGGGTCGACGTCCGCCGCGTAGAGCTCGACCGGGTGCGCGGCGGCGGCCGCCACGGCGGCGCCGAGGGCGCCGCTGCCGCAGCAGAGGTCGACGACCACGGCGCCCGGGCCGGTGAGCTCGGTGGCCGTGGCGGCCAGGAACTCGCTGCGGCGGCGCGGCACGAACACGCCCGGGTCGACGGCGATCCGCAGCCCGGCGAACTCGGCCCAGCCGACGACGTGTTCCAGCGGCCGGCCCTCGGCCCGGGCCCGGACCATCACGGCCAGGTCTGCCGGTGTCGCGGCGGCGGCGAGCAGGACCCGCGCCTCGTCCTCGGCGAACACGCAACCGGCGGCACGCAGCCGGGCGACGACCGAGGAACGGAGAGCTGCGGAGGCAAAAACCGACAAGATGACCCCTTGGGGGAATCGGGAGCAGGACGAACGACTCCGTCAGGGCTCCCGCAAGGGCCGGCACCGCGCCGACGCGTCCGCGCTACGCGCGCGACGCGCCCGCACGGCCGCGCTCCGGGAGCACCCGCTCGGACATACCGGTAATGGGGCTCACCTCCTTGAGTCGCGGTCGTACACGGCGTCGGCCACCCTACCGCACCCTTGGCGCGGGCGATCAACTGGTCTTCCGGGCCCAGGTCCTGTCCGGCTGTCCGGCTGTCCGCCCGGCTGGCCTAGCCGAGCTGCTCGGCGACCAGGGCGGCGAACTCCTCCGGGGTCATGACGGGCACTCCGAGCTCCTCCGCCTTGGCACGCTTGGAGCCGGCCTTCTCGCCCGCGACGAGGAGGGTGGTGCGCTTGGACACCGACGAGGAGGCCTTGCCGCCGGCGCGTTCGATCAGCTCGTTCATCGCGTTGCGGGAGAGCTCGGCGAGGGCTCCGGTCATGCTGCCGGTGACGACCACGCTCTGGCCGGCCAGCGGGCCCGCCGCGGTGTCGCCCGCGGACGCCGCGCCGCCGTCCGCGGCCCGGTCGGCGGGAGCCGTCGGCTCGGTCACCGCCGTGCCGACGCCCTGCGCCAAGAGCCGCTCCAACAGCGGTGCCACATCGGCGAGTTCGGCGACGATCACGGCGGCCTTCTCGACGCCGATGCCGTCCACGCCGGCCAGCGCCGCGGCGTCGGCGGCGCGGATCGCGGCCATGCTGCCGAAGTGCGCGGCGAGTCGGCGGGACATCGTCCGGCCGGTGCCGCGGATGCCGAGGGCGCAGAACACCCGGTTCAGCGGGCGGCTGCGGGCGGTCTCGATCGCGGCGAGCAGGTTGTCGGCGCTGGTGTCGCCCATCCGCTCCAGGGTGAGCAGCTGCTCCCGGGTGAGGGTGAACAGGTCGGCGAGGTCGCCGACCAGCCCGGCCTCGACCAGCTGGACGGCGCGGGTGCCGCCGAGGCCCTCGATGTCGAGCTGGTCGCGCCCGGCCGCGTAGATCACCGAGGCGACCGTCTGGCAGGCCCGGCCGCGCACGCAGCGCCAACGCTGCTCGGAGGTGTCGATGGCGTCGCCGCAGCGCGGGCAGACCTCGGGGAAGGCGATCGGCTGCTCGGCGCCGGTGCGCTGGTCGGCCAGGGGCGCCTCGACCCGCGGGATCACGTCGCCGGCCCGGTAGACGAACACCTGGTCGCCGATCATCAGCCCGCGGCGCCCGATGTCGGCCGGGTTGTGCAGGGTCGCGTAGGTGACGGTGACGCCGTCGATCACCACCGGTTCGAGGACGGCCCGGGGCGCGATGATCCCGGTGCGACCGACGTTCCACTCGACGCCGAGCAGCCGGGTGACCTTGTGCTGCGCCGCCAGCTTGCGGGCCACCGCCCAGCGCGGCGCGCGGGAGCCGGACCCGGCCGCCTCCTGGTCGGCCACCGCGTCCGCCTTCACCACCACGCCGTCGATCCCGAAGGGCAGCGCGGCGCGCAGGCCCGCGATCTCGTCGATCCGCTGCTGTGCCTCGGCGAGGGTCGCGCAGCGGCGCGGCGCGGCGTCGGTGCTGGCGGCGGTGTTGGCGCCGAGGACGGCCAGCCGGGCGAGCAGGGCGGCGTGGTCGAGGCCGGGCAGGCCGAGGGCGTCGTAGGCGAAGAAGGTGAGTTCGACGCGGTAGGCGCGGTCCTTGGCGCGCAGGGTGCCGGCCGCGCCGCTGCGCGGGTGGGCGAACGGGGTGGCGCCGTGCGCGGTGCGGACGGCGTTGGCCTGCTCGAACTGCTCGTGAGTGAGCAGCACCTCGCCGCGCAGCTCGACGTCGACCGGTTCGGCGAGCCGGGCGGGCAGGCCGAGCACGGCGTCGGCGGCGGCGGTGATGTCCTCCCCCGCCAGACCGTCGCCCCTGGTCAGCACCTGGGTGAGCCGGCCGGCCCGGTAGCGGGCGGCGACGGCGAGGCCGTCCAGTTTCGGTTCGACGCACCAGCCGGCGACCGGCCGGCCGAGCCGGCGCTCCAGGCCGGCCGCCCAGGACTCCAGCTCCTCGGCCGAGAAGACGTTGTCGAGGGAGAGCATCGGCGCGCTGTGCGGGACGTCGCCGACCGCCGCGCCGCCGGCCACCTTGCCGGTGGGCGACTCGGGCAGCGCCTCGTCCGGGTGCTCGTGCTCGTAGGCCTCGATCGCCCGCACCAGGGCGTCGTACTCGTCGTCGCCGAGCGGGGCGGAGCCGTCGGCGTAGTACGCGGCGGCGGCCCGTACGGCGGCGGCGACGGCGTCGGCGTAGGCCTGAGGGGAGGCCAGGGCAGCGGGAGGGGCCAGGGTGGCTGCGTCCTTCATACCGCCATCATGGCGAGCCGCACTGACATTCGGCCCGTTCGAACGCGGCTCGCACGGACCGGGCCCGGGGGGGTGCGGCCCGCACCGGCCAGGGGTGTCGACCAGGGCCGTCGGCGAGGGCGCCGGGCGAGGGCGCCGGCCCGGTCAGTCGGGCTGGGGCCGGGTGCGCCGGGCGTAGGCGCGGGCCGCGCGGGCGCGGTCGCCGCAGCGGGTGGAGCACCAGTGGCGCCGGCCGTGCCGGAGGAGGTACCGGGTGCACGGGGTGGAGCCGCAGGCGGTGAGACGGGCCGCTTCGGGCCCGGTGAGCAGGTCGGCGGCATCGGCGGCGAGGGCGGCCAGGGCGTGGTCGACGATCTCGGTGGTGGGGTGGGGGGCCGCGCGGTAGGGGCCGCTGCCGTCGTCCCACCGCAGCAGCCGGGCCGTGGGCAGGCGGGTCAGGGCGTCGTTGACGGCGGCCAGGGCCGAGGAGGGTGCGGGCAGCTCCGCGACGCGGGCGGCGAACAGCGTCCTGACCTGTTCGCGCATCGAGCGCACCTGCGCCGTGCACATCTCCTGAAGGCCCGCGTCGGCCGGGGCGAGGCCGTGCTCCAGGAGCCACCGGCCGGCGGCGGCCGGCGTGCCGAGGCTGTCGACGACGTGTCCGCCGGGCAGCGTGACGGCGCTGTTGACCAGAGCGAGCGAGGGGTACAGCTGCTCGCCCGGCGCGGGTGGCACGGCGGTCTCGTCAGTGGCGGTGTCCGCGGCGTCCGTCATGAGTCTCATGGTAGCGCTTGCACTCATCCGTGAGAACCGGCTAGCTTTCCTCACGGATAAACCACTCTCAACCGTGAGGTGTGCTTCACCATGGCTTCTTCCGACACGACCGCCGAGCAGTTCCCCGTCCGCCTCTTCGGCGGCCCGACCGCCCTCTTCGAGTACGGAGGCCTGCGCTTCCTCACCGACCCGACCTTCGACGGCCCGGGCGACTACCAGCGGCCGGGCGGCCCGCTCCTCACCAAGACCGCGCCCTCCTCCGGGAGCCCCGCCGACGCCGGCCGCGTCGACGTCGTCCTGCTCTCCCACGACGAGCACCCCGACAACCTCGACCACTCCGGCCGGGCCCTGCTCGCCGACGTCCCGCTCACCCTCACCACCCCCGGCGGCGGCCTGCGCCTCGGCGGCACGGCCCGGGGACTGGCCGACTGGGAGTCGGTCACGCTGGACCGCCCCGGCGGCGGCACCCTCACCGTGACCGGCGTGCCCGCCCTCCACGGGCCCGGGGCCCGCGAGGAGGTGGAGGCCGCCACCGGCCAGGTCGTCGGCTTCGTCCTGACCGGGGACGGGCTGCCCACCGTCTACGTCAGCGGGGACAACGCCTCCCTCCCCGCCGTCGGGGAGATCGCCGAACGCTTCGCCCCCGTGGACACCGCGATCCTCTTCGCCGGGGCTCCCCGCTTCGCCGCCCTCTTCGACGGCGCGCCCATCGTCCTGGACAGCGCCCAGGCCGCCGAGGCCGCCGCGATCCTCGACGCCCGCCGGGTCGTCCTCGTCCACCACGACAGCTGGGCCCACTTCACCGAGGACCGCGACGACCTGGTGGCCGCCTTCACAGCCGCCGGCCTGGCGGAGCGCCTCCACACGGCGTGACCGGGCCCGGGGCGGGGCGCGCCGCACCAGGCGCCCCGCCTGTCCGCCCCTGAACCGCCTGCTCAGCCTGGCAGCGACGTCAGCGGCCTGGTCCGGTAGGCGCTTGAGGAGCCCGGGGGGACGAGGCAGGGCAGCAGCCACTCCCACAGGGCGCCGACCCGGCGGGCGCGCTCCTCGCCCGGGCAGCCGTCGCCGAAGACGACCTCCAGCCCGCAGGCCGCCGCCACCACCAGGGTCTCCGGGCCGGGATCGCCCGAGCGGTCGCGCAGCTCGCCGGCACGCCGGGCGCCGGTCAGCAACTCCCGGACGACACCGGCCCAGACGCCGTGGAAGCCCCGCACGCCCGCGACCGGCGCGCCGGGGGCGGGCGTGGCGGGAGCGAACGCGGCGGTCCGTGACTGCCAGCCGCCCTCCCGGCCGAGGCGGAACGCCGCCCGGACCACCGCGTCCGACCCCAGGGCGTCGACCAGCCAGTAGCCCACGTCGATCAGCGTCTGCAGGGGGGAGGAGGTGGCCCGCAGACCGCCGCAGGCGCCCCGCAGCGAGCGCTCGGCCCGCTGGAACACCGCCTGCGCCAGCTCCTCCTTGGACGCGAAGTGGAAGTAGAGCGCACCCTTCGTCACTCCCGCGGCGCCGGCGATCTCGCCGAGCGTGGCCCCCGCATAGCCGCAGCGGTCGAACAGCACCGCCCCCGCCTCGACCAGCCGTCCGCGTGTCCGTTCCGACCTCTCCTGCACCACCCGACCCACACCCCTCACAACGACGAGCACGTTCCGACCACACACGAGCAGCGCCCCGGCAGCGACGGCGCCTGCCGCGCGTCCTCAGCCGACCCGGGTGAACCGGGCCGCGGACCCCTCCGGCGAAGCGGTCGCGGCCGCCTCGCGCTCCGGGCGCTCGGGGCGCTCGGGCCGCTCCGGGCCGGCGAGCAGGATGGAGCGCTGGAGCCGTCGCAGTCCGGTGGACGGCTCCATGCCCAACTCCCGTACCAGGGTGTTGCGCAGGCGCTGGTAGGCCTCCAGGGCCTCGCCTCGTCGGCCGGAGCGGTGCAGGGCGATCATGTACTGGCCGTGCAGGCTCTCGTGGGTGCGGTAGCGGTCGACCAGGACGGTGAGTTCGGCGAGCAGGACGCGGTGGCGGCCCAGCCGCAGGTCGGCCTCGATCCGCTGGTCCAGCGCGCAGAGCCGCGTCTCCTCCAACCGCTTGGCCTCGACAGCGAGTTGGCCGCCCGCCGGGACGTCGGCGAAGGCCGGACCGCGCCACAGGCCGAGCGCCTCGCCGAGCATCCGGGCGGCCAGCGGGTGGTCGTCGCCGTCCATGGCCCGGTAGCCCATGCCGGCCAGGCGCTCGAACTCCCGGACGTCCGTCAACCCGCCGCCGCTGTTCAGCATGTAGCCGCCCGGTGAGGTCACCAGCACGTCCTTGGCGCAGGAGACCCCTGCCGCCGGGGCGACCTGCCCGAGCGCCCGGTCGATCATGTCGCGCAGTTGCAGCACGTACGTCTGCACCGTCGTGCGCGCGCTGCGCGGCGGGCGGCCCGACCACAGCTCCTCGGCCAGCACCCCGGCCGACACCACCTGGTCGGCCCGCAGGGCCAGCAGCCCCAGCACCTGCCGCGGTTTCGGCGCCGATGGCACCACCGACACCCCGCACACCCGGACGTCCAACGCCCCGAGCACCCGAATTTCCACGATGACCACCCCAATCACACGGAACGCCGCAGGCCGATCCGCCGCGGCCGGCACCCGGGTCGACACCCCTAGGGCGACTGTCACCAGTCAAAAACAGGACGCGCGGTTTGTCAATACAAAACCGAACGTGCTGTTTGTTTCTTGGGATGGGCGGCCCGCCTCGGACAGACGGGCGCGGCGGCCACCCTGCGCCACGAACCGGCCACCACGCGCAGCGGAGTGCGGGCAAACCGAAGGCGGCGTCGGACCCCCGTGGATCCCGCGCCGCCACCAATTCGCCCGCACTCCGCGCGCACCGCCGGTCGGCCGACCGTCGGACCGACCACCGGACCGACCATCGGGCCGACCACCGCCCGGACGCCCCCGCGCGCAGGGGGCCACCGAGTCCTGGTCAACTCCGCACCAGCCGAAGCGATTTCCGGCCGGTGCCGGACCGTCAGCCCACACCGACCTCGTCCGCGACCGCGACCGGCCGGGCGGCCGACCGCGCCCCGCCCTGCACCCCGGCGCCCTCCGCCGCCGCGCGGGCGGCCGCCACCTCGGCGACCACCTGGGCACCGCGGTCCGGGCCCATCTGCAGCGAGCCGAGCACACCCGGCACCGTGATGCTCGGCATCAGGTGCTGGAACAGCCCGGCGGCCCGCCGCTCCAAGTCCGCGCGCCCGGACAGCTTCTGCGACTGGATCTGCACACCCGTCCACGCCGCCGTGACCAGCCACGCGGTGTCGGCCGGGACGACGTGCGGCAGCAGTTCACCCCGCTCGCCGGCCGCGACCAGCAGCGCCTCCAGCCGGCTGATCCAGCCGGGGATCGCGCCGCCGCCGAGGTCGTCGAAGACGTCCTGGCCCAGCGAGAGCCGGGCCCCCGCGCTCAGCAGCGGATCACGTGGCATCAGATACGCCACCACCATCCCGGTGTCCACGAACTCCTGGAGTTTGCAGACCCGTTCGGGCACACCGTCCTGGACGAACTGCTCCTCGACGACGCCCTGGGCCAGATCCCGCTTGGAGGCGAAATGGAAATACACCGCACCACGCGTCACACCGGCCCGCGCGACCACCTCGCCGATGGTGGCGCCCTCGTAGCCGAACTCGTCGAAGACCGACGCCGCCGCCTCCAGGATCAGCCGACGCGTCCGGACCGCCCGCTCCTGCCGAACCACCGCAACCACCCCACCCAGAGCTCCCGGAAAACAAAACCAAACACCCCGTATCTTAGCTACCGGTGGCCTACGGACGACAAGATGATGTCGGGGAATCGCCTCAAACGCTTCTCCCCTCCCGCCCGCATCCTCCGCATTTCGCCTACGGGCCGCCGTTCCTTCGCCGGACGACCGAAAGCGGCACCGCCCCCACACCTCACCTCTCCGGGGAAAAACCGAACGATCGGTTTCCTAATCGGGACACCGGGAGGCTGGAAGGCGTCACGGCAGGACGGCCACCGCCTCCACCTCCACCAGCTGGTCGTCGTAGCCGAGCACCGACACCCCCAGCAGCGTGCTGGGGGCGTCGTGCTCCCCCATGTAGGCGCGGTACACGTCCCACACCGCGACCAGGTCGGCCTGGTCGGCGGAGGCCACGTACACCGTCGTGCGGGCGACGTCGGTCAGCCCGGCACCGGCGTCCTCCAGCGCGGTTATCAGGTTCCGCATCACCTGGTGCGCCTGGCCCGCGTAGTCGCCGACGGCGACCGTCCGCCCCTCCGTGTCGAGCGGGCAGGCGCCGGCGAGCCAGAGCGAACGGGCCGGGGCGTCGACCAGGGCCGCGTAGGCGTAGTCGACGGCCGGGGTGAGGCGGGAGCTGCGGATCAGCTTGACTGCACTGTTCAAGGGGCACTCCGAAGGGTCGCGGCCGAACGTTCGCGCCCATCGTTGGTCTCTCCTGAACGACCGTCAAACCATTTACCAGCGCTTTCCCGTCCGCCACGGGCCCGTTGCGTCCACGATTCACCGTTGCGGGTGATGGCGGGCCGACCCGCCCGGCCGGAATCCTGGTGGCCGCCACCCGCACGCGCCGACGCCGCGCCGACACCAGGAGGTCACCCATGGAATCCCGACCGCCGTACCGCGACGAGGCCTCCGGGGTCCGCCGGCGCCGGATGCTGGGCCTGGCGCTCGGGGCGGGGCTCGTCCCGACCCTCGCTCCGGTCGCGGGGGGGGGCCGCCCCCCCCCCCCCCCCCCCCCCCCCCCCCGCCGCCCCCCCCCCCCCCCCCGCGCCGCCCCGGGGCCCCCGGGCGGCGCGGGGGGGCCCCCCCCCCACGCCCGGCCCC
>NZ_JBFBFU010000048.1:0-47868 GCF_040684355.1 Kitasatospora sp. NPDC091276 | reverse complement strand
GCACACCCAACACGGCCGGGCGGCCCCCCCCCCCCCCCCCAGTCTGCCGCTTCCCGAAGCCAACCTCACGGAGCCACGCTTGCCGATGAAGTGTGCTTTCTACTGCCCTACTCCGACAGCCTCAGACGGGCTGGGCGGACCGGGGACGGGACCGGCCCGACAGGGCGGAATGAATCTGCGGACTCTGGTCATTCACCTGCCGCATGGTGGGGCGACTACCACCCCGTAATCCACCAGTGGGAAAAGCGGTTCGGCTATCCGGCACCCGCGCCCACCGAACGGGGACCACGCGGCGGAATCCGCGTCACGGCCAAGTTTGCCGAATGGCTCATGGGATTTGTCCCGGGCTGGGTGACGGGCATTCCCGGGCTCACCCGAGGCCAGCAGCTAAAGGCCATCGGCAACGCAGTGCAGCCGCAGCAGGCATACGCGGCATTCACACAGCTACTTGAAATCGAATACGAGGGGGACGCCGAGGATGGGTAAGCGGGGAGTTCTCGCCGACTACGGCGGCGAGGAGCTTTACAGGGGCGATCTGATCGCCTACGCGGCACGCATGGGGAACCGCGTGCGCATGGCTGACGCGATCGTTCTACGGGTCACTACGCGGCTGGAGAACGGGCGACTCCGCCCCATGCTGCTGGTACGCCCCACCGGAGTTGAATCCGGTTTCGCAAAGCGCCGCACGCTGCGCGCCGAATGGATTTCCGCCGAACACGTGCGGTTGATCGTTCCGGGCGCTACCGGCGAGCGCGACTAGCAATCTACGGGGGATCAATGGAACTGCGAATCACGGCGGAGTCGGCTCCGCCTCTGGGGGACGTACGCGCGGCGGGGCCGGGTGACGTGGTGGTCATGGTCCCCGGATACAAGACCCGCCCGGATTGGGTGCGGTATCTCGCTGCGGCGGCACACGCCTTTTCCCGGGGTGCCCGGATTCGGCAGGGGGACAGCGCGTGAGCATTCCGTCCGAGCCGTTCGGCTTCTGGCTGGTGGTCTCGCTGCTCGGCGAGGCCGCTTGCCTGCTGGGGCTGATTGCCGCCCTGGCGTACCTGCTGTGGGGGTGGATTGACCGTGGCTAATCCCAACAAGCGCCAGGGAACCGCGTGGGAATCCTCGGTGCGCAACTACCTGAATCGGGTTCTCGGGCTGGTGGACTCGGCGGGCCGGCTACTGAATCCCGCTGACGGGATGAACGTCCGCAGGGCCGCGCAGGAAGGCGCCAAGGACGTTGGCGACGTGCACTGTTGGCCGTTTGTTCTGGAATGCAAGGACGTACGGAATCCGGCCGTCCCGACCTGGCTCCGGCAAGCGAATGCCGAGGCGGAGAACGCCAATTTCCCGTTCGGCGTGGTCGTGCACAAGCTGCGCGGCAAGCCCGTGGCCTCGGGCCGGGTGCACGTCTCGGTGAGCACGTGGACGGCCGTGCGGAACTACCTCGGGGTGCCCGTGGACGACGCGGCCGGGCTGTACGGGGTCGAGTACCGGGCCCGGGGGCTCGAAACCGCCCGGTGGTACGTCTCGCTGTCCCTCGGGGACTTCGCCGACCTGGTGAGCGACGTTCGGGGGGCCCATGCTGTTCCGTGACCTGCTCGCCCGGTTCTCCGGGGTGCTCGACCAGGCCGACGGCGGATACGCGGCGCTGTGCCCCGCACACTCCGACTCGCGGCCGTCCCTGCGCATCTGGCGCGGGGCAGACAACAAGGTCAGGTTGACCTGTCGGGCCGGGTGCCGCACCGAGGACGTGATCCGGGCCGCCCGGTTGTCCTGGCCGGACCTGTTCGACGTGACCGGCCCCGGCAGCACCGTTCCGGCCGCGCGCCCGCAGCTGGTCCCCGTCGCCCTGGTGGCCGCGCTCTCCGGCTACGTGGACCGGTGCTCGCTCGCCCTCGGGGACTTCGCCGGCCAGTGGGCCGAGCGCGCCCGTGCGTACCTGCTTGACCGGTTCGGGGTGGACGCCGAGACGGCCGCAGAGCTGCGGATCGGCGTTGACCCGGGCGACCAGGCCGAGGGGTTCCCGTACGTCTCCCGGGCCTACTCCGCGCACCCGAGGCTGACCGTGCCCCTGGTCGGGTTCGACGGGGCCCCTCGGGGCCTACAGGGTCGGGACCTGTCCGGCCAGTGCCCGGGGCGGTGGCTGTCGCTGACCAACCCCGAGGGCCTGCGGTGGGCGCCGTACGGGGTGATGCGCGGTACCGGCGGGTGGGGCGTGGTCCTGGTGACTGAGGGCCCGGGGGACGCCCTGACGGCCGTAGGGGTCGGCTATGACGCACTGGCTATCCGGGGCGCTTCACTGGCCAACTCCCCTGAGATGGTAGCCGAGTTGGCCGAGGGCCTGCGCGGCTCGCTGGTGGTGATCTGCGGCGACCACGACACCGCCGGGGCCGGGTTCTCCGCCCGGCTCGCCGAGGGGCTGACCGAGCACGGAGTGACAGCCCACGTTCTCCAAATCCCCGTCCGTGGCTGGGACTTGACCGACTGGCGCGAGTCGGCGCCCGAGGCGTTCGCGGGCGAGCTGCACCGCGCGGTCAAGGTGGCCCGGCCGGCTCTCGCCCCGGCGGAAGCCCAAGAGGCCACCCGCGCGGCCGAGTTGGCCACCCGCACCGGGGCCGACACCGTGTCCCGCGACCAGGGCACCGAGGCGGCCCGCATCCTGTCCGACCTGGTGTCCACCTACGGGGAGTCGGACGCCATGAACGCGCACGCCCTGGTGGCGTTCACCAACGGCACCATTCGGTACGCGGCGGGCCTCGGGTTCTACACGTGGAACGGCCGAATATGGGTCCGCTCGGATATGCGCGTCCGGCAGGAAATCCACCGCATGGGCGCGGCGCTGGTGCTCGCCGGTCAGAATCAGCTAGCGCGCGGCTTCACTATGACTTCGCGCATTGACGCGCTGCTGACCGAGCTTTGTTCCGTCCCGTCCGTCTCTATCGACGCCTCGGATTTCGACAACCGGCCCGACCTGCTGAATTTCAAGAACGGGACCGTGGACCTGCGGACTGGAGAAATCCGCCCGCACGACCTCGGGGACTTGCTGACGTACGGGCTCGATATCGACTATGACCCGTACGCGCAGTGCCCTCGCTGGGAATCCTTCCTCTTGGAAATCTTCCCTGGAATGCCGGAGATGCCCGCCTATATTCAGCGGCTGGTGGGCTACGGGATCACCGGGCACGTGACAGAGCAGGCGTTCGGCGTACTCTGGGGAAAGGGAGCGAACGGAAAGAGTGTTCTGGTGGACACCCTTACTTCCGTGTTCCGCAGCATCACAAAGACAACGCCGTTCGCAACTTTCGAGGAACGCAAGAACGCCGGTATCCCGAACGATGTGGCAGCCCTCCGCGGAGCCCGTTTGGTAATGGCCAGCGAGGGCGAGTCCGGCAAGGCAATGTCGGAATCAATCCTCAAGCGAGTGACCGGCAAGGACATGATCTCGGCACGTTTTCTTCGCCAGGAATTTTTTGAATTCAAGCCGTCCTTCCTGCTGCTGCTGGCGACGAATCACAAGCCTAAATTCAAGTCGCAGGACGAGGGGCTTTGGCGTCGGGTCAAGCTGCTGCCTTTCGCCCGCTACTTCGCGCCGCACGAGCGTGACCCGGACCTGGACCGGAAGCTGTTGGCCGAGGCCGAGGGAATCGCCGCGTGGGCGGTGCGCGGTGCGGTCGAGTGGCACCGCCGAGGGCTGCAAGACCCGCAGGTCATCGCGGGTGCATCGCGTGAGTACCGCGAGACCTCGGACCCGCTCGCGGGTTTTCTTCCGGGCATTCTGGAGCGCGCGGAAGACTCCGTTCTCATGAACGGGAACGAGGCTTTCAACGAGTATTTGGCGTGGTGTGAGGCTGAGAACCTTCCCGCTCGGGAGCAATGGACTCGGCGCACTTTCTACGACGCTATGGAGGAACGCGGGGCGGTCCGGAAGACCACTAAGCGGGGCATCGCGCTGGCGGGCGTACGGCTCGCCGGCCAGGGCCCCGAGCCGACAGGGCCAGGCATTTTCGGCGCCTGACCAGCACCACACGGGGCCGTCCACCTTGACCGGGTGGGCGGCCCCTTTTTTGTTTCCGGGGGGAAGCATGATTGAGTACCGGCACCAGATTGCCGGAGACACCATCACGGTTCACGTGCCCGAGACACCCGAGGATCTACAGGAATTCCGGGAATGGCTCGACCGGGCCCGGCGGCGCGGCCCCGTGGCGGTCGATACCGAAACCACGGGCCTTGATATCCACGGCCCGTCTTTCCGGCTCCGCACGGTCCAATTCGGGGACGCGCACGACGCTTGGGTGATCCTGTACGAGCGGGGCGGATACCACGAGGCTTACGCCCGGGACTCGCTGCGGCGGTGCCGCGAGATCCTGATTCACAATGCGGCCTATGACTGGCTGGTGATCAACCGGTGCGCGGGAATCCCGCTGGAAGAACTCGCGCCCCGGACCACGGACAGCCGCATTCTGGCGATGCTCCACGACCCGAGGCAGCCCCAAGAGGGCGGCATAGGAACCGCACTCAAGCCGCTTTCCGCGCGCTGGGTTGACCCGTCCGCGCCGGATACTCAGAACGGCTTGACGAAGGTTTTCAACAGCCTCGGGTTCACGAAGGAAACCGGGTGGGCGAATATCGAATTGACCCACCCTACTTTTTTGCTCTACGCCGGTTTGGACGTGATCCTTACCGCCCGTCTGGTGCCCGTCCTGCGGGCCGAGCTGGACCGCCTCGGCGTCCCGGCCCGCCTGGTCGAGTACGAGCACCACATAGCCCGGCTGTGCGCCGTGATGCAGCGGGCCGGGCTGCTGGTTGACCAGGAGTACGCACGCGCCCTCGCTGGCCGGCTCGCCGAGGAGGCCGAGCGGTACGCGGCCGTGGCGGCCCGGTACGGGGTCGTCTCGCTCGGCAGTCCCGCGCAGGTGGCCGAGGCACTGCAAGCCCTCGGCGAGACCCTGACGGAGCGCACAAAGGCCGGGGCGCTCAAGGTGGACAAAGCCGTGTTGCTCCCGCTCGCGGACCTTGACCGGGACTGGCAGCGGATTGGCGCCCGGGAGCCAAGTGCCCTCGCGGATGCGGTACTTCGGGGGAAGCGGGCCGCTAAGTGGGGTGTCAGCTACGCCGAACGCTTCCTGCACAAGCTCTCGACCGAGGGGCGCATACACCCCACGGTGTCAGCACTGGCCGCGCGCACGGGCCGTATGTCCGTGACGGACGGGCTGCACCAGCTACCGAGTTCGGATCACGTGATCCGCCGCGCAATCCTCGCCGAGCCGGGGCACGTCATGATCTCGACGGACTTTCAGGCAATCGAGATGCGCGTCTTGGCGGCCCTGGCGAACGTCAAGGCCATGAAAGCCGGATTCCTCGGAGCCGCCTCGGGCGAGAAATTCGATATCCACCAGTTCACGGCCGAGCTGATCAAGGGCGAGCACGCCACCAAAGCCGACCGCAAACTGTTCAAGGCGGCCGGGTTCGGCAAGGTCTACGGCGGCGGAGTTACCGGTATCGCCAGGCAGACCGGGGCCCCGGAATCCGAAATCGCCAACGCGGTTGCTGCGTACGACCGGGTGTTCCCCGAGATCAAAAGGGCGTCGTCCCGCTGGCAGCGAGAGGCTTTCCAAAACGGAATGGTCTACATCTCGGCCGTTGGCCGGCGGCTCCCCTTGGACCGGGACCGCACTTACGCCGTGGTCAATTACGCCTGCCAGTCAGTTGCCCGCGATGTTCTTGGACAGGCAATGCTGAATGTCGAGGCGGCCGGGCTGCTCGACTATTGCCGCCTCCCTATTCACGATGAGCTGTTGGCTTCGGCCCCGCGCGAGGACGCCGAGGACGTTGCCCGCGAGTTTGAGAAGTGCATGACGTGGAGCCTGTACGGCGTACCCATCACGGCCGACGCCGAGATAGGCGGGCGGTCCTGGGGGAGCCTGTACGGCGCCGATTACTGATTGCCCGTCACAGAGTTGCACTCCTGCTGATCACGAGTCGATGACGGTTCGGGTCGCACCCCCTACTACCAGCGGATACAGCAGTTCTGGAGATCATCCCCAAGGGGGATGCGGAGCCGCATCCGCTACTCGGGGTCACCTCAATGTTTCGACTTGGGGCACGAACTCAAGCGTATGCCCCGCCTGTCCGAAATAGTCCGTAATAACACCTTTGCCGCCACATAGCCAATTCGCTGAATCTGGTTCCACGCAGCGATTAGGCAATGCGCAAGCCCCGTCCTGCTAATCCGGGACGGGGCATTTTTATGCCCTTTTTGAGGCGCATTCATTAACGGCCGCGGGGCGATTTCTCGACCCCGCACGCCCCGTTCCGGGCAAGCCCCGCTCCCCACGTGGAGCAAAGCCCCCGAAGCACGGAGCACGCCCCATGACGCACCTCACCATTGACCAGCTCTACGCCGCTAAGGCCAATGACATGGACGCAATATCGGCCGTGATCACTGAAACTGACGCCCTGGTGATCGGCCGAGCGAGGAACTTTGCCACACAAGCGGGCCGCCTTGACCAGGACTTGGCGGAAGACCTCGCGCAGGCCGGACGCATGGTTGTGTGGGACAGCCTGCGGACGTTCGAGGGGACGACCCCCGAGCAATTCATGACCTACATCACCCGGGCCATGACTTCCGCCATGCGCGACCACCGCCGGGAAATTACCCGGCCCGGGGTCACGGCGCAGACGGCAAAGGACTTCGACCTTGCCTTGACCCTCGCAGCCGGCGACCCGTACGAGGCAGTGCGAATCGCCAGCACGGCTGAAATGGGGCCGCGCCGAATGGAACCGGACCGCGCGAACGCCGCGCTTCTCGCGTGGCTCGGTATGGACTCGCTCGACCGGCCGTGGGTGCTCGACACCGGAGAGGTTCCGTCCGTCACCCTCGGGGACGTGGTGGCCACCATCGCGGCCGTGCCCGTCGATCTGGTCGAGGCGGCCGACTTCGAGACCACCCGGCGAACGGTCATCCGGGACCAAGTTCACCGCACGCTCGGCCTGTTGAGCGATCGGCAGCGCCACGTACTCAAGGCGGACCACGGTATTGCCCCCGTCCGGGACTACGCCGCGCACGGCGGTGACGCCGAGCTGGCCGACGAGATGGGCATCACGCGCAAGGCCGTGCACGAGGCCCGATGCAAGGCGCAGAAACGTTTCGGCGAGCTGTACCAGGCCGGAGCGCAGACGTGGTGACCCTGCCGACCCGCGACGGAGGGACAGTTGAGATCACCCGGTGCGGTGCCCTGGTGGACGTCCACGTTCGGGACGCCGAGGGGCGGACCGTGGCCACGGTGGTCCGCCGGGCCGGCCAGGCTGCCCTACTCCTGTCGCAGCCAAGGAAGTTGAAGGATGAACACTATTCGACATGATCTGATGACTGTGAGTCACTGAAAAGGCCCCCCCTTGCTTCGGCGAGGGGGGATTTTTTCATGTCCACAGACAATTGTGTCCACGACAAACCGCGGAACGCGACACGCTACGAAACATGCAGGTCAGGGGCCCTTGTCGGTGGTAAAGACTACCTAATGGGAAGCTTAAGGAGTGGTCTAGATCACACCAAGAAAAGGGCTGCCGATTGTCGGTCCTGTGGTTTAACGTCAGGTCATGGTTACGCACCGCAACGAGTTTCGAGTTCGAACGACTGTCGTCGTGTCCGCGTCCGGGGGAAGCCTGCCCGGAGTGTGGCCCACCTGCCCCGAGCTGCCCGAGCTGTTCGGCGAGACCCGCATTCACCGCTGCCACGACCTGTACCGCACGCTGGAGACTCAAGGCGGGATCGTCGCCCGCCTGGTCGCCCGCAGCCCGTATCAGGCGTTCCGCGTGCTGGCCCGAGACACCGAGACGGACGGGCTCGCTGGCTTCGTTGAATGGGTCCGCAGCGCCGAGACCGGCCGTTGGGTGCAGTGGGACGAGCCGGTAACCGGGTGCGCCCACGGGCTCCACCAGCCGGCCCCGACCATGCTGGAGGCGGCGTGAGCACCCGGCGTGAGTTCCTGCTGTCCTACGACTGCGAAGTCACGGCCTGGTCGGTCGGGTTCCGCCTCGGCGGTCACCTGGTCGGCTACGGCCTGGCCGAGCGGTACGGCATCGCGGTCCGCCGCGTCCCCGGGCGCCGAGCCGATCCCGCGTGGGCGCTGTGGCTGGTGGACCGGACCCCGGGTGAGCCCGCGCCCTCGGTGGTGCTCGCCTCGGTGCCGGTGACAACTCGCGCCCTGGTGGTCGAGCTGCTTGCCCTGGCTGCCTGAGCCCAGCAAGGCGGGTCGGATCAGTTGACGGGAACTGGTCCGGCCCGCCGTTGGACATGGCACCGTTGGCGGTGTTGCCCTCCGGCCCTTTGGCGGGTATGGGCACCTGTGGACGGAGCAGCGGCACACGGCGCGCGTACCGTGGTGCCGAGGATGGGTGAGGCTATGTCAAACGAGCTGTCAGAGAACGTTCGTAAGTACCGCCGGGCTGCCGGCTGGAGCCAGCAGCAGCTAGCCGACGAATCGGGCCTGTCCATTGGCACGGTCCGCAAGATCGAACAGGGCGGAGAAGTACGTACCGACACACTCCACACGCTTGCCCGTGCGTTGGGCGTCGCTACCTCCGCGCTTTTCGCTGCGGACTCTCCCGCGCCTGTGGTGGGCGACGAAGCGACCCGGCGCAACCTGGTAGACCTGCGGATGGCACTGATGCCCCCCGTAGGGCTCAACGCGCCCGTGGTCAGCACCGCAGGGGCAGGCAACGTGCGCGAGCTTCGGCAGCGCATCGAGGACAGTCACGCTCTCTACTGGGCAGACCGGTACGACTCGGTAGCCCGGCGATTGCCTGATCTGTTGCGGACCGCCGAGGCGACAGCCGCAGCCGCAGACGGCGACGACCAGCACGAAGCCCAAGTGGCGTACAGCCATGCGCTGTTGCTCACGGGCAAGTACCTGACGCAGGTTCGGCAATACGACATGGCGTATCACGCTCTTGCGTCCGCCATTCGCCTGAGCCGGGAGACCGGCCAGACCCTTACCGCAGGTACCGGCATCGTGGGCATGTGCTGGCTCTTGCTCCGGCAAGACCGATTCGACGAGAGCGAGCAACTTGCCGCCAGTACAGCCGAGTTGATGGAACCTCGCATGTCGGGCGCTACTAACGAACAGTTGGCCGTCTGGGGCGAGCTGTGGTTGCGAGTGGCGTCAGCCTCGGTGCGCAACAACCGGCCCGACGTGGCGCGGGAGGCTCGGCGAATGGCGGCCACGGCCGCAAGCGCTATCGGCTCCGAACACGACAGCTTCCCGAATCACTGGGGCGGATTCGGTCCGGTTACGGCTGAGATGAAAGCGACCGAGGATCTTGCGCTCATCGGCGACTCGCGCGGAGTGCTCCGGCGTGCTGACGAGGGGGTCCTAAGTGGCAAGGCCCTGCGGACAATTGGGAAGCCCACCGCCCCAAACTGGGGCCGTCACCGGCTCGACGTGGCACAGGCTCACGTGCGGCTCGGGTCGCACCAGGACGCCATGACCGAACTGCTCGGGCTCAAGGAGACCTCGGGGGCCTGGCTCCGGCACCAGCCAATGGCGCGGTACGTCATGGGCGACATCCTCCGTTCGCGCAAGCGAACCCTTACACAGGACATGCGAGACATGGCGGCCTTCCTGGGGGTGGTGGCATAACTACCACGCTCCGTGGTACTTCCCTCACAGTGCGCCTCAAACTACGGCGAGTGGTATCTATCTGACCGTTCGTCACGGCTCTACGGTCGTTAAGTCCCACCCACGACTCAACGACCGGGGGCACGGTGGCAAGGCGAAGCGAGGCGGACCGACAGCGCCGCCGAGACTTGTACGACTGGATGATGGGCGGCGCTCGCCCGGCGGACACTCTTCGGTCCATCGTGGACCGGATCGACGCGGGCACCCCGTACGACTGGGACGCGCTGCTCTCGGCGATCCTCGGAGACGGGGGCCGCAATGACTAGCTCCCTGCTCTCCCAACTCGCCGAGGGGTTGCAGGCGCAGGCCAAGGAGGCTTGCGCCGAACTCCGGGGGGCGACCAAAGAGGCGGGCTGCCCGCTGCCCTCGCTGTCGGTGGACCCCCCGTCGATTGTGACGGGGCGAGTCCTGGTGAACCTGGGCAGCGTGATGCCGGAGACGGCTCTCCGGCTCGCCGAGGTGATCCGGGCCGGGGTGGACGCCCTTGCCGCCGAGGACCGCCGCACGGGCGCCGTGACGCCGCTAGGGACACCGCGCGTTGGTGACCCCGTGGTGGACCTGTCGGCGGGCGTTGTCGGCGCGTACCAGGGACGGGACGGCGACCGGTGGCAGCTTGCTCCGCTGACCGGCGGCGAGCCGTGGTTAGCGGACCCTGAGCACGTCAGGACGGCCACGGTCAACGAACTTGTCCGGGACGGCATGACCGGCGCGGAGCCGGCTGCGGACGCCAAGAGGGCCGGATGAGGACGGGACGCGGGAGGCTCGGCGCTGTCGCCCTGGCGGTCGCGGTCGCTCTCGGGCCTGCCGCTCTGGTGCTCGCCCTCGGCAGGCTCGACCCGCAGGCCGCGCGTCGGTGGGTGTGGTGGTTCTCCGCCCTGGCGGTCGCCATGCTTGGCATCGTCTACGGCGGGGACTGGGAATCCTGGTGGCGCCGAAGACGGGCCCGAGCGCGCGTGCGGATCGCTCGGCGCCACGGTACGGCGCTGTGTCGATCGGCGCGGCATGGGCGGGTCGGAAGGTGAGCGGGGAAGCCCACATACCGCCCGACGGCCCGCGCTGGGCCTCGGGCTGGTGCTACCCCTGCGGGGCGACGCAGGACGTTGCACCGGTACCGGCGGTAGGGCTCCGGTCGATCCTGACCGTTTGCCCGAAGCACTACGACCGGTACTCGGAGCGGTTCCGACGCACGGTCCAGTTCCGGGCCTGGTACGGCGCGCGCTCCCGCCCGCGTGTCCGTCCGGCGCCGCAGTCTCCCGGAGTGTTCCCCCGACACTTCGGGACGCCCGCCGGTCCCACCCGGCGGAAGGATGCGCAGGACAGCGCGCGTCGGTGGTCCTGGTTCAGCTCCCCGGCGCGAACCAGGGCCACCCCTTAGACCCCCCCGGCGGGTGCCTGCTTGCCGCCGGAGGAAGCACAACCCCCGCCCCGGTGACGCGACTTGGACGGACGCGGACGACCGGGGCGGGGCACAACGGATCACGGTATGGAGCGGAGATGCACGAGTGCCCCGAGGGCGCCGGACACACGGTCGAGACGACCACAGAACCCGGTGCCTTACAGAGCGGTCCGGGCGGGCCGGTCTGGCGGTGCCTGACCTGCGGCCGATGGGGCGGCATCCTCACCCCCGAGTGGGCTGCGCTGTTCCCGGGTGAGCTGGAGTTGTTCCCCCTCGGCTGGACGCGTCCCGGGGAGCCTGCTCCGCTCCGCAAGCCTCTGCCCCTCGGGCGCAGAACGTAGCGCCGCGAACTCCCGTTCCGGCGGGCGGGGAAGGGTCAACACCCCCGCCGGGACGGGGCTCAACTCCCGCTCCGGGCACACCCAACCCCGTGCCCGGAGTGGGACACCACCGCAAACGCACTACCTCACCGGACCACCGACCAGAGGGAGAGCACACGATGACCATCACGGAGCCGGACATTCTCCGGTCCCCGAACACGGTGCTTGCCAACGCTGTTGACAGCACGCTGGACGTGCTCCGCCCGCGCATCTTCGCCGAGGACCCCGAGCGCATTCGGTTCACGGTCGGGACGCAGATCAACGGGCACCCGCACATCGGCACGCACCTGGTGCAGTCGCTCGCGTTCCTGGTCGCTGAGCGGGCCCGGGACGACTACGGCATTGACGTGGACGTGGAGTTCTACGCGCTCGACAACGCGCCCGCCGAGACCGTCCGCGACCCCGAGAGCGGGCACCGGTACCAGCGGACGTACTTTCACCAGCTCGGGCCGGACGCCATTGGCGCGTTGGTCGGCGAGCACTACAGGCCCTTGTTCGCCGAGCTCTCGCAGCGCACGGGCGTCCCGTACGGGCTGACGACCTACACCGCTCAGCAGAACTCGCCGGAGTTCCGAGCCGAGTTCGTGCGCACGCTGGAGTATCTGGACGAAATCCGGTACTGGCTCGACCCCTCGGCCGGCTCGGCGCACATCCGGCTTCCCTGCCCCGTCTGCGGGTGGGCCGAGAAGAACGCCGAGCGAACCCGACTGCTCGAACTCGACGACTCGGGAGCCCTGTTCGAGTCCGTGTGCATGCACCACGGCCGGTACGAGTCCGATATCACTCCGCTTGGCGGCGGGTACCTGGACCTGGCCACCTTGTACCGCAACGTCGTCAAGGAACGGTCCTACCGGCCTGACGACACCCTGCGCGTGATGGTCAAGGGCGGTGACTGGGTGTTCGGCTGCTCGCTGGTGGACGGGGCACAGACCGCCATCGGCCCCACCACGACCGCCCCCGCGCGCATCTTCACCCCTCAGATTCTCGGCTCTGACGGCGGCAAGCTCAGTAAGAGCCTGCTCCGTGAGGCGGCCGAGGCCGGACCCGCCGAGGGCAACCCGTTCGGGTGGTTTCTCGATCCCTCGCGCTGGCCTGGCACCCCCGAGGACTACGTAAGCACGTTGACGGGGCTCGGTGAGCTGCTGCTCAGCGACCCCCGGCACTTCTTCCGGTCCTACACCACAACCGAGATGGAACGACTCATCATGAGCACCCGCCAGCCTGCAAGGAACCAGTCCCAGGCGCATGGCCGCCCCCGCAACATCCAGATCTACCGGGAGTACTTCGACATGATCGCCGACGGGTCGAAGACCGTCGAAGTCCGCGTGGCGTACGACTCCATGAAGCGGATCAAGGCCGGCGACCTGCTCAACTTCACGTGCCGCGAGCTGTCGTGCCTCACCCGCGTGACCCGGGTGGGTACGTACAGGACGTTCAAGGAGATGTTCGGCACCGAGTCCGTGAAGGCGGTCAACCCGAACGCCACCGAGGCCGAACAGCTCAAGGCGATTCAGTCCATCTTCCCGCCCGCGAAGGAAGCGTTGGGCGTGCTCACGTTCGAGCTGGAGTTGGTCAATGAGAACAACAAGTGAGCAGCCTCGGCGGGTCCTGGTGGTCTGCAAAGGGAACTACTGCCGTTCCCCGCTGGCCGCACTGCTGATCGGTGCCTTGTCTGACGGGGCGATCGTGGCCAAGTCCGCCGGACTCCGAGGCTGGCACGTGGGCGACCCTGCCCACGCTTTCATGGTCTCGGCGGCGGCGGGCCTCGGCTACGACCTGACGGAGCACACCGGCGCCGACCTGACGCCCGAGCTGATCGACTGGGCTACCGACCTGGTCGCCGTAGACGATGAGACCGCGCACGATCTCGCCGAGCGTGCCCCCGGACACTCGGTGTTCGTGCTCGGTGGCGGAATCGCCGACCCGTACGGCGAACGGCTGGACGTGTTCGTTACGACCGCCAGCCAGATTGAAGAGGCTGCGCGGGCCTACGTCGCCACCGTGGCCGCAGAGCAGCCGGCGACCCCTGCGGGGTAGTCTCCGGTGGGGGCGCGGGCGTCGATACTCACAGACGATCCATGCCGGACCCGTGCTCCCGCTAGGCCCCGCTCGCTGGTCACCAGTGCGCGGGGCCTACTCGCTTTCGGCGGGGGCTTCGCTCGGCTCGACCACGTACGTACCCCGGTTCGGAACGGTCTCCACCAGGCCGTCATCACGGAGAACCCCGAGCGCCGAACGGGCCGTGTTCCGGGCGACGCCGAACCGCTCGGAAAGATCTCTTTCCGACGGGACCGGACTCCCCGGAGCCAACTTCCCAGACTTGATCTCGTGAGCCAACACGGCGGCTACCTGCCGGAACGGGGGTGTGGCTCCCCGGGGGTCGATTTCGCGCGCTGCCATGCGGAGCAGCGTAGACAATCTGCCCGGCCTATACCGGCCTGCACCAAGGTAGACCGGCCTATACCGGTTGCCGTACCGTCAGACACGAAAAAGCCCCCGGCTGCAACCGGGGGCCCGTGCCGAACAGCTTTCGAGGAGCTGCCAGCAATGCGTCATCTTATCGTTTGGGTCCTGCTTCGGGCCCTGGTTCTCTGCCTGCCGGCTCGCAGCCAGCACCGCCCCACCATGGCCCCCGAGGCCGCCCCCGAGGTCCCGCCGCTGCACATCTGCGGATGGGAGAAGCCGATCCACCCGCACCACCTGGTGAAGACCATGCCGCCCGTGGCACTCGGCTTCCGGATAAGCCCCGTGGTGCTTCGGTGGGAACGGCTCCCCGAGGAAGTGCAGCAGGCGGAACTCAAGGCGCACGCCGAGGCCGCTTGGCCGCAGTGGCTCAAGACCAGGACCGCAATCGAGCGGAGCCGACAGACCCCCGAGGACGAGAAGCGCCGCAGGGTCGAGCTGTTCGCCACGGCCTACAGCCTCCCGAGCCCGGCCGATTGCTGGGCCGAGCTGACCGACGCCGCGCCCGCGATGGCCGGGGCGGTGGCGTGATGACCATGGCCACCGACGACAAGCCCACGTGCGGCGCACGGCGCCCCGGATGGGAGTACGGTCCCGCCATCGGGATCAACCGCCTTCCGTGCGTCCTTGACCCCGAGCACCAGGAAGACCACGAAAACGCCTGGTGCCTGCGCTGGCCCCGAGTCGAGACGCCCGCTATGCGGCGCTGCTGCCGCTGCCACCAGCTCACCGCGACCCCGGTACTGGTCGGCGCCATTGAGAGGCAGAGTGGCGCCCCGTGGCCCGTCTGGGGATGCGCCGAGGATGCTCCCGCGTTGCGCGTGCTGCTCGGCCAGTAGGACCCCCTCGCCCCGTCCGGGACTGCCCCGGGCGGGGCTTCCGCATGTCAGAGCCCGTGTGATAGCCATTGCTGATCACCAAATAATGATCAAGGGGTGGCAATGAGTAGGAAAAAGTGGCTGGTCATAGGCGGTGCCGTGCTCGCGTTCGGTGCGGTGCTCTCGCTGTTCGAGGACAAGCCCGACAAGGCGACCGCCGAGGCCAAGCCGTCCGCCAGCGCTCCGGCCCCGCAGGCGCCCGCTGAAACCCCGAAGCAGCCTTCCGGCGCCCCCTCGCCCGACCAGGCACAGACGGCCGCCCTGGTGGCCTCTCTGCGGGCCGTGGACCCGGCGTTGGTGGCCAAGGAGGACAAGGCCGTATCGCGGGCCCGAGACACCTGCCTAGACCTGCGGAGCGGCAAGGACGCTGCCACGGTCCAGAAGAACGCTGCGGCTCGGTTCACGGGCGGCTCGGTGGCCGTCACGGACGACCAGGCCGCGAAGATCGTGGACGCGGTGAAGGGGTCGTTCTGCGGCTGACGCCAGACAGCAAAGCGCCCCGTTCGGCCAAGTGCCGGGCGGGGCTTCTTTGTTACCTGACCTGCGGCTATGCTGCACAGAACTGGTAGTCACGTGTGTTGGGGTCCGCGAGGACGGCCCAGCCGGCACCATCGGGTTCCCGGCGGTCGTCGACGAGGGTGGCCCCGAGGTTCAGCAGCCGCTCGACCTCCGCCTCGCGGGTGGTCTCCGGACGCAGGCACAGGTGGACCCTGTTCTTGATCGTCTTCGGTTCCGGCACCTGGTGGAAGTACAGCAGCTGGCCCTCCGGCAGCATCACCGCAGTCTCCGGATCACCCGGGCCGTCCTCCGGGTGCAGCGGACGACCGAGCACCTCACTCCAGAACCGAGCCAGCCCGTAGGCATCCGCACAGTCGATCGCCACGTTCTGCAACACCGAGACCATGCACGCGAGCCTGCCCGAAGCACCACTCGGTCCGCTACCGAATTGCGGCCGGACAGCAGACAGCGCCGGCACTTTCCGGCGCGGCGGGGAGCGGGGGCCTGCGGACGCGTTGACCCTCGGAGTCGCAGGCGGCGACTGCCCGGTACCCGGACGAAGATCGCGCAGCACTCGTCGTTGGCTGTCTCCGTCATGTCGCGCCGTTCTCGGCCGACTCGCTCCCGGACCCGTACGTTCGACCGGTCCGGGTGCTTGACGGTCTTCCGCGCCTCCCGAACGTACCGGGTCCGGAGGCGCCGTGCCCTCGCGGGCCGTCGCGGCGGACTATCGGGTCCGACTGCCGTGTCCGTAGAACAGGAAGCGCCAATTCCGCTCGTCTGCTTGGGTGTTGGGAACTCCGAAACATCGCCGACCGTTACAAGGCGGTGACGATCCGCTCACAACCGAAGCGTGGAGCGCGGCGTCCCTACAGATGACAGAGCCCGAATCGCGCCGACCGTGCTCTTCGGGCCGAGCAATCACCTCCCCTTGAAAGGGGTGCACCCGTGATCGTCTCCAAGCGGAACTCCCTGCGCCTGGCCGCCGTGACCACCGTCGCCGTGCTCTCCCTCGGGCTGGCGGGCACCGCCGCCATGGCGGCCGCCCCGGCCGCCTACCCCACGTCCACCACGCAGCAGGCCGCGGCGCAGCAGGCCGCCGCGCACGCCGGCATCACCGCCAAGCCGTCCGTCACGACCGTCCAGGCCTGGCAGCTGTTCCGGGTCACCGGCACCACCACCGGGCTCAAGGCGGGCACCGAGGTGACCCTGCAGCAGAAGCAGCACGGTAAGTGGGTCACCCTGCCGGCCTCCGTCCGCACCGACCACAACGGCTCCTACTCGCTCGGCGTGAAGCTCGGCATCAAGGGCCTGAACGAGCTGCGCATCGTCAGCGGAGACGTCGCCTCCCCCGTGTTCACCGTCACCGTGCGCTGACCCACGGCCTACGGCCCCCGCCGTCGGGCGGTGCGGTGCCCGCTTCCGAGCGGCCACCGCACCGCCCGACGCCGCACGTGGGAACCAACTTCGGTGCCGGGTTCGTGGTTGTGGCCGTCGTCCGGGTCTGCTGGAGTTTGACCGCTTGTCCCTTCCGTCGGGCCCTGCCTGCGTCCAGCTGAGCAGGTGGTCGAGCGCTGTGACCACGGTGAACGACACGTCCGGCCACGGCAGGGCCGAGGTCCGCGCGTGGGACCAGGCCAATCCCAGGCCAGAGGCCGAGGACCAAGCTGATTGCGGGCGCGCGGTGGCGTTCAGCGTGGAAGGACCCAGTCCGGTGTCCAGGTGCCGGGGGCGTCGTGGCCGGTCGTGGTGGCGGCGAGGTGGGCGCGGAGGGTGGCCAGTGCCGGGTGGGGGTTGTCGCGGTGCCAGAGGAGTGAGTGCGGGTAGACGGGCGTCGGGTCGGTCACCGGGATGCGGCGCAGGCCGTGGTCGGTGGGCCAGACGAGGCGGGTGTGCTCGCCCATGAAGGTGGCCAGGGCCGGAGTGTCGGCGATGGTGTCGAGGAGCGCGTCGGAGCCGAAGTTGGGGCCGGTCGCCTCGATGGTGAGGCCGAACTCGGCGACGAGGTCGTCGTAGTAGGCGCCCCACTCGGTACCGGGGACGATGCCGGGCATCCAGATCCGGTGCCCGGCGAGCTGGGCGACGGTCACCGACCGGGCGCCAGCCAGCGCATGGGCGGGACCGGTGAGGAGCTGGAGCGGTTCGTCGATCACCCGGACGGACTCGATGTCCTCGGGAAGGGGCCGGCCGGGCGCGACGACGGCGCGGAAGGAAGCGTCGATCGCACCGGAACGGATGGCGTTGACGGCCGTCTCGATCTCGAACAGCATCATCACGTCGAGATCGATCTCGGGGTGCGCGCGGTGGAAGCCGCGCATCAGGCCCGACGCCGAGCCGCGAAGGTTGATCACGTCGACGCGCAGCGGACGGCGGCCGGGGCGCACGGACTCGACCGCGCGCTCGGCGGCGCGCAGCAGCTCGCGCGCGTGGGGCAGGAAGGCCTGCCCGTCGATGGTGAGCTCGGCCCCGCGTGCGGTGCGGGTGAACAACCGCACGCCGAGGTTGCGCTCCAGCGCGGCGATGCGCTTGGAGACGGCCTGCTGGGTGACGGCCAGCTCGGCGGCGGCCTCCTGGAACTGCCCGGCGTCGGCGGCGGCGACGAAGGTCCGAACGGTGTCGAGGTCCATGACGACACTCTATAGGTACAACTGGTGGTTGTGTCTTGGCGGTCCTGTGGTTGTTTGATCCCCGAGGATGAGGCGCGCTTTGATGCTTCCGATCGCTGATCGGTTGTGCGGAGGGGGATGGCCGTCGGTCCGCCGAATCGTCTCCCCGCGCCGACCGGGTGCCGCCAAGGTAAGGAGAGAACTCGCGTGAGTACTGCCCCTGCGTCTGCCCCCGCGCTTGACCCCGAGCACACCGCTCTGCTCGTCCTGGACTGCCAGCCCGCGATCCTGGCCGTTCTGCCCGAGGGCGGGGGCCGGGAAGCCCTGCTCGACCGTGTGGAAGCGGCGATCGCCGACGTCCGCACCAGCGGCGCCACCGTCGCCTACGTGCGCGTCGGCTTCACCGAGGCCGACTGGGACGCGATCCCGGCCACCAACAAGTCCTTCGACCCGCTGGCCCGACACCGCGTCATGCACCACGAGGACCCTGCCACGGCCGTCCACGAGCGCCTGGCCCCCCGGGACGGCGACCTCGTCGTGCGCAAGACCCGCTACGGCGGCATGTCCACCACCGACCTCGACCGGCAGCTGCGCGAGCGCGGCATCACCACGCTGGTCGTCTCCGGCATCAGTACCAGCGGCGTCGTCCTGTCCACCGTCCTCGACGCGGCCGACCGCGACTACCGGCTCTACGTCCTGTCCGACGGCGTCGCCGACCCGGACACCGAAGTCCACGACGTCCTGCTCCAGAAGGTCCTCCCCTCGCGGGCCCACATCATCGACACCGCCGAGCTGCGCACCCTGCTCCGGGCCGACTGACTCGAGCCGCCGAACCGCCGAACCGCCGAACCGCCGAGCCGCTGAGCCGCCGAACCGCCGAGCCGCTGAGCCGCTGAGTGGTCGAGCCGGAGACGGGAACGGTGTCAGCCGGACACCGCGCGCGCCCGGCGAGCACACTTCCACCGCGCCCCCCGTGCCCGAGGGTCGTGGTACTCGGCCGGCTGCGGGTTCTCCCCGGTCCCGGCGGCCGCCGCGGATCCGCAGGTGTTCATGTGGGCCCTCGGGAAGGAGGACGCGAGCGCTGCCGAGACGGCGCTGATCCGTTTGGCGGCGATGACCGGCGGCACGCGGCTCGCCCAGGGCGCCGGCTGGGGCTGGGGCTGGGGCCGTGGAGACCGGGCGGGGAGTCCGGACCCGGTTCACCAGCTGTTGAGCCGCTGGTTCGAGGGTGATCACATGGTCCGTCAGATCGCAGAACCCGACGCTTGACTCGCCGGGCAGGTCGGGTCCGCCGACCGGGTCGCCCCGGTACGGCCAGGTCACTCCGTTACGACCGGGTCACTCCGTTACGGGCAGGCACTCGGTGAGCAGGCCGACGATGTCGCGCCAGGCGCGCTGAGCGTGCCGGGGGTGGTGGCCGACGCCGGGGAGCACGGTGTGGCCGACCGTCGGGTGGTGGAAGGCGTGCACGGCGCCGCCGTAGACCACGAGGCGCCAGTCGACGCCCGCGGCCTGCATCTCGGCGGCGAACGCGTCCCGTTGTGCGGGCGGCATGATCGGGTCTTCCGATCCGACCCCGGCCCACACCGGGCAGCGGATGCGCGCCGCCTCGCCGGGTCGGCCCGTGGTCAGGGCGTTGACCGTCCCGATCGCCCGCAGGTCGACGCCGTCGCGCCCGAGTTCCAGTGCGATCGCGCCGCCGGTGCCGTAGCCGATGGCGGCGATCCGGTCGGGGTCGGTCCGCGGTTCGGCGCGCAGCACGTCGAGCGCCGCGTGGCCGATGCCCCGCATCCGGTCGGGGTCGGCGAGCAGGGGAGTGACGTGCGCCAGCATCTCCTGCGGGTCGGTGAACCAGCGCCCGCCGTTGATATCGAAGGCCATTGCCACGTAGCCGAGTTCGGCGAGGGCGTCGGCCCGGCGGCGCTGGAAGTCGTTGAGCCCGGGCCCCTCGGGCCCGACCAGGACCGCGGGTCGGCGGCCGGTACCGGCCGGGAGCGCGAGGTGCCCGATCATCGTGAGGCCGTCGGCCGGGTACTCGACCGTGTGCGTGGTAACCGTCGTCATGGGACCGGACTGTAGTGAGCGTCGAGCCCGGGCGGGCCGGTTTTTCGCCGGCGGCAGAACGGCGCGGGTGTGCCTCGGACGATGCGGCGATGGCCGTGGTGGGACCGGCTCGGGGGCCGGTCCCACCACGGACGGCGGTCGGCGGGAGGCGGATCGGCGGGTTCGTCTCCCGCGACGTCGTCGGCCGCCCGCGCTTGCACCGCCCGCTCCGTCATCCGCTCCAGACTCGTGTCAGTATCCGGCCGGGGCGTCCTCGATGTCCGAGATGAGCTTGGTGCTCAGGTCGCTCTGCACGGCCAGCTTGGTGTGCGTGGCGTTGGGGCCGGTGCCCCAGGTGAGCGTGACGGTGGTGAACAGGTGGCCGGCTCCGGAGTCGTGGTACCGCACCTCCCAGTGGGTGGGCACGTCCTGGGCGCGGAGGACGCCGTCGGCGTGGTTGGCCTGCTCCCAGGCGGCCAGTCGCTGCTGGAAGTCCGCCGTGAGGTAGTGGGCGCGCAGGCCGTCCGACAGGTTGTCCGTGCCGTCGGAGACGGCGTCGATGTAGGCGCCGTAGAAGTCGGCGACCCGGTCGACCGCGGAGTCCGGGCTCCCGTCGCGGACCGGGTCCCCCGGCGCCACCCGCTGCCCGCCCGCCTGCTCGGTACGGGTCGTGGAGGCGGGGTGCTGCGGGCCGGCCGCCGTGGCCTGCGGCGCGGCCGCCGCCAGGATCAGGCCGACCGTGGCTGCCGCCGCCAGCAGTCCGCGTCGAACACTCAGCTTCATCGTCAGTCTCCCTCGTCATGCCAATGGGTCGAGCCCTGGGCGGGTCACCTGGCAATGCGCGGACCGTCCGGGCCGGATCACACCAATCACCTGCTCAACGACGCCCGGCCCGGAAGGGAACGGGCCGCGCGAAATTCCGGCGCAGATCCGACCCTTCGGCGCTGGTCAGGTGCGGGCTTCGAGTCCGGCCAGGAGGTAGGCGACGTCCAGTCCTGTGTTGAGGTACTGCTCGAAGGTCCGGTTGTTCAGGGCCCAGGGCGATCGCTTCTGCCGGATGAGGGCGATGGCGGTGACGGCGTCGTGGCCCAGCTCGATCAGGGTCTGAGCGACGACGAGGCCTGAGCGGTTGTAGCCGGAGTGGCAACGCACGAGAACGGTCCGGTCGTTCCGTACGGCCGCAGCGGCAGTGACGGCCAGCTGTCGGACCGAGTGGAGCTGCTCGGCAGTCAGTGGGCTGTCGGGGATTTCACTGATCAGATGGTCGACTCCAGGGCTCGGCCCGTGGCCTGCTCGGGTGAACAGACTGATGACCAGGTCGAATTCGCGACCGACAACGGCGGTCTGCGCCTCGCCTTCAGGGCCGGCCCAGAAGTGTCCGCCCAGCCATAGCTGCGGCCTGACCTCGTTCCACGGCGCCTGCGGTTCGGGGGCATCGCGGTCCTTCTGGCGCGTCTTCATGGGCGCTCCTCTCCGGGTGGACCAACGACACGGTCGGACGGATGCGTTCCCTGCCCATTCCGATGCGCTGACGGCGGCCCCGTAGACGCAGGCGGTGCCGAGGTGGCGAGGTGGCGAAGGTGTCGTGAGGTCCGGCCGGTCACCGGGTGCCGCGGCTGGGGGCGGGTCGGTGCGGGGGGCGGCGTTCGTCGCGTTGGCGGTGCGGCTGCCCGTGGTGTGCCGTTGGGGGGCTGGGTCGTGACCCCGGTCGGGGTGGTGGGCCGTGGTCGCGGAGTTCGCAGATCACCGCCCAGGCGACCGACACCACCGGCACCGCGACCACCGCGCCGAGGACACCGGCCAGCACGGCGCCGCCGATCACCGACAGCGCGACCGCCACCGGGTGGATCCGGACGGACCAGCCCATGACCAGCGGGTGCAGCAGATGGCCCTCGATCTGGCCGATGACCACGATCAGCCCGAGCACCAGCAGCGCGACCACCGGGCCGCGGGCCGCCAGGGCGACCAGCGCGGCGACGGCCAGCGCGATGGGGGAGCCGATCAGTGGGACGAGCGCCGCGACGAACTCCAGCATGATCAGTGGCAGCACGAGCGGCACGCGTAGGACGGCCAGCGCGACGCCGACCAGCACCGCGTTGGTCGCCGCCACGATCAGCACACCCCGGGTGTAGCCGGCGAAGGTGCGCCACGCGGCGTGCCCCGCGCGGTCCCAGGCAGATCGTGACCGGGCCGGGAGCTGGTGCTGCGCCCAGCACCACATCCGGTCGCCGGAGTGGAGGAAGAACACCGAGCAGAACACCGCGAGCGCCAGCCCGGTGAGCATTTCGACGACCCGGCTCGCCCCGCTGAGCGCGGTGCTGAGCAGCGCCGAGCGGTGGGCGGTGATGAACTCGCCGAGCTTCGCGCGCAGGTCGGTGACGGTGCCGGCCCGCAGGTGGAAGGGGGCGCCGGTGAGCAGGTGGTCGATCCGCCCGAGGCCGCCGCGCAGTTCGGTGCCCAGCCGGCCCCACTCGCCGGCGACGGTCGTCCCCACCAGGGCGAGAACGCCGCCCACGACCACGATGGCGCACACGAGGACCAGCAGGACGGCGATCGAGCGGGGCAGCGCCCGTGCCAGCAGGTCGACGAGCGGCCGTAGGACCGAGGTGATGACCAGCGCCAGGAACACGGCGATGACCGGCAACTGGAGCCGGCCGAGGACGGAGACGGCCAGGTAGGCGGACACCCCGAGCAGGAGCAGCCGCCAGGTGTACCCGGCGGCGGTCCGCAGCCCGGCCGGCACGCGGCCTCCGGACCCGTCGGACACGACGGGGCGCGCCCGGGGCAGGACCACCCGGGTCGGGTGGCGCCGCCGGGCCGGTCTCGCGCCGTTCACTCGCACGGGCGGCCTCCCTGGCGTCTGCCGGGCTTCGTCCGGCGTCGCGCGGCTACCCGGGCCGACGGGCCGGAAACGGGAGAGGGCCCGGAAACGGCCGAGGGTCCGGAAACGGTCGGCGGGCCGGAAGCGGTCGGCAGGCCGGAAACGCTGGCGTCCACAGCTGCGCCGTGAGCGCGCGACCGGCAGCGCCGCGAGGCCCGCCACGTACACCGCCGCGGCGGTCAGGGACAGGCCGACGTGCCCGACGGTGGAGAACGCGGGCACACGTGTAGCCACCGTGGCTGCGGGCACACGCGGGGCATGGATGAGGAGCGGGTGGTGAGCCCGGCCCTGCCCGGGGCGGCGGCCCTGCCCGGGGCGGCGGCCCGTCCGGCCCGGGCCGGACGCGGGACCCGAACCGCCGCGCGGGACGGCGGTCGGGACGGCAGGACTTCGCCGCGAACGGACCGGGAGCCCGCTGTGCCACGGCCGGCCGAGCAGCCCGGCGGGGGTGAGGGGGAGCAGCAAGTCGGCGGCCTGCGCGTCGCGGTGCGCCGGGAGGGCCGCGCGCGGGTGGTCTCCCTCGGAGGCGAACTGCGCCCCGGCAGCACGAACGGTCTGTGGACGGCGCTGTCCCGTCCGGTGGCCGGGAGCGAGGAACGGATCGTCGTCGACCTCACCGGCCTGCGGTTCTGCGACTCCACCGGGCTGAACCTGCTGCCGCGCTCACGCCTGGACGCCGAGGCGGCCGGCCTGCGGCTGGGACTCGCCGGTTCGAGGCCCGTGGTGGCGAGGCTGTTCGCGATCACGGAAGCCGACGCGGCGCTGCGCATCCACCCTGACCTCGACGCCGCTCTGAAGACCGCGGACCCGCAGCAGCGCGGCTGCGACGACGTGGAGTGAGGAGAACCCGGCATGAAGAGCTCCGGGGAGGGAGCGTTGCCGAAGGACTCCGGCCGGAGGACGACGGCTTCCGGCCGGCGGCCGAGCGGCTCCGACCGGACCAGGCGGCTCGTGCTGGCCGGCAGTGAGAGCGCGGTCCAGCGGTCCCGGGACTTCAGCCGTGCGGCGCTGCTCGCCTGGCACTGGCTGCCCGCGCCGGATGCCGGGCGGCTGGCGGCGGCGGAGGACGTCCTGCTGATGGTGTCGGAGCTGGTCACCAATGCGTGCCTGCACGCGCCCGGCGGCCCCCGGGAGCTGCGGCTGGGCTGGGACGGCGAGCGGCTGCGGGTGGAGGTCTCGGACGCCAGCCCGGCCGCGCCGCGGCTGCGCCCGTTCGCGGACCCGGGCCGTCCCGGCGGCCACGGCCTGCGGGTGGTGGACCGGCTGGCGCGCGACTGGGGCTGCCTGCCCGAGGGCGAGGGGAAGCTGGTCTGGCTGGAGGTCGCGTCTCCGGTGGACCCTGGCGCCCTCCAGAGCTGAGCGGGGTCTCAGGCCTGACCGGGGTGCGGCTGGGGCGGCGGTGCCGGATCGGGGTCGGAACCGGGGCCCGGGAACGGGTCGGGAGTGGGGAAGGGCGGGATCGGCGACGGTGCCGGATCGGGGTCCTCGCCCGGCTTCGGGGCCGGGTTCGGGTGGGGGACCGGTTCGGTGTCCGGGCCCGGGGGAGCCGGGACGGTCATCATCACCGGCGTGGTCGTCATCAGCGGCATGGTCATCCTGACCGGCGTGGTGGTTCTGACCGGCGTGGTCGTCATGACGCCCTCCTCAACGGCCCAGCGCGTGCGACAGCTCGCGCTTGTTCATCTTCGAACGGCCCTTGACGCCGCGCTGCCTGGCCTCGTTGTAGAGCTGGTCGTAGGTCGGGCCCCGGGCCCCCGTGTGCGAGCGCTGCCCGCCGCGGCGGCCGGAGGAGATGTCGTGGAGCGAACTGCGGCTCGCGGTCTTCGACTCGCCGTGCCGGGCGCGTTCCTTGTTCACCGTGCGGGCGGCGATCTCCTCGGCCCGCTTCTCTGTCTCGCCCCGGTCGAGCGCGCTCTCCTTGATGTGCTCGTACTGGCGCTCCCGTTTGGGGCTGGATCCTCGGGGCATGGCGGCGCTCCTTTTCGTGACGGCAGGGCGTTGCCCGAGCGCGTGTACCCGTGGACAAGGTAATAAACCGCCCAAAACATGAATCGGAAGTCGTGTGTCGGGTAGAGAACGCATGACGCGGCCGTGGATCGCAGCCAGTCGCGTCCGCACCCTCACCGGGTGCCACCGGGACCGTCGCCCGACGACGCCGGGCCCAGGTCCTCCGGAAAAGCAGCCCCGTCGCGTTCGGCGCGAGCCGCTCGCGGCGCCGGGCGTTCGCCCCGATGCCCCAGGAGAGAGCCACCGTGTCCACCACGCTGGAAACCGGTCGCCCCACCGACCGGACGGCCGCCCCGCCGTCCGGCCTTCCGCCCGACGTGCCACCCCGCCCGACGGACGCGCAACTGCGCGCGATGGGCAAGTACGAGGCACGCGAACTCAGCGACGCGCTGTTCGAGCGCCTGGCCGCACTCGCCCGCGAAACGCATGCGTACAGCTACGTGCGCGGCACGATCATCGAACTCAACATGCCGCTGGTGCGCTTCATCGCCGCCCGCTTCCGCCACCGCGCCGAGGACATGGACGATATCCTCCAGGTCGGCACGATCGGCCTGATCAAGGCGGTCGACGGCTACGACCCGCACCGCGGCGTCGAGTTCGTCACCTACGCCATCCCCACCATCGCCGGTGAGATCAAGCGCTTCTTCCGCGACACCTCCTGGCCGGTCCGGGTCCCACGCGGCATGCAGGAGCTGTACCTGACCGTCGCCCGCGGATCCGACCGGCTGGAGCAGGAACTCGGCCGCCTCCCGCACCCCGACGAGATCGCCGAGGACCTCCACATCACCGTCGAGCAGGCCGCCGAGGGCTTGGTCGCAGGCCGCGTCTACCGGCCCGACTCGCTGGACGCAGCGCGCGAGCAGGACCTCGACGAGAGCGGCAGCGCCATGCTGGACCGCATGGGGGCCTGTGACCCCGGCATCGAACTCGCGGATTTCCGCACCGCCGTGCGCCCCCTGCTCGCCCGGCTGTCGTGCCGCGATCAGACGGTGCTCAAGCTGCGCTTCTGGGACGGCTGGACCCAGTCCCAGATCGCCGAGCGCATCGGCGTCTCCCAGATGCACGTCTCCCGCCTGCTCACCGCCACCCTCACCAGCCTGCGCGAGCAGTTGGAGGACCGCGACGCCCCCGGCTGGGCGGACGAACCCGCAGGTCCGGCCGAACCCAGGGGAGCGGAGGACGGGCGAGCGGAGGACGGGGGAGCGGAGGACGGGGGAGCGGAGGACGGCGGAGCGGAGGACGGCGGAATGACCGACCAGGGAGCCGCCGGACCCGAGGCGCCACGCTGATTTCTTTCCCTTCCGGGTGTTTCCGGCCCCCCGCAGCGGATAGCCGCGCCGCGGGGGGCCGTCCTGGACGAAGCGTGATGAAGCGTGACGAAGGAGGAACACCGTGTCCCCGAAGGTTTCCGACCGCGTCCGGATCGAGCGGCCGCTCTTCGACGGCACCGCCGATCCGGCGGGCGGCACCGTCACCCCCGGCGCGGACGGCGCCCCCGGCCACGGGCTGCGCCTCGCACCCGCCCGAGCGGATGCGTACCGCACGGCGTGAACCGCGTGACCGGCCGGTGACGGAAGGAGCCGACACCATGACCCGCCGACCACCGACCGGCCGTGCCCCGGGGCCGGGCGGGTTCACCGCACGGGCCCGGCCGTGGGCCGGCGGCACCGTCCTCGCGCTGTACGGCGAACTCGACCTCGACTCGGTCGGCGCCCTGCACACGGCCCTCGACGCGGCCCTGGCCGCGCCCCTCACCGTCATCGTGCTCGACTGCGCCGGCCTGGAGTTCTGCGACTCCACGGGGCTCAACTCGATGCTCCGGGCCCATGCCCGCGCGGTCGCCGAGGGCAGCCGGATCGAACTGGCCCGCCCCCGCCCGCTGGTCCTGCGGATGCTCGAACTGACCGGGGCCGTCGAGGTCTTCGCGCTGCGGGACGTGCCACCGGAGTGAACGCGCGGCCTGCCGCCCCGGGGCGCGCGGGCGCGGGCCCCGGCCCCCGGCCCCGGCCCGCCGGACCGACACCTGTCCTGCCTGCCGCCCTCCGGTGGCACAGTGGAAACAGGGCGGCGGCCCGCCGCCCCGGGGTCGGGGCGTCCGGTCGGGCACCCCGGCCGTGCGGCGGACCCGGGCGGTGGAACGGATGGACGAGCGGCCGGCACCCGACGCCGACCCGGCCGAGCAGGCCCCGCGGCACCTGCTCGCCGGGCTGACCACCGTGCGCGACGGGGACTTCGCCACCCGGCTCGCGCCCGAGCAGCCCGGCGTGCTCGGGGAGTTCGCGACGGTCTTCAACAGCATGGTCGACCAGCTGTCCGCGTTCGCCGGCAAGGTGACCAGGGTCGCCCGCGAGGTCGGCCCCGCCGGCAACCTGGGCGGCCAGATCACCGTCAAGGGCGTCACCGGGCAGGGCCTGACCGTGCTGCACGCCCCCGACGGCCGCGCCGGACTCGACCTGCTGCGCACCCACCCCGAGACCGACCTCGTGCTGATGGACGTGATGATGCCCGGCCTCGACGGCTACGCCGCGATCGCCGCCGTCCGCGCCGAGGAGCGCTTCGCCCGCCTGCCGGTCATCGCCGTCACTGCCAAGGCCATGCCGGGGGAGCAGGACAAGAGCCTCGCCGGCCGCGCCGACGACCACGTCACCGAACCCGTCGACACCCGCCACCTGCTCGGCCGGATGCAGTACTGGCTGGACACGCCATGACCGCCGGGCACGAGCCCTCGGACACCACGGCCCGGGCCCTCGCCGAGACCGTGCGCCGGCTCCAGAGCACCGCCGCCCGGGTGCAAGCCGACGCCCGCGCCCGCGCCGTCGTCGACCTGGCCACCGGGATCCTGGCCGAACGCCTCGGCCTGCTCCCCGCCGAAGCCGCCGCCCGCCTCGCCGGGCTCGCCCGGGAGGCCGCCGTGCCCGTGGCGGCCCTGGCCGCCGACATCGCCGGGGTGTCCGGGCAGACACCCGGCCAGGCACCCGGACCGCTCGCGGGCACAGCCGACCCTGCGTCGCCCGGCCCCGTGACGCCCGCGCTGGCCGCCGTCCCCGATCTGCAAGGCGCCGCCGAAGCCGTCCTGGAGCAGACGGCGGACGCGCTCGGCGCGCACGCCGTCGCGCTGTGGCTGCGGCTGCCGGGCGGTGTGCTCGCCCTCGCCGCGCACGCCGGGCTGCCCGCCGCCGAGGCCGACGCCTGGAGCCGGGTGCCACCCGGCGTCCCCACCCCGGCCCAGCACGTCGTGGTCGGCGGCGCGGAGCTGTGGCCCGGCGATCCGGAGGCCGCAGGCCCGTCGGTGGGAGCCGGCTCGGCCCGGGCCGTCCTCCCGCTGATCGACGCGGGCCGCCGCCGGGGCGCGCTGGAGGTCCTGTGGCCCGCACCCGGCCCCGCCCCCGTGCTCGGCGCGCCCCAACGCCGCCGGCTCCACGCCCTCGCCGACCTCTGCGTGACCCTCCTGGCCGACGTCCGCACCCCCGCTCCCGCTCCCGCTCCCGCTCCCGCTCCCGCCCCCGCTCACGCCCTCGCCCCCGTCCCCGCCCCGCCCGGCGACGACACCGCGCTCCTGGAGGGCCTGCCCACCCCGGCCCTGCTGCTGGAGCCGGTCGTCCGCCGAGGAGAGATCGCCGACTTCACGCTCCTGCGGACCAACGCGCACTTCCGCGATCCGCTGGGCCGCCCCCGGGACACGCTGGAGGGCGCCTCGCTCCTGGAGGTCTACCCGGCCGCGTGCGCCACCGGCCTCTTCGAACGGCTGATCCGGGTGCACGAGACCGGGGTCCCGTTGCCCGGCGAGCGGGTCCGGCTGGTCTTCCAGCAGGGCGGACTCGGGCTTCCCGCCACCGTCCTGCTCGCGGCGGCCCCCGTCGGCGGCCGCGTGCTGGTCGGCTGGCAGGAGGAGACCGCGCGGGCCGGTGAGGCCGAGCAGAGTGCCCTGCTGCGCCAGGCCCAGCGGCTGGCCCGGGTGGCCGGGTTCGAGGAGCACCCGGCCGACGGCCGGATCCGCTGGAGCGACGGCCTGCACGAGATCTACGGGCTGCCGCCCGACACCGACCCGGTGCCGCTGGCCCAGCTCGCCCGGCACGCCCACCCCGACGACGAGCCCGCGATCCGGCGCCTGCTGGACACCGTCCAGCGCCGGCACCGGACGGCCTCCGCCGTCGTCCGGCTGGTCCACCAGGACGGCACCCACGGGTACACCCGGGTGATCGCCGAGCCCGTCCTCGACGACCACGGGCGGCTCACCGGTGTGCGCGGCGCCTTCCACGACGTGTCCGCCCAGCACCGCACGGAGGTCGCACTCGGTGCCACCCGGGCACGCCTCGCCGACAGCGAGCAGGAGACCGCCGACAGAGAGCGACTGGCACTGCGGCTCCAGCAGGCCATCCTGCCCGCCGCTCCGCCCCCGCTCGGCCCGGCCGGCCTGCGGGCCGCCGTCCGCTACCGCCCCGCCGCCCAGCACGACCGGGTCGGCGGCGACTGGTACGACGTGCTGCTGCTGCCCGACAAGCGGGTGCTGCTCACCGTCGGGGACGTCGCCGGGCACGGCGTCGGCGCGGCCACCGGCATGGTCGCCCTGCGGCACGCGCTGCGTGCCCTCGCCGTCACCGGGGCCGGCCCGGCCCGGCTGCTGGAGTGGGCCAACACCGTCGCCCTGCGCGAACCCGGCCAGATCACCGCGACGGCCGTCTGCGTGCTCGTCGACCCGGCCGGCGGCGAACTGCGCTGGGCGCGGGCCGGGCACCTGCCCCCGATCCTGGTCGGAGCGGACGGCGCCCACGTGCTGCCGCTGCCGCACGGCATGCTCCTCGGCGCCCTGGACGACGCCCGGTACGAGGAGCACACCGCCCACCTGCCGCCGGGCGACGTCCTGGTCCTCTACACCGACGGCCTGGTCGAACGCCGGGACCGTCCGGTCGAGGAGTCCGTCGACCAGCTGATCCGTGCCGCCGGAGCCCCCGGCCCCGACCTGGAGCGCTACCTCGACCGGCTGTTGGAGCTCAGCCCCGCCGACACCGACGACGACACCTGCCTGATCGCCGTCCAGAGCCGGTAGCCCTCTGCCGCGTGAACCCCGGTCCCCTCGTCCTGAGCGGGTCTGCGAAGCGCGGCGTTAGGTCCGGGCCCGCCCGGGTAGGCGCGGCGCTGCGGGGGCGACCGGAACCGAACGACGGAGAGGACTCCCCATGTTGCTGCTAGGACTCCTGCTGATGGCGGCGGCCGGTGCCTTCGCCGGACTGCTGATCGCGGACAACCTCTCCGGCGGGCCCGACTACCAGGCGACGGTGCTGGGCATCCGCCTGCCGGCGCTCGACAGCCTGGGCATCTTCCTCGCCGGGCTGGCCCTCGCCCTGCTCTTCTGCCTGGGCCTGGCCCTGATGGTCCTGACGGCCCGGCGGGCCCGGCGGACCCGACGCCCCGTCCGGCTGTCCGCGCACCGGGCGGCCCACCAGCGGTCCCAACCGGTGGTGCGGCCGGACCCGCCCGAACGATCCCTCCCGCCCGAACGATCCCTCGCGCCCGACGAGGGCGAGCAGCCCGCGCCGCCGGAGGAACGCCCCGCCCAGCAGGGCGGCCGGGACGTCGGCCTACCGGCCGAGCCTCCACGCGGCGGTCGGACCCGCCACCTGTTCGGCCACTGAGGCGCCGCGACGCCCCCCGGAGCCGATCCCCCGACGACCACGGGTCCCTCACCGGGCCGGGAAGGACGCGACCGCATGACCGGACCACGGCCTTCCCTCGGACGCCCGTTCCCCACGAGGCCGTGGGCGCAGCGGCTGCCGCTCCAGGCCGACCTCAGAGCGGCCGCCGACGCCCGGGCCTTCACCGCCGAGTTCCTGGCCGACGTCGCCGACCCGCTGCTGGTCGCCGACGCCGTCCTGCTGGTCTCCGAACTCGTCGGCAACGCCCTGCGCCACGGCGGCGAGCCCGGGACGCTGCTCCTGGTCCGCGCCACCGGCCGGCTGCGGATCGAGGTCAGCGACGCCAGCCCGCGCCCGCCGCTGCCCCGGCCCCCGCACCCCCCGGACGAACCGGGAGGCCTCGGCCTGTTCCTGCTGAGCCGGCTCACCCTGCGCTGGGGCTGGTACCCGTCGGGGCCGGGCAAGACGGTGTGGTGTGACCTACGGCTGCCCGCGAGCTGACGGCCCGCCCGGCGCCTGCCGGGCGGGTGTTCTGCGTCCGGGAGGAGCGGTGTCCGTGCGCGGCCACCCGGCGGCGGCGGACGCCGGTCGCGACGCCGGAGCGCCGGACGCGCCCCGCGCGGTGGCATCCTGACGGGGCAGGTCCGTCCGTGGGCGTCGAGCACAGCGAGGATCCAGTGGCCGTGAACCGACCGTCGTCGTCGCCGTCGCCGTCGCCGTGCGGCGTCCTGGGTTGAGCGGCGTGCGCCGCCGCAGCCGGTTGACGGCGATCGCCCGCAGCTGGTGGCAGGTCCTGCGGGCGGCCGTCGTCGGCGTGTGGGAACACGGCCGCACCATCGAACTGCTCCAGCGCTCGATGGCCTTCGCGGCGCTCTTCTTCGTGACCCTCGTGCCGCTGCTGATCGTCATCGCGGCGGCCTTCCCCGCGCGCGGCAGCGGGATCTCCGAGTGGATCACCGACGGCCTCGGCCTGAGCGGGCCGGGCGCCGACGCCGTCCACCGGCTCTTCGCCTCCCGGGGCCAGGTGCTCAGCACGACCACGGGCTTCGGCCTGGCCGCGCTGGCGGTCTTCGGGGTCTCGTTGATGGCGTCCGTCCAGGGCGTCTACGAGCGGGTGTGGGAACTCGACCGCGGCCCGTGGCACGCGGTCTGGCGCCAGACCCTCGGCCTGGCCGGGCTGACCGGGTACATCGTGCTGGCCGCCTCCAGCGGCGCGCCCTGGCGCCACTCGGCCGTCCAGCCCTCCTTCCGCATCGCCGTCACGACCGTCGGCGGCCTCCTGCTGTTCTGGTGGCTCCAGCACCTGCTGCTCGCCGGACGCGTCCCGCCGAGGCAGTTGCTGCCCGGAGCCGTCGCGACCATGGTGGCGCTGGCGGGCCTGCGGCTCTTCTCGCGGCTGGTCTTCGCGCCGCTGCTGGTGTCCAACGCGGTCTCCTACGGGACGGTCGGGACGGTGCTGATCGTCCAGTCCTGGCTGATCGGCGTCGGCTACACCGTCTACGGCGGCGCGCTGGCCGGGCGCGCCGTGGTCCGGGCCCGCCGCACGCCGTAGCGCCGGCCAGGCCGGTTGGCCCGCGCCGGTGTTCGGGTGGGTTAGGGCGCGGCGCAGCGGGCAGGCGCGCGGGCGGCCGGGAAGGGCTCGGCCACCGCACACGTGAGGAGGCCCCAGATGAGCATGGTGAAGAAGACGGTCGACGTCGACGTGCCGCTGCACGCCGCGTACAACCAGTGGACCCAGTTCGAGGAGTTCCCGCGCTTCATGGAGGGCGTCGACGCGGTGACCCAGCTGGACGAGCGCCACAACCACTGGCGGACCAGCATCGGCGGTGTCACCCGCGAGTTCGACACCGAGATCATCGACCAGCTGCCCGACGAGCGGATCGCCTGGCGCACGACGGACGGCGACGTGAAGCAGAAGGGCGTCGTCACCTTCCAGGAACTGGATGACCGGCACACCCGGGTCAACCTGGCCATCGACTTCCAGCCGGAAGGGATGGCCGAGAAGACCGGCGACATGCTGGGCATGGTCGACCGCAGGGTCAAGGGGGACCTCCGGCGCTTCAAGGACTTCATCGAGGACCAGGGCCGGGAGGGGGGAGCCTGGCGCGGCCGGATCACCCCCGGCTGAGCCCCGCCCCCGTCCACGCCCCCCTGTCACCCCCTGGCGGCGGCCCCGGCCCGAACGGCCGGGGCCGCCGCACGTCCGTGGCGCCGCTGCGGCGTCAGCGCTCCGGGAAGCGGTGCTGCTCGACCAGCCGGGCGAAGCCGTCCCACAGGGCCGGATCCGCCGGCTCCCGCAGGTCGTGGAGCGTGACGCCGGCCAGGCCCCCGGGCGCGTCGCAACCGCCCGCCCGGGCCAGTTCGACGCCGGAGCCGAGCAGCGCCGCCGGCTTGCCGTGGCGCAGCGCCTCGGCGAGGAAGCGGACGGCGTCCGGATCGGCGGCCAGCGCGGGCCCGGCGCCGTCCGGAACCACCACCGCGTCGTACAGCACCGAGGCGGTGGTGGGCAGCGGGCGGTCCACCGGCAGAGGGTCACCGCCACGGGCGGCCACGTGACCGCCGTGCGCGGCCAGCGTCTCCACGACGGCGCCCTGCGCACCCAGCCGCTCGTGCGCGGCCCGCACCTGGCCGCCGTCGACCCCGGGCGCGGTCAGCACGGCGACCTTGCGGGTACGGATGCCGCTGCCGCGCAGATTCTCCAGGCTGAGCGCCGGGGAGACCCGGGGGACCGCCGCCTCGCCGCCCCTCGCCGCCGCCCGGTCCTCGGGCGCCGGCTGCGGCTCGGGCACGCCGATGCGCCGGGCGACCTCCGCCGCCAGGTCGGGGTCCACGCGCACCAGGTTGCCGACCATCCGGCGCCGTACCTCCTCGTCGCCCACCTTGCCGAGCTCGAACGCGAACGCGGCGGTGATGTGCCGCTGCTCCCAGCCCGCCATGCTGCGCCAGAACAGCGCGGCCTGGCTGTAGTGGTCGGCGAAGCTGGGGCTGCGCCGCCGGATCGCCCTGCCGTTGACCCGTTCCTGGTAGTGCTGGAACACCCCTTCCGGCAGGTGGCCGCCGCCCATGGTGAACGGGCAGCCGCCGCCCACCGAGTTCGGTGCGTAACTCGTCCCCGGGTGGACGACCTGCTGGCCGTAGCCGTCGCGCTGGTTGGTCCGCACGTCGGCCAGCGGGCGGTTGACGGGCAGCTGGCCGAAGTTGGGGCCGCCCAGGCGGATCAGCTGGGTGTCCAGGTAGGAGAAGTTGCGGCCCTGGAGCAGCGGGTCGTTGGTGAAGTCGATCCCGGGCACGACGTTGGCGGTGTGGAAGGCCACCTGCTCGGTCTCGGCGAAGAAGTTCTGCGGGTTGCGGTCGAGGACCATCCGCCCCACCGGACGCACCGGCACCAGTTCCTCCGGGATCAGCTTCGTGGGGTCCAGCAGGTCGAAGGGGAAGGCGAACTCGTCCTTCGCCGTGACCAGTTGGACACCGAGCTCCCATTCGGGGAAGTCCCCCGCCGCGATCGCCTCCCACAGGTCCCGGCGGTGGAAGTCCGGATCCCGCCCGGCGGTGATCTGGGCCTCGTCCCACACCTGGGAGCAGACGCCGAGCCGCGGCCGCCAGTGGAACTTGACGAACGTGCCGCGCCCGTCCCGGTTCACCAGGCGGAAGGTGTGCACACCGAAGCCCTGCATCATCCGGTAGCTGCGCGGGATGGCCCGGTCGGACATCACCCACATCAGCATGTGGGTGGACTCGGGCTGGAGCGAGCAGAAGTCCCAGAAGGTGTCGTGCGCGGAGGCGCCGGTGGGGATCTCGTTCTGCGGTTCGGGCTTCACCGCGTGGACGAAGTCCGGGAACTTGACGGCGTCCTGGATGAAGAACACCGGCATGTTGTTGCCCACCAGGTCGTAATTCCCGTGCCGGGTGTAGAACTTGGTGGCGAAGCCGCGGACGTCCCGTACGGTGTCGGCGGAGCCGCGCGGGCCCTGCACGGTCGAGAAGCGCACGAACACCGGGGTGCGGCGCCCGGCCTCCTGGAGGAAGTCGGCGCAGGTGAACCCGGCGAGCGACTCGTACGGTTCGAAGAAGCCGTAGGCGCCGGCGCCGCGGGCGTGCACCACGCGTTCGGGGATGCGCTCGTGGTCGAAGTGGGTGAGCTTCTCGCGGAGGTGGAAGTCCTCCAGCAGGGTGGGGCCGCGGTCGCCGACGAGGAGCGAGTTGTCGGTGTCGTCGACGCGCACACCCTGGTCGGTGGTGAGCGGGCCGTCCGGGTCGGGGGCGCGGAAGGCGTCGAGTGCGGCGTCCTTGGCGTCGGTGGTGTTCTTGGCGTCCGTGGCGTTCTTGGCGTTCTTGGCGTCGGGTCCGGGGTCGGCGGGCGGCTCGGGCTGGGGGGTTTCGGGGTTGATGGGCATGTCGCGATCTCCGTCCTGGGAACGGCGCGGGGCGGCCGGGCCGGCGGCCCCCGGCTCGTGTCGGCGGGGCGGCTGCCCGGTGGGTGGCCCGGCAAACCGCGCGCGAGCGGCCGTCGGTGCCGCAGCACGAGGTCAGCGGTGCTGGGCAGAGGCGCGCGGTGTTTGAGTGCGGTGTTTCAGTGCGGTGTTTGACGAAGGGGCCTCGGGGGACACGCCTGGGTCGGGAGGGGAAGCCTCTGAGTGAGGAGACGAGCAATGTCGAACGATGCCATCGTCCTGTTGCGGGAGGACCACAAGGAAGTCCGCCGCCTGTTCCGCCAGTACCGGGAACTCGCCGCCGGGGACGGGGACGGAGACGGTGGGGGCGACGCGCGGCACGAGACGGTCGAGCGGATCGTGGAGGCGCTCACCGTCCACACCTACCTGGAGGACGAACTGGTCTACCCCAGGATCCGTCAGGAGGTTCCCGGCCTCGCCGAGGACATGGACCGCGCCCGGCAGGAACACCACGTCGCCGACCTGCTCTGTGAGGAGCTGAGCCGGATGAGCCCCGGTGACGAGGGCTACGACGCCAAGACCGCCGTCCTGATCGACGCGGTCGACCGGCACATCGACCAGGAGGAAGGCTCCTGGTTCCCGATGGTCCGGGCCGCACTCGGCCGCAGGGAACTCCAGGAGATCGGCGAGCGGATGCAGGCCATGCGCGAGACCGCGCCGCGCCGCCCGTCCAGTGGCGGCGTGCTCCACCGCATCGCCAACGCGATCGAGGGCTGACGACGGTGCGACGCCGCGACCACGAAAAGCGGGAAGGAGCACGCGAATTCCTCTCATGTCTCAGCCAACGCGACCGTCCTATCCTGAGGGCGTGGAAGAACAGCCGGCAATCGGGCGCCAGTGGACGTTCCTGACCAATCACGCGCGCGTCCTGGTGCAGATCGCCCGGGACCCGGGCATCAGGGTGCGCGACATAGCGACCAGCTGCCTGCTGACCGAACGAGCGGTCCAGCGGATCATCGCCGACCTCGAAGCGGCGGGCTATCTCAGCCACCACCGCGTCGGACGCTCCAACGTCTACCGCGTCCTCGACGGCAAGCAGCTGCGCCACCCCGCCGACAGCGGCCCGACGCTGGCGGAACTGCTGGCCGTCCTGCTGCGCTGACCGCTCCGCCCGCCCACCCGCCCCTCGGCCGGTACGGCGTGCTCGGTCCCTCGTAGGATCCCGAGGGCACGCCGAGGGCACGCCGAGGGCACGCCGAGGGCACACCGAGGGCACGCCGAGGGCACACCGATGACACGCATGGCCGAACCCGATTGCACGTATTGCCATTGACGAATTTCCGTTCACGTATCGGTTGACGTGAGAAGGGATTCGGCAGACGCTGGAGATGTCGTCCCACGGCTCACAGGCAGGAGAAGAGACCATGCGCGGTAAGCCGCCCGTGGCGCGTTCCGCTGCCCCGAACCCGACTCCTCCACCCCCCGCGCCGCCCCCGGTCAATGGGAGCGTGCCCACAGACCTGCACGTCGCCGAGGGCCTGCTGGTCCGGCTCGCCGTCGAAGGGGACCGGGTCCGTGCGACGGTCCACGGCGAGATCGACCTCGACGTCGCCGGCGGCCTGGACGAGACCCTCGGACGCGCGTTGCAGGCCAGCGGCACCGGGCTCGACGTCGACCTGTCCGGCGTCCCCTTCTGCGACAGCTCCGGCCTCAACCTCCTGCTGGGCCTGCGCAGCACCGCGCACCGTACCGACCGCACCCTCGCGATCACCGCGGCCAGCACCCAGGTCGAGCGCCTGCTCGCGATCACCGAGACGACCGGCCTCTTCACCCCCGCCGCCACCGAACGCCCCGCCGGCCCCCCGCACACCGAGAACGCAGACCCCTGACCGCACGCGGGCCACCCCGCACCACCGCAAGCCGAGAACCATGGACCCCGTCCGCCGCTACGCCATCGCCCTGCCCGGCGCGCCCGGCGCCCACGCCGCAGCGCACACCGTCATCGTGCACCTCACCGACCAACTGGGCCCCGCGCGCGAGCCCGTCTACGAGGACGCCACCGGCCTGTTCCGCGTCCAGATCCGGGGCACCATCGCGGAAGTCCTCGCCGCGCCGGCCGAGTACGGAACCATCCACCCCTGCCTGGAAGCCGTTCCCATGCCCTGACCGCACTCCGGGCCGCCGGTGGACCCGCTGGCCACCCCGGCAGGCGTGGGGGCGTCCGGCGCGCCTGAAACCGTCCTGCCGCAGGCCGTTCCACCCATGGCCGCTGCCGCGGGCCGGGGCCGGGAGGACACGTTCTTCCAGGGAAAAACATGTCCTGCCAGCTCGCGCGGCGCCCTGGCACAGTGGCCGGTGTGAGCACGAACAACGACAAGCGCCGGGAGTTCGCCACGTTCCTGCGTGCCCGGCGCGCGGAGGTCTCCCCCCGACAGGCCGGACTCCCCGCGTACGAACGGTCGCGCAAGGTGGCCGGGCTGCGCCGGGAGGAGGTGGCCGGGCGGGCCGGGATCAGCGTGGACTACTACACCCGCCTCGAGCAGGGCCGGCTGCCCGCGCCGTCCGGCAGTGTCCTGGACGCGTTGGCCCGCGCCCTGCTGCTGGACGACGACCAGCGTGACTACCTGCGCCAGCTGGCCGACCTGGCCCCGGCCCGCCGACAGCGGCGTTCACAGCACTAGGTCGTGCCCGCCGCGGTGCTGGCCGTACTGGCCGATCTGCGGACCACGCCCGCCGTGGTCCTGGGCCGGTTCATGGACATCCTGGCCTGGAACGACCTCGCGGCCGAGCTGCTGCTCGACTTCGCCTCGGTCCCCGAGGAGCACCGCAACTACCTGTGGCTGACGTTCCTCGACCCGCGGACGCGCGAGCGCGTGCCGGACTGGGACCTGTCGGCGGGTGAGTGCGTCGCCTACCTGCGGATGGACGCCGGCCGCTACCCCAGCGACCCCAGGCTCGCCGAACTGGTCGCCGAGCTGAGCGCCGAGGACTCCGACTTCCAGCACTGGTGGACCACGTACCGGGTCTCCGGCAGGAGCTTCGGGAGCAAGCGCATCCTGCACCCGGTCGTCGGCGAGGTCCGGCTGGACTGGCAGGTCCTCACCGTCGCCCAGGAACGCGACCAGTTCCTCGCGGTCATGCCCGCCGCCGACGAGGAGAGCAGACAACGGCTCACAGCTCTGAGCACACCGTAGGAACGCGCACGGCGCGACCGTACGCCTCCACCCACCCGGAAAGGAGGTGAAGGCGCGAGGAGCCCCGGATCACGAGGGGCCCGGCGCCTTCACAGCACGCCATGACGACCACACTCATCACCGGAGCCACCCGCGGGATCGGCCTGGAGGCCGCCCGCCAACTGGCCGGGGCCGGACACACCGTCTACCTCGGTGCGCGCGACCTGGAGCGGGGCCGGGAAACCGCCGAGCGGATCGGCGCCCGCGCGGTGCAGCTCGACGTCACCAGCGAGGAGTCCGTCCAGGCCGCCGCGCGGCTGATCCGCGAGGAGGCGGGCGGCCTCGACGTCCTGGTCAACAACGCCGGCGTCCCGGGCAGGTGGAACCCGCCTGCCGAGATCACCGCCGACGACATGGAGACCGTCTACGCCACCAACGTCTTCGGCCTCGTCCGCGTCACCCACGCCTTCCTGCCGCTGCTGGAGGCCGCCGACCAGCCCGTCATCGTGAACGTCAGCAGCAGCGGCGGCTCCCTCACCCGGTGCAGTGACCCCGCCGGCCTTGAGGCGACCTTCCCGATGGTGGCCTACTGCTCGTCCAAGAGCGCGGTCAACATGATCACCGTCCAGTACGCCAACGCCTTCCCGGACATGCGGATCAACGCCGTCCACCCGGGATCCGCCGCCACCGATTTCAACCCCCGCGGCACCGTGTCGGCCGAGCAGTGCGCCAAGATCATCGTCCGGATGGCCACCGTCGCCCCCGACGGCCCCACCGGAGGGTTCTTCGAGGAGGAGGGCCCCGTCCCGTGGTGACCGTGGTGACCGCGGGGTCACACGGCTGACCGGTGGGGTCTCGCCCCGGCCACGGCGTGCCGCACCCCGTGGCCGGGGGACGATCACCACCCTGGAGCGGTGAACGACTCCACCGGGATGCCGGCCCCGGCCGGACACGGGTACCGGGCGAGCTGGTTCGAGCTCTTCTTCGACCTGGTGTCCGCAGTCCTCCCCGCCGGACCGCTGCTCCCCGCCTGGGCCAGGATCGCGGTCACGGCGACCATCCTCATCGCGATCACCGCAGTCGCCACCCGGTACGGGCCCCCGACCCACTGACGATCGATCAGCCACGGACAGCACCCTCGTGACGCCGCGAGACCCGCACTCCGGCCGCCTCGGCCGACTACCGACAGGGAACGACGCCCATGAGCAACCTCGCACTCGTCACCGGCGCCACCTCCGGAATCGGCAGGGCATTCGCCGAGCGGCTGGCCGGCGACGGTTACGACCTGGTGCTGGTCGGCCGGCGCCGGGAGCGGCTGGAGGAGTTCGCCGCCGCCCACACCGGGGTCGAGGTGCGATCCGTGGCCGCCGACCTCTCCACCGGCGAGGGCATCGACACCGTGGCGCGGATCTGTGCGGCCGAACCGCTGACACTGCTGGTCAACAACGCGGGCGTCGCCCACTACATGCCGCTCGCCGACCTGCCCGCGGATCTGGCCCGCGAACTGGTCGACGTCAAGGTTCTCGCCCCCACCCTGCTCACCCGTGCCGCCGTCGCGGGCATGCAGGAGCGCGGCCGGGGCGCGATCATCAACGTGGCCGGCATGATCGCCTTCAGCGGACCCGCCCCGCAGTCCCAGCTGCCCCGCCGCGCCGTCTACGCCGGCGCCCTGGCCCACCTGGTCGCGATGAGCCAGACCCTGTCCGCCGAGCTCGAAGGCACCGGCGTCCAGGTCGAGGTCGTCTGTCCGGGGGTGGTGGCCACCGAGTTCCACGAGCGCCAGGGCCTCGATCTCAGCGCCGTACCCAGGATGAGTGCCGAGGACGTCGTCACCGCGGCCCTGCGCGGCCTGCAACTGGGCGAGGTCGTCTGCGCGCCCGGTGTCGAGGACGCGAGCCTGCTCGATGCCGTCTTCCGGGCCGAGCTGGCGGCGTTCGGCGCGCAGAGCCCCGAACTCGCCACCCGCTACCGGGCCGGCTGACCCGTACCCGCCCCTCGGTGGCCGGGCGTCGGCTACCGAGGGGCGGTGCTTCCTCTCGTGGCGCGGGCGTCAGTCGGCCTGCGGCGGATCTATCCGGACCACCAGCCGGCTCGGGCCGTCGCCGGAGGCGGTTGCCCGCTCGGCGGGGTGGGTGACGGGGCGGTCGGCGGGGTGCAGGGTGACGTTCTCCGGGTAGAGCCGGCCGAGCAGGGCCAGGACGACGAGGTCGCCCTGGCCGGTGGCGTCCAGGACGGCGTCACCCGCCTGCGTCCACACCAGCCCCGATGCGCGCAGGGCCGTCCACACGTCCGCGGCGGCGGGCGGGTCGGCGACCGGTGCGTCGGCGACCGGTGCGTCGGCGGGCACGTCGCCCGTGGCGCCGTCCGGCCGGTGGGCGAAGCGGTGGCCGCGCAGGGCCTGGCCGAGGTCGACGCGGGCGGTGGCGCCGTCGTGGGTGAGCTCGATGGCGGCGGTGCGGGCCCCGCCGGCGACCGGCCCGGCGACGACGCGGCCGGTGATGCGGCCGGGGCGCGGACCCGGTGCGGTGGTGGCGGGCGGCAGGTGCTCGACGAGGGTGCGCGGCGCGGCGTAGTAGTCCCGCAACTCGGCGACGTGCGTGACGGTTTCGTCGGCGGCCGGGTCGGGACGCCAGGTCAGCAGGTACCGGGGGGCGCTCAGGGGCGGCTGGTCGAGGACGGCCGGCAGGGCGGTGCCGCCGCTCGCCTCGAAGCCGTAGCCGGCCGGGCCGGAGGGGTTGGGGGTGCCGGAGGTGCCGGAGGTGCTGGACGTGCCGGAGGTGCCGGTGACGGCGTGGCGGGCGAAGGCCACGATGCTGGCGTGCCGGATCCGGCGGACCAGGAGTTCGGTGAGGAACGCGTCCCGGGCCGGTTCGATGTGCCGCAGCCCGGTCGGAGTGATCAGCAGCGGGACGTCCTGCCAGTTGGTGAAGGGCAGCAGGGCGTCGCGCAGCAGGACGACCTGGTGCAGCCACTCGTTGTAGAGCTGCATCGTGACGGGTCCGCCACGGCGGCCGAGGAGCAGGTCGGTCGCGGGAGGGGTGAGCAGGTGGCCGTAGCAGTGGCTGCGGACGACCAGCGGGCCGGCGGGCAGCGCGATCCGGTCGGCGAGCAGCCGTTCCAGGGCCGCGGCGGCCCAGGAGGCGAGCTCATGGCCGATCTCCTCGGCCTGCGTGCCCAGTTCGCGAGCGGCCGGGGAACTGCCGGGGCCGACGGCCAGCGGCAGGGAGGTCTCCCGGGTCCCGAGGGCGAGGGTCGCGCGGATCTGGGCCTCCAGCACCTCGCCGTCGGCGGCGGTGAGGGCGTTGTCATCGATGACGCCCTGGAGCAGCGGCTCCGTGGCCGTGAAGAACTCACGGGCGGTCAGGGCGGTGCCGGCCGCGGGGAAGGTGTTCCAGCGGCTGCCGCCGAGGGCGGGCGTACTCGGGGTGGGGGCGATGGGCACGGGTCCTCCGAAGTGTCGATGGAGCGTTGCGATCGAGCAGAGGTGGAGCGGTGCGATGGAGCAGAGGTAGAGCGGTGCGATGGAGCAGAGGTGGAGCGTTGCGATCGAGCAGGGATGGAGCGTTGCGATCGAGCAGGGATGGAGCGGCGGATTCCGCGGGTGCGGGGCCCGGCCCTTATCTGGATCGTGCGATACAGATTGCGGACATGAAAAAATCAGTCGAGGGCGGTCAGCGCGACCTCCACGACGGGTGCGAGGGCTACGGGGTCCGGTGTGATCTTCGAGGAGACCAGCAGCCCGTTGAGGAAGGTGACGAAGAAGGCGGCGAGGCTCTGCGGGTCGTGCCGCGCCGCGATCTCACCCCGTTCCGCCGCGACCCGCAGCACCTCGGCGAGCGCGTCCCGGCTGACATCCTGCATGTCCCGTACGGTGCGCCGGATCGACGCGTCCCCCGGTAGGCGCTCGCAGGCGGCATTGACCGCCAGACAGCCCCGGCCGCCGTGCTCGGCGGCGACGCGGACCCGCTCCATCAGCATCGTGCGGATCGCCGAGCGGGCGTCCGCCCCCTCCTCCAGGCTGCGCAGGGCATCCGCCGCGAGGGTGGCGCGGTAGTGGTCCAGCGCGGCCCGGTACAGGCCGGCCTTGTCGCCGAACGCCGCGTACAGGGATCCCTGCCCGATCCCCAGGTGCTGGGTCAGGTCGCGCACCGAGGTCGCCTCGTAGCCGCGCGTCCAGAACAGTTCCATGGCGCGGCTCACCGCCGCCTCGGTGTCGAACTCCCGGGTCCTTGCCATGGTTTCACCGTAGCCTATCTGGATCGGATGCTCCAGATAGAGCGAGTCGCGCTCCTCCCGGGGCGAGGCCTCCGCAGAACCGGCGGACGCCCCGTGCGGCAGGTGACGACAGCGCGACGGGCGGTCCGTCGGCGCGCCGAGGATCGTGGCGCGCCGACGAACCGCCCGGGGCCTCAGCCGAACCAGCGGGCGAGGGCCGTGTCGAGCGGGGTGCCGTCGGTGTCGGTCCAGGCGAGGTAGCCGTCGGGGCGGACCAGGAGGGCGCCGGCGCCGTCCACGTCCTCGTCGGTCTTCGCCATGACGTGCTCGACCCGGTCGGACCGGTCGCCGACCGACCGCCGCCTGCCGTCGAGGGAGAGCAGCAGGCCCCGGCCGGAGCGCATCAGCCGGCTCGCCCGGGTCGAGCCGTCCTCGGTGGTCAGGTCCAGGTCGATCAGCCGGGGGCCGACGCCGGGGTACCGGAGGTCCAGGCCGGACATCATGCCCGAGACGTACCGGTTGGTGTCGGGCAGGCCCAACAGCTCGGTCACGAGCTCGCGGACCGTGCCGAGTTCCTCGTCCCGGCCGGGATTCATGATCACGGCCTGGGCCCGGGTGTGGCGCAGCACGCGCGCGGCGACGGGGTGCCGCTCCTCGTGGTAGCTGTCGAGCAGGCCGGCGGGCGCCCAGCCGCGGATCGTGCCGGCGAGCTTCCAGCCCAGGTTGACCGCGTCCTGGAGGCCCAGGTTCACGCCCTGGCCGCCGATCGGCATGTGGATGTGCGCCGCGTCCCCGGCGAAGAACACCCGGCCCTCGCGGTAGCGCTCGACCTGGCGGACGGCGTCGCCGAACCGGGAGGCGGCGCGCAGTTCGCCCAGTTCGGTGTCGGGGCCGTACACGGCGTGCAGCGCCTCGCGGACCTCGTCGGCCGAGACCGGCGTCTCGCGGTCCGGGCCCTGTCCGGAGAGCCTGCCGAACAGTATCCGGTACAGGTCCGGGCCGATGGGGTGCAGGATCGAGTGGAAGCCGCCGGCCACGCGGGTGTACTGGCTGAAGTGCTTGCGCTCGGTGGGGACCGTCTCGGACCGGGAGGCGAGGGTGATGTCGGCCGCCACGGCGGACATCCGGCGCTCCCGGCCGGGGAACGGGACGCCCAGCAGCCGGCGGACCGTGCTGTGCCCGCCGTCGCACGCGACGAGGTAGCGGCCGCGGATCTCACCGTCGCCGCCCCGGATCTCACCGCCGCCCCGGACCTCACCGCCGTCGGGGGCGTCACCGCCGCCCGGGGTGCCGTCGGCGTGCCACGTGACTGTGATCCCCTCCGCGTCCTGCGCGACCGCCGTCACTTCGTGGCCGCGGAGCACGGGCACGCCCTGCTCGCCGAGGAGCCGTTCGAGGTGGGCCTCCAGCCGGATCTGCGGAACGTTGACCGGGTGGGGGTACCGGGTGCGCCAGGGCCGGCAGTCCAGCTCGACCGGCAGGGTGGCGAAGTGCCCGCCGGTGGTGCTGTCGGACGGCTCCTGCGCGAGCAGCGGCTCCAGCAGCCCGCGCAGGTCGAGCACCTCGGCGGTGCGCGGCTGGAGTCCGCCCGCCCGGGACTGGGTGCTGTGGGTGCGCTGCTTCTCGACGACGACGGCCGGCACTCCGGCCAGCGTCAGCTCGTACGCCAGCATCAGCCCGGTCGGGCCCGCCCCCACCACGATGACCTCGGTTCGCACGATGACCTCCCGAAAGACGAAGCTGGGTGCAATTCTGCACTCAGTCTACCACAAGGTAGACTGAGTGCATGAATCAGCAGATGGGCCTGCGGGAACGCAAGAAGGAACGCACCCGGGAGACGATCGCGGCGACGGCGATCCGCCTCTTCCTCGACCGGGGCTTCGACCAGGTCTCGATCACCGAGATCGCGGAGGCGGCGGAGGTCTCCCGGCGGACCCTCTTCGCGTACTTCCCGACGAAAGAAGACCTCGTACTCCAGCGGTTCGCCGACCACGAGGGCGAAGCGGCCCGGACGGTGCGCGCCCGCCCGGCCGGCCAGCCGCCGCTGGAGGCGCTGCGCGCGGCCATGCTCGACGCCCTGGCCCGTCGCGACCCGAACACCGGCCTGTGCGACGACCCCGAGGTGATGGCCTTCCTCCGTATGATCGTCGAGACCGAGAGCCTGGCGGCACGGATCATCCGCTACGCGGCACGCGGCAGCGACGAGCTGGCCGAGGCACTGCTGGAGGCTGACGTCGACCCGCTCGACGCCCGTCTCGTGGCCACCCAGGTGATCGTGGTGCAGCGGGAACTGGCGGTCATGAACCAGGAACGCCTGGCCGACGGCACGTCCGCCGACGACCACTACCCGGAGGCCGTCCGCGCCGCCGAGCGGGCCTTCGCCCTGCTGCGCGACGGACTGGGGCAGCACGGGTAGGGCCCGGGTGCATCGGCCTCCCGGAGCACTCCGAACTGTCGGGGGTGGGCGTCATAATCGCCACTGCCGTGATCACCGGACCTGCTGGAGGCCCCCGTTGTCCTCGTCGTCGTCCTTGCCGTCCTTGCCGCCCTCGTCGTCCTCGCTGCACGACTTCGCGACCTGGGAGCCCCTGCTGCGGCTCCTGCGGGCTGACCACGCGCAGGCGCTCGCCGCGTCGGGCGGCGAGGTGGCGGGGCTGGTCGGCCGGCAGGGGTGGAGCGTGCCGGTGAGGATCCCGCGCGGCCTGTCGGCCGCCGCCATCGAGGCCCCGAGCGACCACGACCTGCGCCCGATCATGGCCCTCGCGAACGAACTCCTCACCCTCTGGGAGCGCCCCCTGATCACGGAGACCGTCGTCGAAGGCGACCTCGGCCCCCTGCCGTAGCCGTGCCGCGGATCTCGTGTGCCCGGGAGAGCGAGGCGGCCCTGCTGGGGTGCCGCTGTCACTTTCGCGGGGGCGGCGGGGAGTCGGGCTTCTCGCGGTAGAGGTCGAGGGCGAGGGCGACTGCGGCGTGGGTCGCGGGGTGGGGGTCCTGGCGGCGCCAGATGAGGTGGACGGGGACGGGGGCGGCGTTGCGCAGGGGGCGGTAGACGATGCCGTCGCGGCGGTACTGGGCGGCGGTGGCCTGGGGGGTGACGCCGATGCAGCGGCTGGTGGCGATGGCGGCGAGCCAGTCGTCGATGTCGTGGGTGTAGATGACGGCGGGCCGCTGCTCCTCGGGCCACAGGTTCAGGGCGGTGGTGCCGGTTCGGCGGTCGATGGCGAGGGTGCGGGCGGGGATCTCGTCGAGGCGGATGCTGCGCCGGCGGGCCCACGGGTCGTCGGAGGCGAGTGCGACGATGCGGTGTTCGTGGCCGACCAGGGCGTGTGACCAGGGCTTCAGGTCGAGCGGGGCGCGGACGACGGCGAGGTCGCACATGCCTTCGGCCAGCCCGCCGGTGGGGGAGTTGTGGCGGACGAGGCGCAGCTCGACCTCGGGGTGGCGCTCGTGCCAGCGGCGCTGGAAGTCGGTGGTGTGGCGGCCGAAGGCGGACCAGGCGTGGCCGAGGTGGAGCCGGGCGTGGCCGGCGGTCGCTTCCTCGACCAGGTCGTCGGCGCCGGCGAGCAGGACGCGGGCGCGGGCGAGGACCCGTACGCCGGCCGGCGTGGGCGCGATCGTGCGGCTGGTGCGGTGCAGCAGCCGCACCCCGAGGAACTGTTCCAGGGCGTGCAGGTTGCGGGAGACGGCGGCCTGGGAGATGCCCAGCTCGGGGCCGGCGTCGGTGAAGCTGCCGGTGTCGATGATGGCGACCAGGCAGCGCAGGTGCTTCAGTTCCAGATCGGCGGGACTTCGTCGTCGCTCATCCATACGCCCAGCGTATCAATGGGCCGGTGAATGCATTTTGCGTATGACTACGTCGGCTCCACTGTGGAGGGCATGGTGCTGAAGAGCTCTCACGACGCCGCTACCGCCCGGGGTGACGGGCGCCTGGCCGGGGTGGCGCTGATGCTGGGCTCCGGCCTGTCCAACCAGGCCGGAGCCTCGATGGCGGCGCTCGCCTTCCCGGTGATCGGCCCCGCGGGTGTGGTGGCCGTCCGTCAGTGGGTGGCCGCCGGGGTGCTGTGGGCGGTCGGCAGGCCGCGGCCGCGGTCGTTCACGGCGGCGCAGTGGCGTCCGGTCCTCGGGCTCGCGGTGGTGTTCGCCGTGATGAACCTGTCCCTCTACACGGCCATCGACCGCATCGGGCTCGGGCTGGCCGTCACCCTGGAGTTCCTCGGTCCGCTCGCGGTGGCCCTGGTCGGCTCGCGCCGGCGCCTCGACGCCCTGTGCGCGGTGGCCGCCGCGGCCGCGGTGGTCGTGCTGGTCCGGCCCTCGCCCTCCACCGACTACCCGGGCATCGCCCTGGCCCTGCTCGCGGCGGTGTGCTGGGCCGGCTACATCCTGCTCAACCGTGTCGTCGGCCGCCGCCTGCCCGGGCTGGAGGGCTCGGCCGCCGCCGCCGCGCTCTCGGGGGTGCTCTACCTTCCCGTCGGGATCGTGGTGCTGTGGCTCCGTCCCCCGACCGCCGCCGCCCTGGCCTGCGCGCTGGCCGCCGGCGTGCTGTCCTCGGCCGTACCCTTCCTGGCCGATCTGCTGGCGCTGCGGCGGGTGCCCACGCAGTTCTTCGGCGTGTTCATGAGCGTCAACCCGGTCTTCGCCGCGCTGATCGGCCTCGTCGTGCTCGGCCAGCACCTCGGCGCGGCGGCCTGGCTCGCCATGCTGGTGATCGTCGGAGCGAACGCGGTCGTCGTCACCACCGCCCCCACCAACCCCGCGTGATGAGCAGGGCCCCGAGAAGAAGTTTCGAGCCGATGTCGATTCGGCCGCGTCCGCTGCGACGTCATGATGTGCGGCGCCCCGCCGCACGGTGACGCGACGCCTCGCCGCACGGTGACGCGACGACGAGACCTGACGAGGGAACACGTGGACCAACTGCTCAGAGTCATGAACTTCAACGTCTCCAGTGACGGCGTCGGTGCCGGTGCCGGTGAGCACCAGAGCTTCGAGCGGCCGTTCGGCCACGACCACCCCGAGAAGCTGTTCGCCTGGGCCGGGGCCACGGCGAGCTGGCCCATGCGGACGGCTCCCGGGGGGAGCCGGGGCCTCGACGACTACTTCACGCGGGACTTCGCGCGCAACATCGGTGCCGAGATCATGGGCCGCAACAAGTTCGGGCCCCAGCGCGGGCCCTGGCAGGACGACGAGTGGCGCGGCTGGTGGGGTGACGAACCCCCGTTCCACACCCCGGTGTTCGTCATGACCCACCACGAGCGTCCGTCGTTCACGCTCTCCGACACCACGTTCCACTTCGTCGACGGCGACCCGGCCACGGTCCTGGCCCGGGCGCGGGAGGCCGCGGAGGGCAAGGACGTGCGGCTCGGTGGCGGGGTCGGCACCATCCGGCAGTTCCTCGCCGCCGACCTCGTCGACACCCTGCACGTGGCGGTGTCGCCGGTGGAGCTCGGCCCCGGGCTACGGCTCTGGGAGTCCCCCGACGAACTGCTGGACCGGTTCCACCTGGAGGTGGTGCCCAGCCCGAGCGGGGTGACGCACCACCTGTTCTGGCGGTCCACTCGGGGATGAGGTTCCCGAGCGGGCAGCCGTTGTGGCAGAACGGGATGCCGCAGTCCATGCAGCGGCCGGCCTGCTCGGTG
>NZ_JBFBFU010000047.1:0-49596 GCF_040684355.1 Kitasatospora sp. NPDC091276 | reverse complement strand
TGACCCGCCGTACCCATCACGCCCGAGATGGAGGAGAACAGGACGAAGGCCTTGAGATCCTGGTCCTTGGTCAGCTCGTGCAGGTTCCACGCCGCGTCCACCTTGGGGCGCAGTACGGCGGAGAGACGCTCGGGCGTCAGGGTGCTCACGACGCCGTCGTCCAGCACACCGGCCGCGTGCACGACACCCGTGACCGTCCGGCCGTCCAGAGCCCGCGCCAGCGCCTCACGGTCGGCCACGTCACAGGCCACCACCTCGACACGCGCGCCCAGCCCCGCCAACTCGTCCACCAACTCGGACGCGCCCCCGCGCCGGCTCAGCAACAGCAGGTCACGCACACCATGCCCGACCACCAGGTGCCGGGCGACGAGACGACCCAGACCACCGGTACCACCCGTGACCACCACGGTTCCCGAGCCCCAACCCTTCGAGCGCCCGCCGGGGGCCACTCGGGCGAGCCGGCCCACCCGCACGGCCCCGGCACGGGTGGTGAACTGGGATTCTCCACCGTCCAGTCGGGTGGAGAGGACAGGCAGCGCCGTCTTCACGTCCGACGCGCGCTCGACGTCGAGCAGGACGAACCGGCCCGGGTTCTCCGACTCCGCCACCCGCACCAGGCCCCACACGGCAGCGCCGACGAGGTCGGACACCTCGCCACCCGCCACGGCACCCCGCGTGACGAAGACGAGGCGCGCGTCCGCGAACCGAGGCTCGGCCAGCCACTCCTGCACCAGGCCCAGCGCCCACGCCGTCACCTCGTGCACGGCCTCCGGCGTCGAACCACCCGCCACCGGCACGAGCACGACCTCCGGCACCTCGCCGGTCACGTCGGCGAGTGACGGCACGTCCTCGCCCAAGGTGACGGCCTGCACGGGCCTGGTAGCCCGCGCCGGGACGTCCACCCAGTCGAGCCGCAGCAGAGCCCCGGCCGGTCCGCTCCGCTCGGCCACGGCGGCCGGCTCGCCCAGCGTCAGCGACCCCGCCGACAGCACGGGCCCGCCCGCCGCGTCCGCGACCTCGACGGACACCGCGTCCGCGCCCGCCCTCGCGACCCTCAGCCGCACGACGGCCGCGCCGGTCGCGTGCAGCGCCACGTCGCGCCAGTCCGTGGGCACCAGCCGCTCGCCACCGTCCGCCTCCGTCAGAGCGGCGATCTGGACGGCCGCCTCCAGCAGCGCCGGGTGCAGCCCGTACGGCGCCGCGTCCTCGGCCCGGCCCGGCAGCACGGCCTCGGCGAACACCTCGTCGCCCCGCTGCCACACCGCCTGCAACGTGCGGAACGCCGAGCCATGGTCCAGCGGGTCGTAGCAGTCCTCCAGGTCCACGGCGACCGCGTCCGCAGGGGGCCACGCGGAGGCGTCGAAGCCGCCCTCCGCCTCGCCGACGGCCAGCGTGCCGGTGGCGCGGCAGGTCCACGGACCGTCCACCGCGTCCTCCGGCCGCGTGTAGCAGCTCAGCGGACGCGTCCCGGCCTCGTCCGGGGCACCGGCCACCAGTTGGACGACGACGGCGCCGTTCTCGGGCAGCGGGAGCGGTTCGGCGAGCGTCAGCCGCTCGACCCGGTCACAGGCCACCTGGTCGGCGGCCCGGACGGCCAGCTCCAGGAACCCGGTCGCCGGGAAGACGGCCACGCCGCCCACCCGGTGGTCGCCCAGCCACGGCTGCTCCTTCAGCGACAGTCGGCCGGTCAGCAGCACGCTGCCCGAGTCGGCCGGGGAGACCACCGCGCCCAGCAGCGGGTGCTCGGCCGGCCGCAGGCCCGCGCCGGTCACGTCGCCCGTGTGCGCGGCCTGGGCGGGCCAGTAGCGCTCCTGCTGGAAGGCGTACGTCGGCAGGTCGACGCGCCGGGCGCCGGTGCCGTCGAAGACCCGGGCCCAGTCGACGGGCACGCCCGCGACGTGGAGGCGGGCGAGCGCCGTCAGCAGGACGTTTTCCTCCGGCCGGTCGGGGCGCAGCGCGGGGGCCGCGACGCGGTCGGCCCCCGCGTCGAGGTTCTGCTCGGCGAGGGCGGTGAGCACGCCGCCGGGACCGAGCTCCAGGTAGTCCGTCGCGCCGGCCGCGTCGAGGGCGCGGATCCCGTCGGCGAAGCGGACGGCGTCGCGGACGTGGCGCACCCAGTAGTCGGGGGTGGTGAACTCCTCGCCGCCGACCTCACCGGTGAGGTCGGAAACCAGCGGGATCGAAGGGACCTGGTACGCGAGCCCGTCGAGGACGGCCCGGAAGTCGTCCAGCATCGGGTCCATCAGCGGCGAGTGGAAGGCGTGCGAGACCTTCAGCCGCGTGGTCCTGCGGTCGGCGAAGTACTGGTGAATCGCCTCGACGGCCTCCTCGCTGCCCGAGACCACGACGGACGTCGGTCCGTTGACGGCAGCGATGGAGACGGCGCCGTCCAGCAACGGCAGGACTTCGTCCTCCGTAGCCTGCACCGCCAGCATCGCACCACCCGAAGACAACGCCTGCATGAGACGGCCCCGGGCCGCGACCAGGGCGCACGCGTCCTCCAGCGAGAACACCCCGGCGACGTACGCCGCCGCGATCTCGCCGATCGAGTGGCCCGCGACGAACTCGGCCCGCACGCCCAGCGATTCGACGAGACGGAACAGCGCCACCTCGACCGCGAACAGCCCGGCCTGGGCGTACGCGGTCTGGTTCAGCAGCTCCTCGTCCTCGCCCCACACCACCTCGCGCAAAGGCATGTCCATCGCCGCACACACCGCGTCGAACGCCTCCGCGAAAACCGGGAACCGGGCATACAACTCCCGCCCCATCCCCAGCCGCTGCGAGCCCTGCCCGGAGAACAGCAGCGCGAGCCTGCGCTCCCCCGCCGCACCGCGCGCCACCTCGGCGCCGTCCAGCAGCACCGCCCGGTGCCCGAACCGCGACCGCCCCGCCAGCGACAGCCCGACGTCCGCCGGCGAGCCGCTCAGGTCGGCGAGCCCGGCCAGTTGCGCGTCCAGCGCGGCCTCCGACGCTCCCGAGACCACCCACGGCACGGCGCCCGGCGCGATGCCCGGCTCCTCGGCCTGGTCCACCACGGGCGCCTGCTCGACGATCACGTGGGCGTTCGTCCCGCTGATCCCGAACGACGAGACCCCGGCCCGTCGCGGGTGTCCGGCCTCCGGCCACGCACGCGCCTCCGTCAGGAGCTCCACCGCGCCCGCCGACCAGTCGACGTGCGAGGACGGCGCGTCGACGTGCAGCGTCCTCGGCAGCACTCCCGCCCGCATCGCCTCCACCATCTTGATGACGCCCGCGACCCCGGCCGCCGCCTGGGTGTGCCCGAGGTTGGACTTCACCGAGCCGAGGAACAGCGGGAGTTCGCGGTCCTGCCCGTAGGTGGCGAGGAGCGCCTGGGCCTCGATCGGGTCGCCGAGGGGCGTGCCCGTGCCGTGCGCCTCGACGGCGTCCACCTCGTCGGCCGACAGCCCCGCGTTGGCCAGTGCCTGGCGGATCACGCGCTGCTGGGACGGGCCGTTGGGGGCCGTCAGGCCGTTCGACGCGCCGTCCTGGTTGACGGCGCTGCCGCGCACGACGGCCAGCACCGGGTGCCCGTTGCGGCGGGCGTCCGAGAGCCGCTCCAGCACCAGCACACCGGCGCCCTCCGACCAGCCCGTCCCGTCGGCACCGTCCGCGAACGCCTTGCAGCGCCCGTCCGTGGCCAGTCCGCCCTGGCGGGTGAAGCCGAGGAAGCTCATCGGCGTGGACAGCACGGTCACACCGCCGGCCAGCGCCAGCGTGCACTCGCCGCTGTCGAGGGACTGCGCGGCCAGGTGCATCGCCACGAGCGAGGAGGAGCAGGCGGTGTCGATCGTGAGCGCCGGGCCCTCCAGGCCGAAGCAGTACGACACCCGGCCCGAGATCACGCTGTTGGCCAGCCCGGTGCTCGCGTGGCCCTCCACCTCCTCCCGGGAGTTCATCACCAGCGGGGCGTAGTCCTGGCCCGTCGTGCCGACGAAGACGCCCGTCCGGCTGCCGCGCAACGCGGTCGGGTCGATGCCCGCCCGCTCGAAGGCCTCCCAGGACGTCTCCAGCAGGAGCCGCTGCTGCGGGTCCATCGCGAGGGCCTCACGCGGCGAGATGCCGAAGAAAGCCGCGTCGAAGTCGCCCAGGCCGGCGAGGAAGCCGCCCTGGCGGGTGGCGCTCACGCCGTGGCCGGTGCCGAAGAGCGCTGCGAGGTCCCAGCCCCGGTCGGTCGGGAAGTCGGTGATGCCGTCGCGGCCTTCGCTTAGGAGCCGCCACAGGTCCTCGGGGGTCCGCACTCCGCCGGGCAGGCGGCAGGCCATGCCGACGATCGCGACCGGCTCCCCGGCGTCGGCGCGGGTGGCGGCCGCCGGGGCCACCAAGTCGTCCTCTTCGCCGAGGAGTTCCCCGAGGAGGTGCGCGGCGAGGACGTGCGGGGTCGGGTAGTCGAAGACCAGGGTGGCCGGGAGCCGGAGCCCGGTGACGTCGGCGAGGCGGTTGCGCAGCTCGATCGCGATGAGGGAGTCGAACCCGAGGTCCCGGAACTCCCTTCCGGGGTCGACCGCTTGGCCCGAGGCGTGGCCGAGGACGCCGGCCGCCTCCGCACGGACGAGGTCGACGAGGTGACGCAGGCGGTCGCCCTCGCGCAGTTCGAGGAGACGGGCGGCGAGCGCGGCCCCCGTGCCCGTGGTGCTCACGGCGGTACGGCGCCCGGGGGACAGGAGGGCGCGGAACATCGTCGGCACCTCGCCGCGTGGGCGGGCGCCGGCGGCCATGCGGCCCGTCGCGACCAGGTAGGGCTCGTCAACAGCCATGGCGGCGTCGAGCAGGGCGAGACCGTCCTCCTCGGTCAGGGGCGGGACGCCAGCGGAGCGGATCCGGTGCAGGTCGGCCTCGGAGAGCGTCCCCGTCATACCGGCCGTCGGCACCCACGCACCCCAGCCCAGCGACTGGGCTGGCAGGCCCTGGTGGCGGCGCCAGTGCGCCAGCGCGTCGAGATAGACGTTGGCCGCCGCGTAGTTGCCCTGACCGGCGCTGCCCAACACACCGGATATCGACGAGAAGAGGACGAAGGCCTTGAGGTCCTGGTCCTTGGTCAGCTCGTGCAGGTTCCACGCCGCGTCCACCTTGGGGCGCAGTACGGCGGAGAGACGCTCGGGCGTCAGGGTGCTCACGACGCCGTCGTCCAGCACACCGGCCGCGTGCACGACGCCCGTGACCGTCCGGCCGTGCAGCGTCTCCATGAGGGCCTCCCGGTCGGCGGCGTCACAGGCCACCACCTCGACGTCGGCGCCCAGCTCGCGCAGTTCCTCCAGCCACGCGCCGGCGCCACCGCGGCGGCTCAGCAACAGCAGGTCCCGGACGCCGTGTTCCGCCACCAGGTGGCGCGCGACGAGCCGGCCGAGGCCGCCGGTGCCGCCCGTGACGACGACCGTGCCACCACCCCAGCCCGCAGATGACCCGCCGCCCGCAGCGCGGGTCAGTCGACCGACGCGCACGGCGTCCTCGCGGACCAGCACCTGCGACTCGCCGGTCGCCAGCACTGCGTCCAGCGGCAACTCGCCGTCCGCGTCCACGAGCACGAACCGGCCCGGGTTCTCCGACTCCGCCACCCGCACCAGACCCCACACGGCAGCGCCGACGAGGTCGGACACCTCGCCACCCGCCACGGCACCCCGCGTGACGAAGACGAGGCGCGCGTGCGCGAAGCGCGGCTCGGCCAGCCACTCCTGCACCAGGCCCAGCACCCACGCCGTCACCTCGTGCACGGCCTCCGGCGTCGAACCACCCGCCACCGGGACCACCACAGCGCCGGGCACCTCGTCGCCGAGCTCCGACAGTTCCGCGACCTCCACACCCAGCGTCACGGACCGGACGCTCACCGGCCGGGCGGGCGCAGCCGCGACCCACTCCAGGCGCAGCAGCGACCCGTTCGCCCTATGGATAGCAGCGGCCGGCTCGCCCACCTCCACGGACTCCGCCGACAGCACGAGCTCGCCCGCCGCGTCGGCGAGGACCAGCGACAGCGTGTCCGCGCCCGTCCGCGCCAGCCGGGCCCGCACCACCGTGGCACCCGTGGCGTGCAGCGACACCCCGGACCACGCCACCGGCACGAGCCCTCGGTCGTCCGCCCGCAGGACGGCGGCCAGCAACGCCGGGTGCAGACCGAACCCGGCCGCCGAGCCTGCCAATTCGGCCGGGAGCTCGGCCTCGACGAAGGTCTCCTCGCCGCGCCGCCAGACGCCGGCGCCGTCCGCGACCGCGCCGGTCGGCGGCCAGACCGCCGCGTCGAAGTCGGCGGCGCACGCTCCCGTGGCCAGCACCCCGGTGGCGTGCTCGGTCCAGGCCTCGTCGAGCCCACCGTCGGGGCGCGAGAAGAACGTCACCGTCCGCGCACCCGACTCGTCCGGCGCGCCTGCCCGGACCTGGACCATCGTGCCGCCACCCGTGACGCCCAGGGCGAGCGGTCGGGTGACGGCGAGCCGCTCGACCCGGTCGCAGCCGACGTGGTCGCCGACCCGGATCGCCAGCTCCAGGAACCCGGCCGCCGGGAAGACGTCCGCTTCGCCGTCCCACGCCGCCGCCATGCCGGGCGAGAGCCGGCCGGTGAAAACGACGTCGTCCGTACCCGCGAGCGGCACGGCCGCCCCGAGCAGCGGGTGGTCCGCCGCCAGCAGACCGGCGGAGGCGACGTCGCCGACGCCGCTGCCCAGGGCGGGCCAGTAGTGCTCGTGTTGGAAGGCGTAGGTGGGCAGGTCGACGCGGCGGGCGCCGGTGCCCTCGAAGAGCCGCGCCCAGTCGACCGGGACACCCGCGACATGCAGGCGGGCCAGCGCGGTGACGAGGGTGTGCTCCTCGGACCGGTCGCGACGCAGCAGCGGGAGCGCGGGAGCGTCCCCGTCCTGCTGGGCGAGGGCGGCGAGGACGCCGTCCGGGCCCAGCTCGACGAAAGCGGTAGCGCCGGACTCGCGCAGGGTGCGGACGCCGTCGGCGAAGCGGACGGCCTCGCGGACGTGGCGCACCCAGTAGTCGGGGCTGGTGACGTCCTCGCCGAGGGCGCCGGTGAGGTTGGAGACCAGCGGGATCGAAGGCGCGCTGAAGCTCAGCCCGTTGAGGACCTCGCGGAAGTCCTCCAACATCGGGTCCATCAACGGCGAATGGAACGCGTGGGACACCCGAAGGCGCGTGGTCCGCCGGTCGGCGAAGTGCGCCTCGATCTCCGCGACGGCCTCCCCCGCGCCCGAGACGACGACGGAGGCCGGACCGTTGACGGCCGCGATCGACACGAAACCCGTGAGCAGCGGCAGGACTTCGTCCTCCGACGCCTGCACCGCCAGCATCGCGCCACCCGACGGGAGTGCCTGCATCAGACGGCCACGAGCGCTCACCAGCTTGCACGCGTCCTCCAGCGAGAACACCCCGGCCACATGCGCCGCCGCGATCTCACCGACCGAGTGCCCGGCCACGAACTCCGGCCCCACACCCAGCGATTCGAGCAGCCGGAACAGCGCCACCTCGACCGCGAACAGTCCGCACTGGGCATTCGCGGTCTGGTTCAGCAGCTCCGCATCCGAACCCCACACCACACCACGCAAGCCCGGATCGAACTCCACACACACCGCATCGAACGCCTCGGCGAACACCGGGAACCGGGCATACAACTCCCGCCCCATCCCCAGCCGCTGCGACCCCTGCCCCGAGAACAGGAACGCCGTCGACCACTCCCCCGCCACCCCGCGCGCAACCTCGGCCCCGTCCACCAGCACCGCCCGATGCCCGAACCGCGAGCGCCCCGCCAGCGACAGCCCTACGTCCACCACCGAGCCCCCGACCCCGGCGAGCCGCTCCACCTGCACGTCCAGCGCCGCCCCCGACTTCGCCGAGACCACCCACGGCACCACACCGGGCACGACCGAGAGATCCGCCCCGGAAACATCCTCCGCCGGAGCCTCCTCGACGATCACATGCGCGTTCGTCCCGCTGATCCCGAACGACGACACACCCGCCCGGCGGGGCCGCTCGCCCCCCGGCCACTCGCGCGCCTCCGTCAGCAGCCGCACCGCGCCCGCCGACCAGTCCACACGCGAGGACGGCGTGTCCGCGTGCAGCGTCTTCGGCAGCACGCCCGCCCGCATCGCCTCCACCATCTTGATGACGCCCGCGACGCCGGCCGCCGCCTGGGCGTGGCCGAAGTTGGACTTGACCGAGCCCAGCCAGAGCGGCCGGCCGTCCTCCCGCCCCTGCCCGTAGGCGGCGAGGAGCGCCTGGGCCTCGATCGGGTCGCCCAGCGGCGTGCCCGTGCCATGGCCCTCGACGGCGTCGACGTCGGCGGCCGTCAGCCCGGCTTTGGCGAGCGCCTGGCGGATCACCCGCTGCTGCGAGGGGCCGTTGGGCGCGGTGAAGCCGTTGGACGCGCCGTCCTGGTTCACCGCCGAGCCCCGGACGACCGCGAGGACGCGGTGCCCGTTGCGGCGGGCGTCCGAGAGGCGCTCCAGCACCAGCACGCCGACGCCCTCGGCCCAGCCCGTCCCGTCGGCACCGTCGGCGAACGCCTTGCAGCGCCCGTCCGAGGCGAGCCCGCCCTGCCGGGAGAACTCCATCAGCGAGCCGGGCGTCGCCATCACGTTGACGCCGCCCGCGACGGCGAGCGTGCACTCGCCGGCCCGCAGCGCCTGGACCGCCCAGTGCAGGGCGACCAGCGAGGACGAGCACGCGGTGTCGACCGTCACCGCCGGGCCTTCCAGCCCGAGGGTGTACGACACCCGGCCGGAGAGGGCCGAGGCGGCGATGCCGGTGCCGATGTCGCCGGTCGCGTCGGCTAGGGAGCGCACCAGCAGGTACGCGTAGTCCTGGCCGTTGGTGCCGAGGAAGACACCGGTGCGGCTGCCGCGCAGCGCCGTCGGGTCCAGGCCCGCCCGCTCGAACGCCTCCCACGACGTCTCCAGCAGCAGGCGCTGCTGGGGGTCGGTGGAGACGGCCTCGCGCGGCGAGATGCCGAAGAATTCGGCGTCGAAGCCGGACACCGAGTCGAGGAAGCCGCCACGCCGCGAGACGCGGGTGCCGCGCTCGTCGACGCCGGCGTCCGCCAGGGCGCCGAGGTCCCAGCCGCGGTCGGCCGGGTACCCGCCGGTGGCGTCGGTGCCGCCCGCCACGAGGTCCCAGAGGTCCTCGGGCGAGGCGACGCCGCCGGGGTAGCGGCAGCCCATGCCGATGACGGCGACGGGTTCGGCGGCCGCGGCCAGGAGCTGCCGGTTCTGGCTGCGCAGCCGTTCGGCCTCCTTCATGGAGGACCGGAGAGCGGCGACTACCTTGTCGTGGGGCGTGGTCATCTCTGCTCCGTCAGTCCTGGGCGTGGTCGGGGTCGTTGCGCAGGGCGGCCTGTACCAGGTCGTCCAGGTCCATCGCGTCGATCGCGTCGGTGTCCTCGGCCTCCTGGGCGGGCCCGCCGTCGGCGAGCCTCAGCAGCGCGTCCAGGACGCCGCTGCGCCGCAGGCGGTCCAGCGGGACGGACTCGACGAGCGCCCGCAGGCGGGCGCGCTCGGGGTCCGCGCCGTCCGTTCCGGCCCCGCCGTCGCCCTCGAACAGCCGGCCGAGCAGGTGCTCGGCGAGCTCGGTCGGGCTCGGGTGGTCGAAGACCAGCGTCGGGGACAGGTCGAGGCCGGTGGCGGCGCCGAGCCGGTTGCGCAGCTCGATCGCGCCGAGCGAGTCGAACCCGAGGTCGCGGAAGGCCTTCTCGGGGCCGACGGCCTCGATGCCGGGCAGCCCGAGCACCTCGGCCGCGCGGCCGCGCACCAGCCCGAGGAGGGCGGCGGAGCGGCGGGCCGGGCTGAGCGCGGCCAGTTCGGCGCGCAGCTCGCGGCCGTCGGCCGGGTCGCCGCCGGGGCCCCGCGGGTCGGCGTAGCCGGGGAGTTCGGCGAGCAGCCGGCTCGGGCGGACGGCGGTGAAGGCCCGGACGAAGCGCTCCGGGTCGACGTCGGCGACCAGGGTGGTCGGCACGGTGTCGAGGACGGCGCGGCGCAGCGCGGCGACCGCGACGGCCGGGTCAAGCGGCCGGATGCCGGTGCGGCGGGCGGCCTCGCCGGCCCGGGCGTCGGCGGCCATGCCGCCACCGGCCCAGGCGCCCCACGAGAGGGACGTGGCGGCGAGTCCGTCGGCGCGGCGGCGCTCGGCGAGGGCGTCGAGGACGGCGTTGGCGGCCGCGTAGTTGCCCTGGCCGGGGTTGCCGACGGCCGCGGAGGCGGAGGAGAACAGGGCGAAGACGGCGAGGTCGCGGTCCCTGGTCAGCTCGTCGAGCAGGAGGGCCGAGGTGGCCTTGGCGCGGTAGACGTCCTCGAAGCGGTCGGGGGTGAGGCCGTCGATGACGCCGTCGTCGAGCACGCCGGCGGCGTGGACGACGGCGGTCAGCGGGTGTTCGGCGGGCACGGCGGCCAGGACGGCGGCGAGCGCCTCCCGATCGGCCGCGTCGCAGGCCGCGACGGTGACGGCGGTGCCGGTGGCGGCGAGTTCCTCGCGGAGCTCGGCTGCCCCGGGAGCGTCCAGGCCTCGACGGCTCAGCAGCACGAGGTGCCGCGCGCCGGCGGCGGCGAGGCCGCGGGCGACCTCGCCGCCGAGCGCGCCGGTGCCGCCGGTGATCAGGACGGTGCCGGTCGGGTCCCAGTGCGCCTGGTCACCGGCCGGAGCACCACCGGCCGTCGAGCCGCCGGGCGTGGCGGCCAGGCGCCGGCCGAGGACCCCGGTGGGCCGGACGGCCAGCTGGTCCTCCCCGTCCGGGTCGGCGAGGACGGCGGCCAGCAGGGCGGCGGTGCGCCGGTCGAGGCTGGCGGGCAGGTCGATCAGGCCTCCCCAGCGTTGCGGGAGTTCGAGGGCCGCGACCCGGCCGAGGCCCCAGACGGCCGCCTGGGCCAGGCCGGTGACGCGGTCGCCGGGGGCGGCCGCGACGGCGTCCCGGGTGAGGCACCACAGGGGTGCGCCGATCCGGGCGTCGCCGAGGGCCTGCACCAGGGCGGCGGTGCGGGCGAGCCCGGCGGGGGCGCTGCCGTCTGCGGACTCGTCGAGTGCGAGGAGCGACACCGATCCGGTGATCTCCTCGGCCGCGCAGGGGAGTTCGGCGAGCTGCTTGGCGAGGCCGGCCCGGTCGGTGTCAGCCTCGACGGTGAGCCGGACGGCGTCCGCGCCGAGTGCGGCGAGGACGGCGTCCGTCCAGGCCGTGTCACCGTGGCCGGCCGGTACGACGGCGAGCCAGGTGCCGGCCGGGGCCGCGGCGCAGGGCCGGTCGAGCGGCTTCCAGCCGATCCGCCGGCGGCGGGCGTCCACCGCGGCCTGCTCCTCGCGCCGGTCGTGCCAGTCGCGCAGCGCCGGGAGCACCTGGGCGAGGGCGTCGCCGTCGACGTCCAGGGTGTCGGCGAGCGCGTCGAAGGACGCGGTGCGCAGCGCCGTCCAGAACCCGCCGTCCGGGGAGGCCACCGGGGTCACCGACTGCTCCGGCCAGTAGCGCTGCCGCTGGAACGGGTAGGTGGGCAGGTCGACCCGGCGGGCGCCGGTGCCGGCGAAGACGGCGGACCAGTCCGGCGCGAGCCCGTCGGTGTGCAGCCGGGCGACGGCGGCGAGCAGGGTCGTGCGTTCGTCGCGGCCGTGGCGCAGCGCGGTGGCGGTGACCACCGGGCGGGCCGGGTCGGCGTCCTCCCCGGTGTTGGCCTGGACGAGGGCGGACAACACGCCGTCCGGGCCGAGTTCGAGGTGGCGGCGCACGCCGCGGGCGGTGAGGGCGGCGACGCCGTCGGCGAAGCGGACGGCCTCGCGGACGTGGCGCACCCAGTACTGCGCCCCGTACTCCGCACCGGTGTCGCCGGTGACGACGTCGCCGGTCAGGTTGGACACGAGCGGGATGCGCGGGGCGGCGTGGGCGATGCCCCGGGCGGTCCGCTCGAAGTCGTCGAGCATGGCGTCCATGTGTACGGAGTGAAACGCATGGCTCACCCGCAAACGCCTAGTCCTGCGTCCGTCGGCGGCGAATCCGGCGGCGATGCGTTCGACGGCGTCCGCGTCTCCGGAGAGGACGACGGCGCGCGGGCCGTTGACGGCGGCGATCGAGACGCCGTCCGTCAGCAGCGCCAGCACCTCCGCCTCCGTCGCCTCGACGGACACCATCGCTCCACCACCCGGCAGTTCGGACATCAGCCGGGCACGAGCGGCCACCAGCGCGCAGGCGTCCTCCAGCGAGAACACCCCCGCCACATGCGCCGCCGCGATCTCACCGACCGAGTGCCCGACCACGAAATCGGGCCGCAGACCCCACGACTCCACCAGCCGGAACAGCGCCACCTCCAACGCGAACAGCGCCGGCTGCGCATACCCCGTGCCGTCCAGCAGCGAAGCCTGCGCCGAACCCTCCCCCGCGAACATCACCGGGCGCAGCGGCCCGGCCAGCCGCCCCTCGAAGCCCGCGAGGACGGCGTCCAGCGCGTCGGCGAACACCGGGTGGGAGGCGTACAGCTCCCGCCCGGCGCCGGGGCGCTGCGAGCCCTGGCCGGGGAAGAGGAAGGCGGTCCTCCCACCCAGGGGCGAGCCCTGGAGGAGCTGCGGGACGGCCCGGCCGTCGACGAGGGCGTGCAGGCCCTGCGTCAGCTCGGCGCGGTCGGCGGCGAGCACGGCGGCCCGGTGGTCGAGCAGCGTGCGGGTGGTGGCGAGCGAGTGGCCGAGGTCGCGGACCGTCAGCTCCGGGTGCGCGGCGAGGTGGCCGAGCAGCAGGTGGGCCTGCTCGCGCAGCGCGGCGGGCGTCGCGGCGGAGAGCGGGACGGGCAGCGGCCGGTCGTCCGGGTGCTCCTCGGCCGGCTCGGCCGCGGGCGGCGCCTCGACGATGACGTGGGCGTTGGTGCCGCTCGCGCCGAAGGCGGAGACGCCCGCCCGTCGCGGGTGGCCGGTGGCCGGCCACGCGGTCTCCTCGGTGAGGAGCTCGGCGGCGCCGGCCGTCCAGTCGACGTGCGAGGACGGCGTGCCGACGTGCAGCGTGCGCGGCAGCAGGCCGTGCCGCATGGCCAGCACCATCTTGATGACCCCGGCCACGCCGGAGGCGGCCTGGGTGTGGCCCAGGTTCGACTTCAGCGCGCCGATCAGGACGGGCCGTTCGCGGTCCTGGCCGTAGGTGGCGAGGAGCGCCTGGGCCTCGATCGGGTCGCCGAGCCTGGTGCCGGTGCCGTGCGCCTCGACGGCGTCGACCTCAGCGGGCGCCAGGCCCGCGTTGGCCAGGGCGCGCCGGATGACGCGCTGCTGGGACGGGCCGTTGGGCGCGGTGATGCCGTTCGACGCGCCGTCCTGGTTGATCGCGGAGCCGCGCAGGACGGCCAGCACGCGGTGGCCGCGGCGCTCGGCGTCGGAGAGCCGCTCGACCACCAGGACGCCGACGCCCTCGGACCACGCGGTGCCCTCGGCGGCGTCGGAGAAGGTGCGGCAGCGCCCGTCCCGGGACAGCGCCCCCATCTCGCCGAACTCCACGAAACCGACCGGGCTCGACATCACCGTCACACCGCCCGCCAGGGCCAGCGAGCACTCGCCGGACCGCAGGGCCTGGGCGGCCAGGTGCAGCGCCACCAGCGAGGACGAGCAGGCGGTGTCCACGCTGACCGAGGGCCCCTCCAGCCCGAGGGTGTAGGAGAGCCGGCCGGAGAGCAGGCTCGCGGACTGCGCGGTCTCGACGTGCCCGAGCTGGCCGATGGTCGGCCGGTAGTCGCCGCTGCCGCCGCCGACGAAGACGCCGGTGTCGCCGCCGCGCAGGCCCGCCGGGTCGATCCCGGCGCGCTCCAGCGCCTCCCACGCGGTCTCCAGGACGAGCCGCTGCTGCGGGTCGACGACCATCGCCTCGCGCGGGGAGACCCCGAAGAAGGCGGCGTCGAACTCGGCCGCGTCGTACAGGAACCCGCCCTGCTGGGTGACGCTGCGCCCGCGCCCGTCACAGTCGCCGTGGGCGAGCCGGTCGAGGTCCCAGCCTCGGTCCGCCGGGAAGGGGCCGATCGCGTCGGTGCCCTCCCGCAGGAGCCGCCACAGGTCCTCGGGCGACCGGACGCCGCCCGGGTAGCGGCAGCCCATGCCGACGATCACGATCGGGTCGTCGGTGTCGGCGGCGACCGCCGAGCGCTCCACTTCCCGCGCCTCGTCGAAGAGTTCGGCGCGGAGGTGGACGGCGAGGGCCGCCGGGTTCGGGTAGTCGAACACGAGGGTCGCGGGCAGGCGCAGGCCCGTCGCGGTGTTGAGCCGGTTGCGCAGGTCGACGGCGGTCAGCGAGTCGAAGCCGAGGTCCTTGAACGGGTGCCCGGACGGTACGTCGTCGGCGTCGGTGTGACCGAGCACGGCGGCCGACTCGGTCCGGACGATCGCCAGCAGCACCTCGGTGCGTTCGGCCGCCGACCGCTCGCGCAGACCGGCGCGCAGCGCGTCGGCGCGGCTCCCGGTCTCCTCCTCGGGGCGCGCGGCGACGCGGGCCTCGGGCAGGTCGGCGAAGAGCCGCGTCGGCCGGGCCTCGGCGAAGGCGGGCGCGAAACGCTCCCAGTCGACGTCGGCGACGGCGACGGCCGGGCCGTCGGGGGCGGCGGCGAGCGCCGCCAGGGCGCGGTCGGGCGCGATCGGCGGCAGCCCGTTGGCCCGCAGGTGCGCGGCCAGGGAATCGGGCGTGCTGCCCGCCCAGGCGCCCCACGAGACGGCGGTGGCGGCCCGCCCGGCGGCACGGCGGCCCTGGGCGACGGCGTCGAGGAGGGCACCGGCGGCGGCCTCGTCGGTCCGGCCCTTCACGCCCCAGGTGCCGGTGATCGACCCGAAGAGCACGTAGGCGTCGAGCTCCCGGTCCGCGAGCGCCTCGTCGAGCGCCCTGAGGTCGGCGAGCAGCCCGGCGAGGTGGTCGGCGGGCTCGCCGGCCCGGCCCGTGTAGAGGACGGCGGAGAGGTCGGGCAGCCCGAGGACGGAGGCGACGGCCTTCGCGTCGCCGGGCGTGCCGGTGACGAGTGTCAGCCCGGTGCCGTGCTCGGCGAGCTCGGCGCGCAGGCGATCGACGGCCTCGCCGTCGATGTCGGCGTCAGCGGCGAGCAGCGTCACCTGCTGAGCACCCGCACGGGCGAGCCAGCGGGCGGCGGGGGTCGCGTGGCCTGTCGGGTCGCCGACCACCAGGACAGAGCCGCGCGGGGTCCACGGGCGTGCGGTGTCGGGCGTCGCGGCGCGCACGAGGCGGCGGGCGAAGGCTCCGGCGGGGCGCAGCGCCAGCTGGTCCTCACCGTCCCCGGCCGTCAGCAGGGCGCGCAGGCGGGCCGATGTGCGGGCGTCGGGCGCTTCGGGGAGGTCGATCAACCCGCCCCAGCGCTGCGGGTGTTCGAGGGCGGCCACCCGGCCGATGCCCCAGACGGCCGCCTGCGCGGCGTCCTGCGGGGCCTCGGTGTCGCCGACGGCGACGGCGCCCCGGGTGAGGCACCAGAGCGGGGCCTCGACGCCGGCCTCGACGAGGGCGGCGAGCAGGGCGTCCGGCCGGGCGAGCCCGGTGGGCACGCCGTCGGGGGCGGCGAGCAGGGACACCACGCCGGTGATCGGCCCGGCGAGCGGGGCCAGGTCCGCGGCGCCGTCCCCGGCGACCGCCACACGCACGACGTCCGCGCCGAGGGCCGCGAGCACCGCGGACGTCCAGGCGTCGTCGTCCCGGCCGGCCGGGACGAGGACCAGCCACGTGCCCGGCAGGGCGTCCGGGCCGGTGGGGGCGGCGTACGGCTTCCAGACGGCGCGGTAGCGCAGCCGGTCGGCGTCCGTCCGCTCGGTCCGGCGGCGGCGCCACGCCGAGAGGGCGGGGAGCAGCGCGCCGAGCGACGTGTCGTCGTCCAGGCCCAGGGTCGTGCCGAGGGCGGCGGTGTCGGCGCGCTCGACGGCGGACCAGAACGCGGCGTCCGCCGGGTCGCCAGCCGCGACGGCCTCCGGCGCGCGCTCGGGCCAGTACAGCTCGCGCTGGAACGGGTAGGTGGGCAGGTCGGCGTGGCGGGCGCCGGTACCGGCGAGGAGGGCGGTCCAGTCGACCGGCACGCCCGCGACGTGCAGGCGGGCGAGGGCGGTGACCAGGGTCCGTTCCTCGGGCCGGTCGCGGCGGCAGGTCGCTTCGACCACGCGGTCGAGGTCGCCGGCGGACCGCTGGGCGAGCGCGGCGAGGACGCCGTCCGGGCCCAGCTCCAGGAAGGCGGTGGCGCCCGCCTCTTCGAGCGCCCGGACGCCGTCGGCGAAGCGGACGGTCTCGCGGACGTGGCGCACCCAGTACTCGGGCGACTCGACGTCCTCGGCCAGGGCGCCGGTCAGGTTGGAGACCAGCGGGATCGAAGGCGCCTGGTACGCGAGCCCGTCGAGGACGGCCCGGAAGTCGTCCAGCATCGGCTCCATCAGCGGCGAGTGGAAGGCGTGCGAGACCCGCAGGCGTGTGGTCCGCCGGTCGACGAAGTGCGCCTCGATCGCGGCGACGCCGTCGGCAGTGCCCGACACCACCACCGATGTCGGACCGTTCACCGCCGCGGTCGAGACGGACTCGCCGAGCAGCGGCAGGACTTCGTCTTCCGATGCCTCCACGGCGAGCATCGCGCCGCCCTCCGGGAGCGCCTGCATCAGCCGGCCGCGAGCAGCCACCAGCGTGCACGCGTCCTCCAGCGAGAACACCCCGGCCACGTGCGCGGCCGCGATCTCACCGATCGAGTGCCCGGCCACGAACTCAGGCCGCACGCCCAGGGATTCGACGAGCCGGAACAACGCCACCTCGACCGCGAACAGCCCGGCCTGGGCGTATTCCGTCCGGTTCAGCAGTTTCGCGTCGTCGCCCCACACCACGTCCCGCAGCGGCCGGTCCAGCTGCTGGTCCAGCCGTGCGCAGACCCCGTCGAAGGCCTCCGCGAACACCGCGAAGCGGGCGTACAACTCCCTTCCCATGCCGATCCGTTGCGATCCCTGCCCGGAGAACAGGAAGGCCGTCGAGCGCTCGGCGGCGACGCCGCGCGCGACCTCGGCGCCGTCCAGCAGCACCGCCCGGTGTCCGAGCGAGGCCCGGCCGACGGCCAGCGAGTGGGCGACGTCCAGCGCGGACGGCCCGTCCACCTCGGCGAGGCGCGCGAGCGAAGCGTCCAGCGCGGCTTCCGACTTGGCGGAGAGCACCCACGGCGCGGTGTCTGCGGGCAGCACCGGACCGGCCGGGTCCGCAGCCGCAGGCGCCTGCTCCAGCAGGATGTGCGCGTTGGTGCCGCTGACGCCGAAGGCGGAGACGCCGGCCCGGCGCGGGCGGCCGGTCTCCGGCCAGTCGCGGGCCTCCGTCAGGAGCTCCACGGCGCCGGCCGTCCAGTCGACATGCCGGGAGGGCGCGTCGACGTGCAGCGACTTCGGCAGTTCCCCGCGCTGCATCGCGAGCACCGTCTTGATCACGCCGGCGGCGCCGGCGGCGGCCTGGGTGTGGCCGAGGTTGGACTTCACCGAGCCCAGCAGGAGCGGCAGTTCGCGGTCCCGCCCGTAGGCGGCGAGCAGGGCGTGTGCCTCGATCGGGTCGCCGAGGGCGGTGCCGGTGCCGTGCGCCTCGACGGCGTCGACCTCGGCGGCGGTCAGGCCCGCGTCGGCGAGGGCCGCGCCGATCACCCGCTGCTGGGCCCGTCCGCTGGGGGCCGTCAGCCCGTTCGAGGCGCCGTCCTGGTTGACGGCGCTGCCGCGCACGACCGCGAGCACCGGGTGCCCGAGCCGGCGGGCGTCGGAGAGCCGCTCCAGGACGAGCACGCCCGCGCCCTCGGACCACGCGGTCCCGTCGGCGGCGTCGGCGAAGGACTTGCAGCGGCCGTCGGCGGCGAGGCCGCCCTGCGCGGTGAACTCGACGAAGGCGTCCGGGCTGGACATCACCGAGGCGCCGCCGGCCAGGGCCAGCGAGCACTCCCCGGCGCGCAGCGCGCGGGCGGCCAGGTGGAGCGAGACGAGGGCGGAGGAGCACGCGGTGTCGACGGTGACGGCCGGGCCCTCCAGCCCGAGCGTGTAGGAGAGGCGGCCGGACAGGACGCTCGCGGTGTTGCCGGTGGCGGCGTGGCCGCGGACGTCTGCGGTGCCGCGGCGCAGCACGGTCAGGTAGTCCTGGCCGTTGGTGCCGACGAAGACGCCGGTGTCGCTGCCGCGCAGGCGGTCGGGGGCGATGCCGGAGCGCTCCAGGGCCTCCCAGGAGGTCTCCAGGAGGAGGCGCTGCTGGGGGTCCATGGCGAGGGCTTCGCGGGGGGAGATGCCGAAGAAGCGGGCGTCGAAGCGGCCGACCCCGTCGAGGAAGCCGCCGTGGAGGGTGGCGGAGCCGCCGCGGCCGAGCGCGTCGAGGTCCCAGCCGCGGTCGACGGGGAACGGGCGGACGGCGTCGGCGCCGTCGCCGAGCAGCCGCCAGAGGTCTTCCGGCGACTCGATGCCGCCGGGGAAGCGGCAGGCCATCCCGACGATCACGACGGGGTCGTCCGAGACGTCGCGCAGGACCGGGGCCCGGCCGGGTTCGGGCAGGGTGCCGAGGAGTTCGGCGAGGAGGTGGGCGGCCAGGTCGGCCGGGGTCGGGTGGTCGTAGACCAGGGTGGCGGGCAGGCTCAGGCCGGTGGCGACGGTCAGGGCGTTGCGCAGTTCGACGGTGGTGAGGGAGTCCATGCCGAGGTCGGTGAAGGGCTGGTCGGCGCCGACGCGTTCGCCGCCCGCATGGCCGAGGACGGCCGCGACGCGCGTGCGCACGAAGTCGAGGACGAACCGCTCCCTGGCCTGCTCGGACAGCTCGGCGAGGCGCTGCCGCAGCCCGGACTCCGGGGCGGCGGTGGCCGCACGGTCGGCCGGCCCGGCCAGCGCGGCGATCAGCGGGACGGGCCGCTGCGGGGTGAAGACCGCGGCGAAACGCCGCCAGTCGATGTCGGCGACGGTGAGCGCGGTGTCGTCGTGGTCGAGGGCGTGCCCGAGGGCGGTCAGGGCGAGCTCGGGCGCCATCGGGCCGTAGCCGCCGCGGCGCACCCGCTGTTCGACGCCGGCCCCGGCCATGCCGTCGCCGGCCCACGGGCCCCACGCGATCGCGGTGGCCGGGCGGCCGTCGGCGCGCCGCTGCTCGGCGAGGGCGTCGAGATGGGCGTTGGCGGCGGCGTAGTTGGCCTGTCCGGCGGCTCCGATGGTGCCGGCGGTGGAGGTGAACAGGGCGAAGACGGCGAGGTCGGCGTCGCGGGTCAGCTCGTCGAGGTGGTGCGCGGCGTCGACCTTGGGGCGGAACACTTCGGCGAAGTGCTCGGCGGTCAGGGTGTCGAGGGTGCCGTCGGCGACGACGCCGGCGGTGTGGAACACGGCGGTGAGCGGCCGGTCGGCGGGGACGGCGGCGAGGACGGCCGCGAGGGCGTCCCGGTCGGCGGCGTCGCAGGCGGCCAGGGTGACGTCGGCGCCGAGGGCGGCGAGGTCCGCGCGCAACTGCCCGGCGCCGGGGGCGTCCGCGCCGCGACGGCTGAGCAGCAGCAGGTGCGCGGCGCCCTGGGCGGCGAGGCGACGGGCGAGCTGCCCGCCGAGGCCGCCGGTGCCGCCGGTGATGAGCACGGTACCGGCGGGCGTGTACGGCCGGGCGGCCGGGCGCTCGCCCAGCGGGTGACCCAGCGGGTGGCGCACGAGGCGCCGGGCGAAGGTGCCGGAGGCGCGGACGGCGAGCTGGTCCTCGCCGTCGGTGCGGGCGAGCGCGGCGGCCAGGCGGCGCAGCGCGGTGTCGTCGAGCTGCTCCGGCAGGTCGATCAGCCCGCCCCAGCGGGTGGGCAGTTCGAGGGCGGCGGAGCGGCCGAGGCCCCAGACGGCGGCCTGCCAGGGGTCGGCTGGCCGGTCGGAGCGGCCGGTGGCGGCGGCGCCGCGAGTGAGGCACCACAGCGGGGCGGTGAGGCCGGCGTCGCCGAGGGCCTGGACGGCGGTGACGGTGGCGGCGAGCGGGTCGTCGCCGAAGGCGAGCAGGGACAGGACGCCGGTGAACCCGCCGTCTTCCGCGGTCACGTCACGGAGCTGTGAAGCGAGCGCGGCCCGGTCGCCGGAGACCCTGAGGGTCACCCCGTCGACGAGCCCGTCCGCCCACGGCGCGTCGTCCGAGGCGAGCACCAGCCAGCGGCCGGACGGCCGGGCCTCAGCAGCGCCCGGCCCGTCGAGCGGCGTCCAGGAGGCGCGGTAGCGCCAGGCGTCCACGGCGGAGCGCTCGCGGCGGGCGCGGCGCCAGGTGGAGAGGGCGGTCACGGTGTCGCGGTCGAGGTCAAGACCGGTGCCGAGCGCCCCGAGGTCGCCGCGGTCGACGGCGGCCCAGAACTCGGCGTCCACGGGGTCGGATCCCACCGACGGGACGGACCGGCCCTCCGGCCAGTAGCGCTCCCGCTGGAACGGGTACGTGGGCAGGTCCGCGCGGCGGGCGCCGGTGCCGGCGAAGACGGCCGCCCAGTCCGGGCGCAGGCCGCCGACGGCCAGCCGGGCGAGCGCGGCCGTGAGGGCCGGGACACCGGGCCGGCCGCGGCGCAGCGCGGGCACGCCGGTGAGGCGGGCGCCGTCGCCGAGGGTGTCGCGGGCGGCGGCGGTGAGGACCCCGTCCGGGCCGAGTTCGAGGAAGGCGGCGGCGCCGTGGCCCGCGAGCGTCTGGACGGCGTCGGCGAAGCGGACGGTGCCGCGCACCTGCCGGGCCCAGTACCCGGGCGCGGCGAGCTCGTCGGCGGTGGCGGGCGCGCCGGTGACGGTGGAGATCAGCGGGATCGCCGGGGCGTCGTAGGTGAGCGCGGCGGCGACGCGGGTGTAGGCGTCGAGCATCGGCTCCATGTGCGGGGAGTGGAAGGCGTGCGAGACGCGCAGGCGCTTGGTGCGCCGCCCGTCGGCCGCGAACTGCTCGGCGATGCGTTCGACGGCGTCCGCGTCTCCGGAGAGGACGACGGCACGCGGGCCGTTGACGGCGGCGATCGAGACGCCGTCCGTCAGCAGCGCCAGCACCTCCGCCTCCGTCGCCTCGACGGACACCATCGCTCCACCACCCGGCAGTTCGGACATCAGCCGGGCACGAGCGGCCACCAGCGCGCAGGCGTCCTCCAGCGAGAACACCCCCGCCACATGCGCCGCCGCGATCTCACCGACCGAGTGCCCGACCACGAAATCGGGCCGCAGACCCCACGACTCCACCAGCCGGAACAGCGCCACCTCCAACGCGAACAGCGCCGGCTGCGCATACCCCGTGCCGTCCAGCAGCGAAGCCTGCGCCGAACCCTCCCCCGCGAACAGGACGTCCCGGACGGGCCGTTCGTAGCCGAGGTCGAAGCGGGCGAGGACGGCGTCCAGCGCCTCCGCGTACACCGGGTACCGGTCGTACAGCTCCCTGCCCATGGCCGGGTACTGGCTGCCCTGGCCGGTGAACAGGAACGCCAGGCCGCCGCCGGCCGCCCGGCCGGTGACGAGCGCCGCATCCGGCAGGCCGTCGCGCAGGGCGGCGAGGGCGCGCCGCAGCTCGGCGCGGTCCCCGGTGGTGACGGCGGCGCGGCGGTCGAACGCGCTGCGGGTGGTGGCGAGGGAGAACGCCAGGTCGGCGAGCGGCAGTTCGGGCTGCTCGTCGAGCGCGGTCAGCAGCCGCTCGGCCTGGGCGCGCAGGGCCTCGTCGGTACGGGCGGACAGGGCGAAGGGCACGGTGTCACCGTCCGTCGGCACAGCCGCCACAGCGGTGGCCGGTACCTGTTCGAGGATCACGTGCGCGTTGGTGCCGCTCAGCCCGAAGGAGGAGACGGCGGCACGGCGCGGACGCCCGGTCTCGGGCCAGTCGCGCGCCTCGGCGAGGAGCTCGATGGCGCCCTCCGTCCAGTCGACGTGCGTGGACGGCCGGTCGATGTGCAGGCTGGCCGGGAGCACACCGCTGCGCAGCGCGAGCACGGTCTTGATGACGCCGGCCACGCCGGAGGCCATCTGGGTGTGGCCGATGTTGGACTTCACCGAGCCGAGCAGCAGCGGCAGTTCGCGGTCCTGGCCGTAGGTCGCGAGCAGCGCCTGCGCCTCGATCGGGTCGCCGAGCCTGGTGCCGGTGCCGTGGCCCTCGACCGCGTCGACCTCGCCCGGGGCGAGCCGTGCGCTGGCGAGCGCGGCACGGATCACGCGCTGCTGCGCGGGCCCGTTGGGCGCGGTGAGGCCGTTGGAGGCGCCGTCCTGGTTGACGGCGGAGCCGCGCAGGACGGCGAGCACCGGGTGGCCGAGCCGCTCGGCGTCGGAGAGGCGCTCGACCAGGACGAGGCCGACGCCCTCGGCGAGGCTCATGCCGTCGGCGGCCTCGGCGTAGGCCTTGCAGCGGCCGTCGACGGCCATCGCGCGCTGGCGGCTGAAGCCGACGAACGCGTTGGGCGTGGCCATCACGCTGACGCCGCCGGCGAGGGCGAGGGAGCTCTCCCCGTTGCGCAGCGACTGGCAGGCCAGGTGCAGGGCGACGAGCGAGGACGAGCACGCGGTGTCGAGCGTGACGGCCGGGCCCTCGAAGCCGAAGGTGTAGGAGAGCCGGCCGGACAGGACACTCGGGATGGTGCCGGTGACGAGGTGCCCCTCGGCGCCGTCCTGGGCGGAGTCGCCGGGGCTGTAGTCCTGGTAGCTGGCGCCGATGAAGGTACCGGTGAGGCTGCCGCGCAGGGCGGACGGGTCGAGGCCGGCGCGCTCCATGGCCTCCCAGGCCGCCTCCAGGAGGAGGCGCTGCTGCGGGTCCATGGCGAGGGCCTCGCGCGGGGAGATGCCGAAGAACGCGGCGTCGAAGTCGGCGACGTCCTGTAGGAAGCCGCCGCGCACCGAGTACGTGCGGCCGGGCGCGTCCGGGTCCGGGTCGTACAGCCCCTCGGTGTCCCAGCCCCGGTCCGCCGGGAACTCGGTGATGGCGTCGCCGCCCGAGGTGACGAGCCGCCACAGGTCCTCGGGCGAGGCGATCCCGCCGGGGTAGCGGCAGCTCATGCCGATGATCGCGATCGGCTCGTCCGGTGCGGCGCCCACCGTCGTGGCGGCGGGGCCGTCGGCGGCGGCGCCGACGGTCTTCTCCCGTAGGAAGCGCACCAGGGCGAGCGGGTTCGGGTGGTCGAACACGAGGGTGCTGGGCAGTGTGAGCCCGGTCGCGGCGGCCAGCCGGTTGCGCAGGTCGACGGCGGTCAGCGAGTCGAAGCCCACGTCGCGGAATGCCCGCTGCTCGGACAGCACGTCGGGCGAGGCGTGACCGAGCGTGGTGGCCGCCTCGGCCCGGACCAGGTCCAGCAGCCGGCGCTCCTGCTCGGCGGCCGGTAGGGCGCGCAGCCGGGCGATGAACCCGCCATCCCCGGAGGGGCGGTCGGCGGCCTCGGCGAGCCGGCGCACCTCGGGGACGTCCTCGAACAGGGCGGTCGGGCGGCCGGAGGTGAAGACCGGGTGGTAGTGCTCCCAGTCGACGTCGGCGATCGCGAGCACCTGCTCGTCGGCGTCCAGGGCCTGGCGCAGCCCGTCCAGGGCGAGCGAGGGGTCCATGAAGACCAGGCCGCTGCGCCGGATCCGGCCGGGGTCGACGCGGCCGAGCTTCAGGTCGTCGGCCCAGATGCCCCAGGAGATCGCGGTCGCCCGGCCGCCACGGGCGCGGCGGCGCTCGGCGAGCGCGTTGAGGTAGGCGTTGCCCGCGACGTAGGCGGCATGCCGGCCGCTGCCCCACATGCCGGCGGTGGAGGAGTAGAGGACGAAGGCGTCGAGCTGGTCGTCGGGCAGGAGCTCGTCGAGGTGGCGGGCGCCGGCGGTCTTGGCGTGCAGGACCTTGGCGAAGGCCTCGTGGGTGCTCTCCTCGATCGACAGCAGCTCGATGACGGCGGCGGTGTGCACGACGGTGCGCACCTCGTGGCCGGCGGCGGCGAGGTCGGCGAGCATCCGCGCGACGGCGTCGCGGTCGGTGAGGTCGCAGGCCGCCATCTCGGCCGTGCAGCCCGCGGCGGCGAGCTCGGCGAGCAGTTCGGCGGCGCCCGGCGCGGTGGCGCCGCGGCGGCTGGTGAGCACGATCCGCTCGGCGCCCTCGGCTGCGAGGCGGCGGGCCAGGTGCGGGGCGAGGGTGCCGGTGCCGCCGGTGATGAGGACGGTGCCGCGCAGCGTCCGGGCCTCCCGGTGGGTGGCGGCCTCGGCGCGCACGATGCGGCGGGCGTAGGCGCCGGAAGGGCGGATCGCCACCTGGTCCTCGTCGCGGGCGGCCAGCACGGCGGCCAGCCGCTCGCCGCCGCGCCGGTCGAGGGCGTCGGGCAGGTCGACGACGCCGCCGAAGCGCCGCGGGTGCTCCAGGGCGGCCGTCCAGCCGAGGCCGTGGACCTGCGCCTGCACCGGGTTGGCGACCCGGTCGGTGCGCCCGGCGGCGACGGCGCCCCGGGTGAGGCACCACAGCGGCGCGTCCTGCCCGGCGTCGCCGAGGGCCTGGATCAGGGCGAGGGTGAGCGCGACGCCCTCGGGCAGGGCGGGGTGGCGCTCGCTCGGCCGCTCGGCGGTGGCGAGCAGGGAGACGATGCCCGTCAGGCCGTCGACGGCGGGCTCCAGAAGCGCGGCGAGTCGCCCGCGGTCGGTGCAGGTGCCGTCCAGGACGAGCCGCTCGACCGCCGCGCCGTGCGCGGTCAGCGCCTCCGCGACGTCCTCGCCTTCGCCCTCCGTGGCGGTGACGAGCAGCCAGGTGCCGTCCGGCCTGGCGGGAGCGACGGAGAGCGGCTTCCACGTCACCCGGTAGCGCCAGGAGTCGAGCGTCGAGCGCTCCCGACGGCGGCGGTGCCAGTCGGACAGCGCGGGCAGCACCGGCGCGAGCGCGCCGCTGTCGATGCGCAGCCGGGCGGCCAGCGCCTCGACGTCGGCCTCCTCGACGGCGCTCCAGAACTCGCCGTCCTCCGGCTCCCCGCCGGGGCGCGGCGCGACGGCCCAGAGGTGCTCGCGCTGGAAGGCGTAGGTGGGCAGCGGCACGCGGCACCCGCCGGCCGTACGGGCGGACCAGTCGGCCCGTCCGCCGCGGACGAACGCCTCGGCGAGCGAGGCGAGGAAACGGCCGGTGCCGCCCTTGTCGCGGCGCAGGGTGCCGACGGCGGTGGCGTGGTCGCCGCGGTCCTCGGCGGTGGCCTCGATCGCCATGGTGAGCACGGTGTGCGGGCTGACCTCGACGAACAGGCCGTGGCCCTGGGCCATCAGCTCCCGCACGGCCGGGTCGAAGCGCACCGGATTGCGCAGGTTGCGGTACCAGTAGCCGGCGTCCATGGCGGTGGTGTCGAGCCAGTCGCCGGTGACGGTGGAGAAGAACGGCACCTCGGCGGCACGCGGGCGCACGGGGGCGAGGTCCGCCAGGAGGTCGTCCCTGAGGAGTTCGACCTGGGCGGAGTGCGAGCCGTAGTCCACGCTGATCCGCCGGGCCCGCAGGCCCTCAGCCCCGAACTCGGCCATGAGCTCGTCGAGTTCACCGGCCGGACCGGCGACGACGACGGTCCTCGGCCCGTTCACGGCGGCGACGGCGAGCCCACCGCCGCGCGAGCGCAGCCGCTCCTCGGCCTCCTCCGCGGACAGCGGCACGGAGACCATCCCGCCGGAGCCCGCCAGGACGCGGCCGATGAGCCGGCTGCGCAGCGCGGCCACACGGGCGCCGTCCTCCAGGGAGAGCGCCCCGGCGACGACGGCGGCGGCGATCTCGCCCTGGGAGTGGCCCACCACGGCGTCCGGGTGGATGCCGTGGGCGCGCCACAGTTCGGCGAGGGCCACCATGACGGCGAAGGTCGCCGGCTGGACCACGTCGACGCGGTCCAGCGCGGGCGCGCCCTCGGCCTGGCGCAGCACGTCGAGCAGCGACCAGTCGACGTGCGCGGACAGGGCCGCCGCGCACTCGGCGATGCGCTCGGCGAACACCGGCGACTCGTCCAGCAGCCGGGCGCCCATGCCGGCCCACTGGGAGCCCTGGCCGGGGAAGACGAAGACGGTGCGGCCGCCGTCCTCGGCGAGGCCCTGGACGGCGTTCGGCGCGGAGGCGCCGGCGGCGAGCGCGGCGAGGCCCCCGCGCAGCTCGGCGGCGTCGGCTCCGAGCACGACGGCGCGGTGCTCGAAGAGGGCGCGGGTGGTCAGCAGGGTGTGGGCGACGTCGTGGAGGCGCAGGTCCGGCTCGACGTCGAGGTGGTCGGCCAGGCGCGCGGCCTGGGCGCGCAGGGCGGCGGGGGTGCGGGCGGAGAGCACCCACGGCACGACGCCGTCGGACGCCCCGGCGCTCTCGGTCGGGAGGGCGGCGGGCGCCTCCTCCAGCACGACGTGCGCGTTGGTGCCGCTGATGCCGAAGGAGGAGACCGCGCAGCGGCGGGTCCGCTCGCCGGCCGGCCACGGCGTGGCCTCGTTGAGCAGGGTGACGGTGCCCGGCGTCCAGTCGATGTGCGAGGACGGCTCGGCGGCGTGCAGGGTGGCCGGCAGCACGCCGTGGCGCAGCGCCTGGACCATCTTGATCACGCCTGCGACGCCGGCCGCCGACTGGGTGTGGCCGAGGTTGGACTTGACCGAGCCGAGCAGCAGCGGGCGCTGAGGGTCCCGGTCGCGCCCGTACGCGGCCTGGAGGGCCTGGGCCTCGATCGGGTCGCCGAGGGCCGTGCCGGTGCCGTGCGCCTCGATGGCGTCGACGTCGTCGGGGGTGAGGCCCGCGTTGTGCAGGGCCTGGCGGATGACGCGCTGCTGGGACGGCCCGTTGGGCGCGGTGAGCCCGTTGGAGGCGCCGTCCTGGTTGATCGCGGAGCCGCGGATGACGGCGAGCACCTGGTGGCCGTTGCGCTCGGCGTCGGAGAGCCGCTCCAGGACGACGACGCCGACGCCCTCGGCGAGGGTCATGCCGTCGGCGGCCTCGGAGAAGGCCTTGCAGCGGCCGTCGGCGGCGAGCGCGCGCTGGCGGCTGAAGGCGATGAAGGCGTTCGGACTGGTCATGACGGTGGCGCCGCCGGCGAGCGCGAGGGAGCTCTCGCCACCGCGCAGCGACTGGCAGGCCAGGTGCAGCGCGACGAGCGACGAGGAGCACGCGGTGTCAACGGTGACGGCGGGGCCCTCCAGGCCGAACAGGTAGGCGAGGCGGCCGGAGAGCACGCTCGGGCTGGTGCCGGTGACGGCGTGCCCGGCGGAGCTGTCGTCCATGCCGAGCCCGTACTCCTGGTACGTGGACCCGATGAAGGTGCCGGTCGCGCTGCCGTGGACGGAGGTCGGGTCGATGCCCGCGGATTCGAGGGCCTCCCAGGTCGTCTCCAGCAGCAGGCGCTGCTGCGGGTCCATCGCCAGGGCCTCGCGCGGGGAGATGCCGAAGAACGCGGCGTCGAACTCGCCGGCCTCGTGCAGGAAGCCGCCCTGGGTGGAGTAGGTGCGGCCGGGGGTGTCCGGGTCCGGGTCGTAGATACCGGTGTCCCAGCCGCGGTTCTCCGGGAACTCGGAGATGGCGTCGGTGCCCTCGGCGACGAGCCGCCACAGCTGGTCGGGGCTTGCGGCGCCGCCGGGGAAGCGGCAGCCCATGCCGACGATGGCGATCGGCTCGTCCGGGTCGGCGGCGGCGACCGGCGGCGCCGTCACGTCCTGAGGTCCGTCGAGCAGTTCGCCGCGCAGGAAGGCGGCGAGGGCGACCGGCGTCGGGTGGTCGAAGGCCATCGTGCTGGGCAGCGGCAGACCGGTCAGGGCGGCGAGGCGCTTGCGCAGCTCGACGGCGGTCAGCGAGTCGAAGCCGGCGTCGCGGAAGGCGCGCTTCCCGGGCACGCCGTCGACGGAGCCGTGGCCGAGGACGGCGGCGGCCTCGCGGCGCACCAGGTCGACGAGCAGGCGGTCGCGCTCGCCCTCGGACAAGCCACGCAGGCGGCGGACGAGGTCGGAGGCGGCCCCGGTGTCGGCGGCGGCGCGGGCGAGGGCGCGGACCTCGGGCAGCTCGTCGAACAGGGCGCTCGGCCGGGCGGCGGTGAAGACGGGGGCGTAGCGTTCCCAGTCGACGTCCGCGACGGTCACGGCGACGTCCTCGTGCACGATCGCGCGGCGCAGCTCGGTGAGCGCGGTCTCCGGAGCGAGGAAGCGCAGGCCCTGGCGGCGCAGGCCGTCGGAGACGGCCTCATGGGCGGCCATGCCGGCGCCGGCCCACGGGCCCCAGGCGATCGAGGTGGCGGTCAGGCCGCGGGCGCGGCGGTTCACGGCCAGGGCGTCGAGGTAGGCGTTGGCGGCGGCGTAGGCGCTCTGCCCGGCGCTGCCCCAGATGCCGGCGACGGAGGAGAACAGGACGAAGAAGTCCAGGTCGTGGTCGGCGAGGAGGGCGTCGAGGTGGGCGGCGCCGTGGAGCTTGGCGGCGGTGAGCGCGGCGACCTCGGCGACCGGGGTGTCCGAGAGCGGGGCGGCCTGGCCGACGCCGGCCGCGTGCACGACGCCGGTCAGCGGGTGTTCGGCCGGGACGGCGGCGAGGACGGCGGCGAGCGCGTCGCGGTCGGCGACGTCGCAGGCGACGACGGCCGCGGTGGCGCCGTGCTCGGCGAGCTCGGCGACGAGTTCGGCGGTGCCGGGGGCGTCCGGGCCGCGGCGGCCGGTGAGCACGAGGTGCCGGGCGCCGCTGCGGGCCAGCCAGCGGGCGACCCCGGCACCGAGCGCGCCGGTGCCGCCGGTGACGAGGACGGTGCCGTCGGCGGTGAACTCCTCGGCGCGGGGCAGCTCGTCGACGGCGTGCCGCACCAGGCGGCGGCCGTAGACGGCGCTGCCGCGCAGCGCGACCTGGTCCTCTCCCCCGCGTTCGCTGCCCGCGAGGACGCCGACGAGGCTCTGCACGGTCGGTGCGTCCAGCACCGGCGGCAGGTCGACCAGCCCGCCCGGCGCCTGCGGGCGCTCCAGGGCGGCGACCCGGCCGAGGCCCCACGTGGCGGCCTGGACGGGGTTGGTGAGCGGGTCGGCGGGCCCGGTGGAGACGGCGCCGCGGGTGACCGTCCACAGCGGAGCGGCGGAGCGGAGGTCGCCGAGGGCCTGGGCGAGGACGACGCCGAGCGCGATCCCCTCCGGCAGGCCGGGCCCGGGGGTGGGCCGGTCAGCCAGCGGGACGAGCGACAGGATTCCGCTCAGCTCGCCGAACTCTGCTATGCGGCGGGCGAGTTCGGCGCGGTCGCGGCAGTTCTCGGCCAGTGCCAGCCGTTCCAGGCGGGCACCGTGGCCGCGCAGCGCGTCGAGCAGGTCGGCGTCGTCGACGGCGTCGGTGGTGACGACCAGCCAGGTGCCGTCCAGCACGGGCGCGGCCGCCGGGCGGACCGGCCGCCAGTGGACGCGGTAGCGGGCGGCGTCGAGCCGGGCCTTCTCGTGCCGGGTGCGGCGCCAGTCGGCGAGGGCGGGCAGGAGGGCGTAGAGGCCGGCGTGCTGCTCGTCGCGCAGACCGAGCAGGCCGGCGAGTTCGGCGGCGCTGCCACGCTCGACGGCGCCCCACAGGGCGGAGTCGGCGGGGTCGGCGGCCGGCACCGCGGTGCCGGGCTCGGCTTCCGGCCAGTAGCGCTCGTGCTGGAACGCGTAGGTGGGCAGGTCGGTGCGGCGGGCACCGGTGCCCGCGTACAGCGCGGCCCAGTCCGGTGCGTGCCCGCGCACGTGGAGCCCGGCCAGGGCTAGGGCGGCGGTCCGCTCCTCGGGCCGCCCGGCGCGCAGCAGCGGGACGGCCGTCACGGCCCCGTGGTCGCCGGGCGCGGTGTCGGCGAGGACGTCCTCGGTGAGCGCGGACAGCACGCCGTCCGGGCCGAGTTCGAGGAAGGTGGTGGCGCCGGCCGCGCGGGCGGCGCGGACCCCGTCGGCGAAGCGCACGGCGCGGCGGACGTGCTCGACCCAGTACTCGGGCGAGCACAGCTCGGCCCCGGTGGCGAGCTCGCCGGTGGTGTCGGAGACGAGCGGGATGGCTGGTGCGCGGAACTCCAGCTCCGCCACGGCGCGCCGGAACTCCTCCAGCATCGGCTCCATCAGTGGCGAGTGGAAGGCGTGCGAGACGCGCAGCCGCCTGGTCCGCCGGCCCTCGGCCGCGAACTCCCCGGCGATGCGCAGGACTTCGTCCGCCAGGCCGGAGACGACCACGGCCCGCGGCCCGTTGACGGCCGCGACGGACACACCGGGCACCAGCCGCGGCAGCATCTCGTCCTCACCGGCCTCGACGGAGACCATGGCCCCGCCCTCGGGCAGCGCGTCCATGAGCCGAGCCCGGGCGGTCACGAGCGCGCACGCGTCGGCGAGCGAAAGCACTCCGGCGCAGTGCGCGGCGGCGATACCGCCGACGGAGTGGCCGAGCAGGACGTCGGCCCGCACGCCGAGCGAGGCGAGCAGGCGGAACAGCGCCACCTCGACGGCGAAGATCGCGGGCTGCGCCCAGCCGGTGCGGTTCAGCAGTTCCTCGTCCTCGCCCCACAGCACGTCGCGCAGCGGGCGCTCCAGGCGGGGGCCGAACTCGCGCCACACCTCGTCCAGCGCCTCGGCGAACACCGGGAAGCGACGGGCGAGTTCGCGCCCGGTGCCGAGATGCTGGGCGCCTTGGCCGGCGAACAGCAGGGCGAGCTTGCCGGCACCGGCCTCGCCCGCGACCAGCCCGGCGGCGGAGTCACCGGCCGCGAGGGCGGCCAGGGCGGCGAGCAGTTCCGCGCGGTCGCCGCCGACGGCGACGGCGCGGTGGTCGAATCCGGAGCGGGTGGTGGCGAGCGAGAGGCCGAGGTCGGCCGGGCTCGCGGCCTGGTCCGCCGCGGCGAACGCGCGCAGCCGGGCCGCCTGGTCGCGCAGCGCGGCCGGGCTGCGGCCGGCCAGCGGCCAGAGCAGGACGGGCGCGGTGACGGCCGGGGCGCTCTCCCGCGCCGCGACGACGGCGGGCGCCTGTTCGAGGATGACGTGGGCGTTGGTGCCGCTGAAGCCGAACGAGGAGACGCCGGCCCGGCGCGGACGGCCGGTCTCCGGCCAGTCCGCCTCCTCGGTCACCAGCTCCACCGCGCCCTCGTCCCAGTCCACGTGGGAGGACGGCTCGGCCGCGTGCAGGGTGCGGGGCACGACGCCGTGCCGCATCGCCAGCACCATCTTGATCACGCCCGCGACGCCGGCGGCGGCCTGGGTGTGGCCCAGGTTGGACTTCACCGAGCCGAGCAGCAGCGGGAGTTCACGGTCCTGGCCGTAGGTGGCCAGCAGCGCCTGGGCCTCGATCGGGTCGCCCAGGGAGGTGCCGGTGCCGTGCGCCTCGACGACGTCCACGTCGGCCGTCGCGAGCCCGGCGGTGGCCAGGGCCTGGCGGATGACACGCTGCTGGGACGGCCCGTTGGGGGCGGTGAGCCCGTTGGAGGCCCCGTCCTGGTTGACGGCGGAACCGCGCACGACGGCCAGCACCGGGTGTCCGTTGCGGCGCGCGTCGGAGAGCCGCTCCAGGGCGATCACCCCGACGCCCTCGGACCAGCCGACGCCGTCGGCCCGGTCGGAGAAGGCCTTGCAGCGCCCGTCCGGGGCCAGGCCGCGCTGCCGGGAGAACTCGATCAGCGAGGTCGGGGTCGACATCACCGTGACGCCGCCGGCCAGCGCGAGCGTGCACTCGCCTGCGCGCAGGGCCTGCATCGCCCAGTGCATGGCGACGAGCGAGGACGAGCACGCGGTGTCGACGGTGACGGCCGGGCCCTCCAGGCCGAGGGTGTAGGAGACCCGGCCGGAGGCGATGCTCGGCGAGGTGCCGCTGCCCTGGTGGCCCTCGAAGCGCCCGCCCGCGAGCAGCGCGGAGTAGTCGTTGTACATCACGCCGGCGAACACGCCGGTACGGCTGCCGCGCAGTGCGACCGGGTCGATCCCGGCCCGCTCGACCGCCTCCCAGCAGGCCTCCAGCAACAGCCGCTGCTGGGCGTCGGTGGCGAGTGCCTCGCGCGGGCTCATGCCGAAGAAGGCGGGGTCGAAGTCGGCGGCCCGGTGCAGGAAGCCGCCGAAGCGGGTGTAGCTGGTGCCGAGGTGGTCCGGGTCCGGGTGGTAGAGCGACTCCACGTCCCAGCCGCGATCCGTGGGCAGGCCGGAGATGGCGTCGGTGCCCTCGCGCAGCAGGCACCACAGGTCGTCGGGGGAGGCGACGTCGCCGGGGTAGCGGCAGCTCATGCCGACGATGACGATCGGGTCGTCGTCGGCCGCCGCCCGGACGGGCGCCGTGGCGGTGGGCGCCTGGGCGCCCGTCAGGCCGTCCAGCACGTGCCCGGCCAGGGCGGTGACGGTCGGGTAGTCGAAGACGACGGTCGCCGAGGTGCGTAGCCCGGTGGCGGCGCTCAGGCGGTTGCGCAGCTCGACGGCGGTGAGCGAGTCGAAGCCGAGGTCCTGGAACGGGCGGTGCGGGTCGACGTCGGACGCGTCGGCGTGCCGCAGGACGGCGGCCACCTGGGCGCGGACCAGCTCGACGACGGCCTCGGTGCGGGCGCGCCCGTCCAGCCCGGCGAGCCGGCGGGTGAGGGCGCCGGCCGCCTCGGTGGCGGTCACGGCGGCCCGCCGGGCGGGGGTGCGGATCAGGCCGCGCAGCAGCGGCGGCACCTCGCCGCGGGCGCGCAGTGCCGGGAGGTCGAGGCGGACGGGCAGCAGGACGGCCTCGGGGCGGGCGAGGGCGGCGTCGAACAGCGCGGTGCCGTCCGCCTCGGAGAGCGCCGGGGTGCCCAGCCGGGCGAGCCGGTCGAGGTCGGCGTCGGTGAGCCCGCCGGCCATGCCGCCGGTCGGGCCGCCGACCGGGGCCCAGGGGCCCCAACCGAGCGAGAGTCCCGGCAGTCCGGCGGCGCGGCGGGTGCGCACCAGCGCGTCCGCGAAGGCGTTGCCCGCAGCGTAATTGGCCTGCCCGGCCGCGCCGACGGTGCCGGAGAAGGACGAGAGGACGACGAACGAGGCGAGGTCGAGGCCGCGGGTGGCCTCGTGGAGGTGCCACAGGGCGTCGACCTTGGGCCGCAGGACGGCGGCCAGCCGCTCGGGGGTGAGCTGCTCGACGACGCCGTCGTCGAGGACTCCGGCGGCGTGCACCACGGCGGTCAGCGGGTGTGCGGCCGGGACACCGGCGACCAGGCGCGCGACGGCTCCGGGGTCGGTCAGGTCGCATGCCTCGATGGCGACGTCGGCACCCGTCTCGCCGAGCCGGGAGGCCAGTTCGGCGGCGCCGTCGGCCGCCGCGCCGCGCCGGCTCGCGAGCAGCAGGCGGCGCACGCCGTGCTCGGCGACCAGGTGCCGGGCGAGGACGGCGCCGAGGCCGCCGGTGCCGCCGGTGATCAGGACGGTGCCGTCCGGGCTCCACGTGGCCCCGGTCGCGGCCACCGCGCCCGCGCGGGCCAGCCGGGCCGCGAGCACGGCGCCGTCGCGCACGGCCAGCTGCGGCTCGTCGCCGCCGAGGGCGTGCTCGGGCAGCGGGCCGCCGGCCGGGTCCAGGTCGACCAGACCGAACCGGCCCGGGTGCTCGGCCTGCGCGGAACGCACCAGGCCCCACACGGCGGCCGCGGCAGGATCGGTGAGCTCGTCGTCCGCCGTGGTGGCGACGGCGCCGCGGGTCACGAAGACCAGCCGGCCGTTCGTGTCCTCGGCGAGCCACTGCTGGAGCCGGGCCAGAGCCAGGGCCGTCAGCGCTCGGGCCGAGCCGACCGGGTCGGCCGGGTCGCCCGCGAGCGGCACGAGCATCACCTCGGCCGGGGCCCCGCCCGCCGTCGACAGCACGCCGAGGCCGAGCGGGTCCGCATCCGGGACGGCCACCGAGGCGGGCACCTTCGCCCCGCCGCGCGGCCGGGCCCAGCGCAGCTCGAACATCGCGTCCCGGACCGGACCGGCGCCCGCGCCGGCCTGCGCCGGGAGCGCCCGCAGCAGCAGCGAGCCGACCGAGACGACCGGTCCGCCCGCCGCGTCGGAGACCTCGATCGCGACCGAGTCGTCCCCGGTCGCGGACAGCCGCACCCGCACCACCGACGCGCCCGCGGCGTACAGGCTGACGTCCTGCCAGCTGAACGGCACCCCTCCGAGCCCGAGGAACGCCGTCGCGTGCAGCGCCGCGTCCAGCAGCGCCGGGTGGATGCCGAACGCGCCCGCCTCGCCGCTCGCGCCCTCGTCCAGCGCGACCTCGGCGAACACCTCCTCGCCGCGCCGCCAGGCCGCGCGCAGCCCGCGGAACGCCGGGCCGTAGCGGAAGCCCGCACCGGCGAGGCGCTCGTCCAGGCCGTCCAGGTCAAGCACCTCGGCGCCGGCCGGCGGCCACTCCGTGAACTCCCCGACGAAGGAGCGGTGTTCGCCGGCCGAGTCGCCCGCCCCGAGGATGCCGTCGGCGTGCTGCGTCCACGGGGCGTCCTCGTCGCCCTCGGGCCGGGCGTAGACGCCGACGGTGCGCCGCCCGCTCGCGTCGGCCCGCCCGGCCCACACCTGCACCTGCACGCCGCCCTGCTCGGGCAGCGGCAGCGGCACGGTGAGCGTCAGCTCCTCGACGCGCTCGCAGCCGACCTCGTCGCCCGCGCGCACGGCGAGCTCCAGGAAGGCCGTACCGGGCAGCAGGACGGTGCCGTCGACGGCGTGGTCGGCCAGCCACGGGTGGGTGCGCAGCGAGAGCCGGCCGGTCAGCAGCAGGCCGTCGGTGTTGGCGAGCGAGACGGCGGCGGCGAGCAGCGGGTGGTTGGCCGAGCCGAGCCCGGCGGAGCGGACGTCGCCGGTGCGCGAGAGCGCGCTCTTCGGCCAGTAGCGCTTGTGCTGGAAGGCGTAGGTGGGCAGGTCGGCGCGGCGGGCACCGGTGCCCTCGAAGTAGGCGTCCCAGCGCACCGGGACGCCGCGCACGTGCAGTCCGGCGAGGGCCTCGGTGAGCGCCTCGGTCTCGTCGCGGCCGGGGCGCAGCGCGGCGAGGGCGCTGCAGTCGTCGCGGGCCTGCCCGTCGAGGGCGCCCTGGGCGAGCGCGGCGAGGGCGCCGTCGGGACCGAGTTCGAGGAACAGGGTGGCGCCGTGGCCACCGAGCCAGCCGGCGACGTCGGCGAAGCGGACGGCCTGGCGGGCCTGGTCGGCCCAGTAGTCGGCGGAGGTGAGCTGCTCGACGGTGGCGAGCGCACCGGTGAGAGTGGAGACGATCGGGATCGCGGGCGCCTGCGGGTCCAGCGCGGCGACGACGGTGCGGAACTCGTCGAGCATCGGGTCCATGAGCGGCGAGTGGAAGGCGTGCGAGACGCGCAGGCGCCGGACCTTGCGGCCGAGTCCGGCGAAGTGCGCGCCGACGGCCTCGGCCGCGGCGGTCTCACCGGCGACGACGACGGCCTGCGGGCCGTTGACGGCGGCCAGCGACACGCCGTCGCCGAGCAGCGGGAGGACCTCGTCCTCGCTCGCCTGCACCGCGACCATGGCACCGCCGGCCGGCAGGGCCTGCATCAGGCGGGCCCTGGCGGCGACCAGGGCGCACGCGTCGGCCAGCGAGAACACCCCGGCGACGTGTGCGGCGGCGATCTCGCCGACCGAGTGCCCGGCCAGGAAGTCCGGGCGCACGCCCCAGGACTCCAGCAGCCGGTACAGAGCGACCTCGACGGCGAACAGCGCCGGCTGGGCATGGCCCGTGCGGTTCAGCGCCTCTTCGTCTGCGCCCCAGATCAGGTCGCGCAGCGGCGCGCCCGACCGACCGTCGAGCTCGGCGAGCACCTCGTCCAGCGCGGCGGCGAATACCGGGAAGCGGGCGTTCAGTTCGCGGCCCATGCCGAGGCGCTGCGAGCCCTGGCCGGCGAACAGGAAGGCGAGCTTGCCACGCCCCTGGGTGGTGCCCAGGACTGCCCGGCCGTCGCCCTCGCCGTCCGCGAGCGCGGCAAGCGCCGCGACGGCCTCGGCGCGTCCGGCCGCGGTGACGACGGCGCGGTGCTCCAGGGCGGCACGGGTGGTCGCGAGCGCGTGGGCCAGGTCGGCGGCGGAGCCCTCGGCGTCCGTCGCCAGGAACGCGACCAGCCGCTCGGCCTGGGCCCGCAGCGCCTCGGGGGTGCGGCCGGAGACCAGCCAGGGCAGCGTCCCGGCGTCGGCGGCGTCGGACGCGGGCTCCTCCTCCGCCGGGGCCTCCTCGATGATGGCGTGCGCGTTGGTGCCGCTGAGGCCGAAGGACGAGACGCCCGCCCGCCGCGGCTCGGCGCCCTGCGGCCACGGCGTCGCCTCGGTCAGCAGCCGGACGGCGCCGGACTCCCAGTCGACGTGCGTGGACGGCTCGTCCACGTGCAGGGTCCGCGGCAGCAGCTCGTGCCGCAGCGCCAGCACCGTCTTGATCACCCCGGCCATGCCGGCGGCGGCCTGGGTGTGGCTCAGGTTCGACTTCACCGAGCCGAGCAGCAGCGGGCGCCGCGGGTCGCGCCCGCGCCCGTACGTGGCGAGCAGCGCCTGGGCCTCGACCGGGTCGCCGAGGACGGTGCCGGTGCCGTGCGCCTCGACCGCGTCGACCTGGTCGGCGGAGAGCCGCGCGTTGCGCAGCGCCTGCTCGATGACGCGCTGCTGGGACGGCCCGTTGGGCGCGGTGAGCCCGTTGGAGGCGCCGTCCTGGTTGACGGCGGTGCCGCGCACGACGGCCAGCACCCGGTGCCCGTTGCGCCGGGCCACCGACAGCCGCTCCAGGACGAGCACGCCGACGCCCTCGGCCCAGCCGGTACCGTCCGCGGAGTCGGCGAAGGAGCGGCAGCGGCCGTCCGAGGCCAGGCCGCCCTGGCGGGCGAACTCGACGAAGGTGGTGGGGGTCGACATGACGGTGACGCCCGCGGCGAGCGCCATGCCGCACTCCCCCGCGCGCAGCGACTGCGCGGCCAGGTGGAGCGCGACGAGCGACGACGAGCACGCGGTGTCGACGGTGACGGCCGGGCCGACGGCGCCGAGCACGTAGGAGAGGCGGCCGGAGATCACGCTGGTCGCGTTGCCCGTCAGCACGAACCCCTGGACGTCGTCGTCCGGCCCGGTGCGGTAGTCCTGCGGCATCGCCCCGACGAAGACGCCGGTACGGGTGCCGCGGACACTGCTCGGGTCGATGCCCGCGCGCTCGATCGCCTCCCACGAGGCCTCCAGCAGGACGCGCTGCTGCGGGTCCATGGACAGCGCCTCGCGCGGCGAGATGCCGAAGAAGCCCGGGTCGAAGTCGGCGGCGCCCCGCAGGAACCCGCCCCGGACGTCGACCGGCCCGTCCGCCGGGTCCAGCTCCCAGCCGCGGTCGGCGGGCAGGCCGGTGATGCCGTCCTCGCCGGCGACGAGCATCGCCCAGAGGTCCTCGGGAGCCTCGACCCCGCCGGGGAAGCGGCAGCTCATCCCCACGATGGCGATCGGCTCCCGGGCGGCCGCCTCCAGCTCGTCCACCCGCTGCCGGGAGCGCTGGAGGTCCGCGCTGGCCCGCTTGAGGTAGTCCCGGAGCTTCTGTTCCTTGTCCATCATCGACGCAACCCATCTGGAAGACCGGCGAACGGCAGGGATCCGCGTGAGGACGGCCCGCGTGCCCGGCACGCACGGCGCTCGCATTCCCGCACTCCAGCGCCCAGTCTCGATCGGGGCCGCGCCGATTTTCCCTAGGGTCTGTCGGTCACGTCCGAACGGGCTCCGGACTCTAGGGAATTGCCGGGCCGTTCGGCTGGATCGTCAGTTGCGCGAGCCATGGGTGCGGCCCGACCGGGCCGAGCGCCCCGACATCGACGAGGATCACCGCCATGCCCGAACCCTTCCCGCACGGCGACGAACCGAGAGTGCCGCGGCCCTCCACCGAGGGCACCGCGGACCCGGCCGCGGCCGAGCTCAGCGAGCTCGACGAGCAGCTGATCGCCCAGTTGGTCCACCGCGTCCGGCTGGCCCGCGGCCACCAACTAAGCCGTCGCGCCGCCGGATTGCCGACCACCAGCCTCGCGCAGGAGAACGCGATGCTGCGCCGCTACGCCTCCCGGCTCGGCGACCAGGGTGCCGGGATCGCACTGGCGATCCTGGAACTCTCCCGGCCGCCGAGCGGGCCGGCCGTCGGACGACGGTAGGGCGGTGGGGACGCGGAATCCCCACCGCCCTTCGCCGTACCCGGCGGGTGTCACCAGCGGGCGCCGGCCAGCACCTCGCCGTAGTCACGGGCCACGCGCGCCTGCTCCAGGTCGGACTCGACCATCATCCGCATGAGCTCGGGGAAGTCGACCTTCGGCTCCCAGCCCAGCTTCTCCCGCGCGTCGCCGGCGTCGGCGCAGAGCGTCTCCACCTCGGCGGGCCGCACGAGCCCCGGGTCCACCTCGACGTACTGCTCCCAGTCGAGCCCGACGCACTCGAAGGCGATCCGGGCCGCGTCCCGCACCGAGTGCATCCGCCCGGTGCCGATGACGTAGTCGCCCGGGTGGTCCTGCTGGAGCATCAGGTGCATCGCCCGGACGTAGTCCCCGGCGAAACCCCAGTCGCGGACGGCGTCGAGGTTGCCGAGCAGCAGCCGGTCCTGCAGGCCGAGCTTGATCTGCGCGACCGCGAGGGAGATCTTCCGGGTCACGAACTCGGCCCCACGGCGCGGCGACTCGTGGTTGAACAGGATCCCCGAGACGCCGTACATCCCGTAGGACTCGCGGTAGTTGCGGGTGATGTAGTGACCGTAGGTCTTCACCACGCCGTACGGGCTGCGCGGGTGGAAGGTGGTCCGCTCGCTCTGCGGGGTCTCCGCCACCATGCCGAACATCTCGGAGCTGGAGGCCTGGTAGAACCGGATCCGCCCGGAACCGCCCGCGGCACCGGCCGGCTTGTTGATCCCGCTCACCATCCGGATCGCCTCCAGCACCCGCAGCACGCCGGTCCCGTTGACCTCGGTGACGAGTTCCGGCTGGCGCCAGGACATCGGCACGAAGGAGATCGCCCCGAGGTTGTACACCTCGTCCGGCTGGATGGTGTCGACCGCGGAGACCAGGCTGCTCTGGTCCATCAGGTCGCCGTCGACGAACTGTAGGTCCGGGATCAGCCGGCTGACCCGGTCCTTCCGCGGGTTGGCCTGCCCCCTGGTCAGGCCCCAGACCTCGTATTCCAGGGAGATCAGGTGCTCGGCCAGGTAAGACCCGTCCTGACCGGTCACCCCGGTGATCAGTGCACGCTTGGACATCCGTTCCCCTTCAACCACTGCTCGCGGAGCGCTCTCGGCACGGCCAGCGAACCAGAGGAGGGGCTAAGGAATTTGCGAGACTTCCGGCGCACGCCGCCCGGTCCTCCGTCGGGTCGACACATAAGGGGCAATCCGTTCACATCAAACGCCCAGAGAGAGATGTCGATGCCGACCACCCCGCCGCCCGCCCCGACGGCCTCCGGCGCCGGGAAGAGCAATGCGCCCCTGCCGGACCTGACGTCGAGGACCGATGCCCCCGCGGAGATCCCCGAGAACTCGACGAGGCGACGCCCGACGGACCGAAGGAACTCCATACCGCTCTGGCCGTAGACCTTCGCCGCCCTGTTGAAGAGCGCGTGCATCTCTTCGGTGTTCTCAGCGGTTCCCGTGCGAGCCTCCCCGAATTCGACGGCCGCCGGTGGGGCGGCCAGGGCGGTCAGCCAGTCCTTGAAGTAATTGCCCTGGTGGACGGGATACGCGTCGATCAGCACCTGTCCCAGGGGAGCGGATCCCCCGAGTTCGAGGCATCGGGCAACGGCGTTCGCGACGGCGCCCCCGGCGGAAGCACCGACCAGGACGACGGGCCGGTTGCCGGAGTGCCGCAGCACCGTCTCGGCGTGGAGGCGGGCGAGCGTCTCCCGGTCGGCCGGAACGGCGCACCCCGCGCCGATGCCCGGGTGCGGGAACTCCAGGACTCCAACTCCCCCTCGAAGCAGGCGTGCAGGGCCGCGAACCCGCCGCCCGGGAGGGCGGGGAGCGGAGCCCGGTGGACGCCCACGGGCGCTCACCAGGCGTGGTCCCCAAATGGCCCCCAGGGCCACGGACCTCGCGACACGTCCTTCGAAGTCCGACAGGGGTTCTCCAGCGGTCCCTTGATCGCGAACCGCAAGTTGTGGGAGGCGTAGGTGTGCTGGCCCATGACACCGCGCCGGCCGGGGTTCGGTTCGACGAAGTAGCAGAGGGTGACGCGCAGGTCGACCAGGGTGGCGCCGAGGTCGAGGAGTTGCTCGCGTGGCCACTGACCGTGGTCACCCGTCTGTCCGTGCGCCTTCCGTCGGGGCGCCCGCGGCGGCCGGGAGTTCGGTGGCGGTGCGGGTGTTGGCCGGTTCGCATGCCGCCGTCATCAGCCACTCGGCGGTCGGGGCCTCGGTCTCGGGGGGACGCCCTTCGACTACTGTCTGACCGATACCGCCGCCAAGGCCCTCGCTCCTCCATGATCTCCGCTGCGCGCCGCCGGCCGGAAGATGTCCCTCCACGGTGAGTTGACGTATCAACTCCACTGCCTCCGCGAGCGGAGCAGCAGGCGTGGACGGGGTTACGCACACTCGAGAGCTCATCATGCTGATCCCCTGTCAGCAGCGAGGGAAAGGAGCCGATTCAACTTGCACGAAACACACGGACGCAGCCGGAGACTACGCCGGGGAAGCGAACGCGCGGACCCAGCCGAGGTCGTCTTGGCGAAACCCTTGCGTACACAAGCTCAAGCACGGCAAGTTCTGGCCGGTCGTCGAGCGCATCCACCGGGAGGCCGCCGAGGGCTTGTCCAACCGGAAGATCGCGCTGGGGCTGACGGCCGACGGATTCCGGTCGACTCGGGGCGGCCCGTTCCGGTCGAATACGGTCGGGACGATCTTGAGGAACCCGGTTTACCTCGGATGGCAGATCGTTCGGGTGAACCACGTCGCCCAGGTCTATCGGGATGTCAAGGGGAAACCGGTGCGGGTGTTCGCCAAGGGGGTGGAGGGTATTCCGCAGGAGACGTGGGACAAACACCGGCGGATCGCGGCCGGGTGGGAGCGCCGGAAGAACCTGCCGACTGCGGAAGAGCAGGAGAAGCCCATGAAGCGCTCGCCGGCGTCGGGGCTCATGTGGTGCGATGGCGGAGGCCGGGACCCGAAGAAGGGTCACATGGCGACGATCCACGGCCAGTCGTTCCGGTGCGGCAGGGTCAACCTTGGGCTGGACTGCCCCGCTCCGGTAACGGGTATGCGGACATCCGTGGAGCGGGTCCTGGCGGAGGAGTGGCGCAAGAAGCTGTCGACGGCGAATCCGCTGGACCCCACCCTGTTGGCCGTCGCGGAAGGGTGGGTGGACCTGTCCCAGCCGGAGGAGAGCAAGAAGGAGGCCGACGCCCGGGGGCAGCTCAAGCTCGCGGAGGAGGCGGTGGCGCGCATCGACCGCCTGGAGGCTGCCGGGGCATACCCAGGCCGGGACGGAGAGGCCACGTACGTCAAGCAGCGCCGGGCGGCGGTGGAGGACGTAGAGAACGCGCGCAAGGACTGGGAATCGATCGCCCAGCCGATGGCGGACATTTCCGTGCTCACCGATCCGGTCCGCGCCGCGAAGCTGTGGGAGTCGTCGGACGACCACTACCGGGGGCAGTTGCTCCGGTTGGCGATCGAGCGGGTGTACCTGCTGAAGGCTCCTCACTCGGGCGGCAGGTTCACGGCGGACCGGCTGGACATCGTGTGGAAGAAGCCGCGCGGGTGGAAGCCGCCGAAGGACGAGGGCGAGCAGCCCGGGGCGGGTGGCCCTGGGCCACGACACCCCGACCGCTATAAGTAGTCATCCACTTCCATAGTGTGCTCGCATGGATCTACGTACAGTCGGTGCTCTCAAGGCCGCCGCCGGACGGCCGCCACTTTGCCGGTTTGTCCTGCGTTGTGGGGCTGGCACCCTCTGGGCGGTCCGCTCACGGGGCAGGACTCCGAGGCGCCAACCCCGGACGGGTCCATCGAACGGCTTCGGCTGGGCTCATCCGCGGCATGAGGCTGGCTGCATACAACGACCGCTCCTGTGGGAGCGAAGGCACGGAAGGAACCGACATGACTGTTCGCGAGATCAGAGGACACGGCGTGGACGCCTGCCCGGACGGTTTCCTGGCGCTGTACGAGCACAGCGACTTCAACGGGTGGAGCGACGGGCGGATTCTGCTCACCGACGAGTCCATCCCGAACCTCAAGGATCACAACTTCAATGATGTGACCTCCTCAGTCGTTCAGAAGATGCCGGGTAGTTGGATCATTCTTTGGACCGACACCAGGTACGGCGGTACGAGCTTCCCCCTCCAGAGCGATACCCGCGAGTACCCCAACATGATCGACTTTTCGAAGATCGATGTCAGGCAGAACGACACCATCTCCTCAGTGCAGTTCAGGGGATAACCCGGAAGCGCGCTATCGCCTCGGAGCGGACATCGCCCCACGGACTGCCGTCTGAAACGCAGAAAAGGCCCCCGGTCAGCACCGTGCGAACAGTGCCGGCCGGGGGCCTTAACGTGGGTCAGGTGGACAGGGTGCGGAGCAGAGCCAGGGCAAGGCGGCGGGTGCGGCCGATCTCGGCCAGCAGCTCTACCGCGTGGTCAGGCACCTCGGGTGAGGCCAGCAGTGCCCTCGCGTCAGGGCTGCTGAGGTACTGGGTCAACAGGTACTCGCCGTTGCAGCGGTCGGCCTGGAGGCTGCGCAGGGCGACCTCGGCGATCACCCGGGGGTGGTCGGGCTCGCTCATGCCGCTATCCAACCATCGTGGCTGTCACCAAGTGCAATCTTCGATGCTCATGGCCAGATCCAGTGCCACGCGTTTCGGAAGGGGGACGACCGATCGGGTGATCTGGCGGCCGGGTGTGGAGTGCTCGGTCTCGATGACGATGACACGCTCGCCTGTGGGGGTGCGGGCCTCGTAGGCACGGGCGGCCTGTTGGCTCAGAACCTGAACCTACCCAGGTAGGTGCGCTGGTTGTGCCGTCAGCATGCCGGGGGCGTGCTCCGGCCCGCGACATGTGGAGAACATTTAGTAATCATACGATCACGTTCAGGGGTCGTGGATCCCCCCTCCCCACCCTCATCCAGGAGTTTCGACGTGAACGTTCGTCTCGCCGTCCGGCGCATAGCCCGGATCGCCGCCCTCGCCGCCCCCACCCTCGCGCTGCCCCTGGCCACGGCGCTGCCCGCCCACGCGGCCTTCCCCCCGCCGGGCACCCGGTTCCTGATCGAGACCACCATCAGCGGGACCACCTACTGCCTCCAGATCAACCCCATCCCCGCCGACTCGTCTGTTGTCTTCGCGGCTTGCAGTACCGGCGGCACCGACCCCGCCCAGGCGTGGACCCACGACACCCTCACCGGACACGTTCGCAGCGTGCAGAGCGGCAAGTGCATCGACGTGGACGGCGAACAAGGCTTCTGTCCCGTCCTTCCCGCCTCCTACTGGACCCAGGACGATGAGGGCCATGTCAACAACCTGGTCCTGGTGGGAACCTACTTCTGGCAGGTAACCCCGGACATCTCCTTCCCTGGCAGGCTCGTGACGACCAAGAGTGCGTCGAACGCATCCATCTTCCACTTCACCGAGCTCTCGTAACCGCTTCCCGCTCACCCGCCACGCGCCTGGTCTGCGGGTTCCCACCGGCCCAGGCGCGTTAGCGATGACGGTTCGACGGCGCAGCTCGCCTCGTCTCCTGGAGCAGGAAATTCGCCATGGCGATCTTGCTGGCGACGCCTGCGTCCGGGCCGAGCAGTTCGGAGGCGCGCAGGAACGCGCGCTCGCGCTCCGCGGTGGTGTCGTTCGCGGGGAGCATCACGTCGGCGAAGGTGGGCGGCTGGGACGGTGCGGGCGGCATCGCGGTGATGACCGGCTGCGGTGCGGTCAGCTGGTCGGCCAGGACCGGCTGGGGGAAGGCGGTGGGCGAGGTCGAGCCGCCGGGCACCATGTAGGGCAGTCCGGCCTGGCGGTCCTGCTCGGCCTGGCGGGCGGCCTCCATCTCGCCCAGGCGTCGGGCGGCCTCGGCTTCCTCCTGGCGGACGCGCTCGATCTCCTGGGCGAGCGTGCGGGACTGCGCTGCGGCCTGGATCAGGGCGTTGCCGAACTGCTGGGCGACTTCGGGGTTCTGGTAGATGGAGGCCATGGCCTCACCAGCGCGGATAAGTACGCCGATGTCGCCTTCGGCGTCTACGTGCAGGCGGGCGAAGTCGGTGGGGCCGTCGTACTTGCAGGGGAAGCGCTGCTCGTCCGGGTGGACGGTCTCAGTTACGGTCGTCATAGGGGTTCTCTCTTGTCAGGTGAACAGGGCCAGGAATGCCTGGACTTCGCGGGCGGAGTGTCCGGCGTCGTAGCGGACGGTCTGGCCGTCGCGGGTGATCTCCAGGCTGTAGCCGTCGTTGCCGCCGTGGTCGGCGAAGACGCGCAGGCGCGCGCCGTCGGGCAGGTCCCCGCCGGGGCCCGGCTCGACGCCAAGGGCCGCCGGGTACGGCGGAAGGTGGTCGAGCTGGTCATCGCCGCCGGGTTTCTCCAGCAGGAGGAGAACGGCGACGTCGTCGCCACAGCGGACGGCCGCGCCATGCTCACCATCTGGCGGCACCACCGCACCGACCTCGCCGAGCCCTGGCCAGCCCGCGCGGAGCCCCAGGCCCTACCCCCGCTGCCCGGCGGCCACGAAGCCGCCCGCCACCGGGAAGCCGCCCGCCAGCGCCTCGCGGAGCTGGAACGCCAGGCCGCCCAGAGCCGCGCCGAGTTCCTGCGGCGTCGCGAGGAGGCAGAGCAGCAGCACCAGGCCGAGCGCGCCGCCGAACGCCAGCGCCGCGCCGACGAGCAGGCCGAGCGCGAGCGTGCCCAGCGGGCCCGCACCGGAGCAGACATCGACCTGACGTGATCCGCGGTGGGTGCCGGCCGCTGGAGCGTCACCGGTGCCGGCCATGACCGCCGCCTGGACGCCACCCTCAACACCACTGACTTCGCGGCGGAGATGTACGAGATCCGGGAGAACGGCTACTTCATCTCCCGCCACCGCTACGAGCACCAGGCCGAGGCCGCCGTCCGACAACTGCTCGCCGACGGCGTCGAGATCGGGGAGCGGACACCAGAGCCCACCCCCGCCTCGCCCACCCAGTCGGCCGTCGACGGCCCCACCGGCCGATGGCACCAGGCCCCACCCCCACCCACCCGAACGGAAGGCACCACCCCTGAGCATTCACCCCGACAACGTCCTGGCCGAGGGCCGATGGAATCCGCGGTGCTTCGAACTCGACTACGAGGGCCGCCGAGGCCACTACCGGGTCGTACGGGGCCTCGGCGAACAGATCGGCACCGTGGAGAAGCACGGGGGTGTCTGGATGCCCAAGGACACCGCCGGAGCCTGGGTCGGGGCAGCCGCCGGCCGACGCGGCTACCTCACCCGCCGGGTCGCGGCCATCGAGCTGTCCATCACCGTCCCGCTCCCGCCGCCGGAGGAAGACGAGAAGTATCGGGTGGCACCAGGCCTCACCCCGTCGTAGACCCTTCGTCGTAGCCACTACGCTGCACCCCAATCGGACACTCTGAGTGACTAGCTACTGCTGGGCCCCGCCATTCCTCGCCATCAGGAAGGGCGGGGCTCTCTACCTCTTGGAGCTGTGGGCAGTCGCCGTCATGATGGACCCCAAGGATGAGCTGGCGGTTCGTCAGAAAGCGATACGCCTGACACGGCCTCATACTCGCGCGCGATCCTGGTTCCTGCACTAACGGCCATGCAAGATCGCGCAAGTGAAGTGACAGGAGGGGTAGCCATGACGATACGGTTCTTTGGTATCGACCCGGAGACCGGCCAGGGGAACAGCCCGACCATCTGGGTGGACGAGGGGATCGGGGACTTACTGGTCCAGACCTATATGGCCGATGAGGCGTCGATCGCTGGCGCGCTCGCGGCCGGCCACGGTCCGGACCACGAGAACACGATCCCGGCGCACGAGGGAGTGTTTCGGATTCCGGCCCGCATGGTGCCGATTCTCAGGAGGGCGTGTGATGAGGCAGAGCGTTCCCAGCTTCGTGGAGATGCTGGACTCGGCGAAGAGCACGGCGGTGCACCTGGAGCTGCGTGACCAGTACAACGTCGCTGAGGAAGCCTCCGAACTCGCCAAGTGGCTCCGCGGTGAAGCTGTCGACGTTAACCCCGACTCGGAGTACTGGAGCGGGTGGAGCGACCTCGTCCGCCGTACCGTTGCCCGAGGTGTCCAGGTGCGCCGGGCCCGCGTCGTCTCAGTGCCGGTGACGGACTACGTGCGGTACGAGCACCACATTACGAGCGTGAACCTGGCCATCGGCGAACAGGTGCGATGGCTGCCCCGAAGCGAGGCGTCGCATCTCGCCCTGCCGGGCAACGACTTCTGGCTTGTAGACGGCCGTGCCGTTCGCTTCAACCTGTTCGATGGTCCCGGGGCGGCGTTGGATCCGCAGTACTCCGAGGACTCGGCGGTCGTCGAGTTGTGCGCCAACGCCTTCGAAGCGGTCTGGGAGCGCGGAGTGGAGCACGAGAAGTTCGCCGTCTGAGTTAGTACGCAGGACCGCCAGATCATGCCCCTGTCCCCATCGTCCAGTGCGCAAGGCGCCCGTGAGACGATCGCCAAGAGGTTGAAAGCCCTTCAGCAAGAAGCTGGCCTGACGGGGCATCATCTGGCCCTACGGACGGGCTTCAGCGAGTCCAAGGTCTCTCGCATCGCAGGGGCCAAAACGCCGCCCTCCGCAGATGACATCCAGCGATGGTGCGTGGCCTGTGGTGCCGAGGGCGAGGCGGCCGATTTGGTTGCCGCGAGTCGTGCCGCCGACGAGATGTACGTCGAGTGGAAGCGCCTGCATCGAACAGGCATGAAGCACGCCCAGGACGCCATCCTGCCCCTGTTCGAGAACAGCCGGCAGATCCGGATGTACTGCTCCAACGTTATGCCGGGGATCGTCCAGCGCCGTGAATACGCTCGCGCGCTGATGGGAGCCATCACGGCCTTCCAGAACACGCCGAATGATGTTGAGGCCGCCGTCGAGAGCCGCCTCCAACGGGGGCGCTATCTCCATCAGGGGGGCTGCACCTACGCCTTCGTCCTGGAGGAGACGGTCCTGTACTACCCCCTGGGCGACGAGGAAGCCATGGCGGATCAGCTGCGCCACCTGCTGGACATCATGGCCCTGCCCCGCGTCAGCCTTGGGGTGATTCCTTTCCGAGCGCCGCGAGCTATGTGGCCGCTCGAAGCCTTCTACATGTTCGATGATCGGCAGGTGGACGCCGAGTTGCTGACCGCAGTCGTCAAGATCACGACGCCGAGCGAGATTGCCGCGTACTCGAAGGCCTTCAGGGTTCTCTCGGGCATGGCGGTACACGGCCGCGAAGCGCGGACCCTAATTGAGCAGGCCATCCGCGCTCTCGGGTGAATCCGTGCAAGACGGTGCAAGATAGTGGCACCGTCTGTAGCTGCCTCCCTACGGTCTATCACGCACCCCCACCGCCACGGCGAAGGAGGACAGACCGATGGCGAGACGCAACCCCAAGCGTGAGTACCGCGAGGTCGACGTGGGTCGGAGCAAGAGTGAGTCGAACCGACTTCCCCCCGGCTGGAGCCCGCCGGACGACTACAGGACGGCCAACGCCGCCAGCCGCCCCCTGTCCGGGGCTGGCGAGCTTCAGATCGCCGCCGTGTGGTCCTGGTGCACCTGCCCCGCCTGCGTCGCCCGCAGGAACGCCGCATGAGCACCGATGGAGAGGCGCAACTGTGAAAGTCGGTGTGATCCAGGGCGACCCGGTCCGGCACCGCAAGGACGGATGGACGGGCACCGTCGCGGAGACCCCGAGCAGGCTCGCTAACCACGCCTGGGTGAACCGGGACAGCTCCAGCGATCCCTACCCGGAGATGGTCCTGCTGGTGGACTTGGAGGCCGCGGATTGAACACGCTGCCGCCCTCCTGGCCTCCGGGCGAGGGGCGCGTCGTGGACCGGCCCGACGGCTACCGCGAGGGGACGTGCTGGGTCTGCTCCCGGGAGACGCTGGTCTGCGCGGGCACCTCGCTCCAGGCCCCCGGTGACCCCCAGCGCACCTGTCACCCGATCTGCAACGACTGCATCATCCGTGCCCGGACGCCCCACCGTCGCGCCGCGCTGCGGGCCGCGCTCGACAAGCGCCCGGCGTAGGTCCCGTGTCGAGCCGCCCGCAGGAGAGCGCCGAGGACGACGGACAGGCGGTGGCCGACCACCATCCACCCCCTATGGAGTACACACGTCTGATCCGCCGGTGCCGCGTGAAGTCAACGTGAGCGTCGTGCCGGCCGAGGGCTATCAGCTGGAAATCGCGGGGGCACTGTCCGACCCGTACGTCGCGGCGGACGACATCGACAGGCACTTCGAACAGGTCATCGCCGACGCGGTTCGCCGGGAACTGTTCATCCCCGACGACGTACCGCTCGTCCTGATCATCACGGACTCCGACGGGGAGAACATCCGGGCCGAACAGCCGTCGAACCCCAAGTAGCACCCACAGACCCCCGTCCCGGCCGACCTGGGGAAGAACGGCCGGGACGGGCACCACCACCCGGCGGGCATCCGTCCGCCGGACACGACGAGCACGGAGGTAGCGGCATGGGCAAGCGCGGAGGCGGCACCGGTTCCGGTAACGGCGGCAAGCAGCAGGACGACAGCAACAAGGGCTCCGGGCACGGCGGTGGCGGCTCGGACGAGGGCGGCAACACCTCGGACGGCCAGAACCCGGCGGGCGGTAAGTAGCCAGTGACCGGCGAGACGCACAGGGAGGCAGGCCCTCAGGGGCTCGCCTCCGCGCTGGTGGCCAGCGGCGCACTCACTTCGGACTGGCTCCCCTCCTTCGAGGCCGTACCCCGCGAGCAGTTCGTCCCGGACCGTATCTGGCCCGGCATCGCGAACGGCACGAAACAAAACCCCGTGGTGTACCGGTCGAAGGACCCCGGGGCGTGGCGCAGGGCGGTCTACTCGGACATCCCACTGACGACGCAGTGGGACGACGGCGACCACGAGGGGGACGGGCTCGGGACGACCCCGAGTTCGTCCAACTCCATGCCGACGATGGTGGCTTCCATGCTCCGCACGCTGGACGTGAACGCGGGTGACCGGGTGCTGGAGATCGGCACGGGTACGGGCTGGAACGCGGGCCTGCTGGCCCGGCGGCTCGGGGACACGAACGTGGTGAGCGTCGAGTACGACCCGGAGGTCGCCCGGGGGGCGCGGGAGAACCTGGGCCGGGCCGGACTCGCGCCGACCGTGGTCGAGGGCGACGGGCGGGCCGGGTGGCCGCAGGGCGCTCCCTACGATCGCATCATCGCCACGTGCTCCGTGCTGGAGATCCCTGCGGCGTGGCTGGAGCAGTCGGCCCCCGGCGCGGTGATCGTGGCCCCGTTCGGCACCGAGTACGGCGGCGAGCAGATCGTCCGCCTGATCGTGAACGACGACCGGTCCCGCGCGGTCGGCACGTTCACCGGCGGCTCCGCCTTCATGAGGATGCGTCAGCAGCGCACCGAACGGCCGCTGTTCGAGGAGTACCTGCACGGGGTGCCCTGGCCGGCCGACGGCGTGAAGAGCACCACCACGCTGTCCCCGTGGGACACCGGCGAGTGGTTCCAGCAGTTCGTCATCGGCCTCGGGGTACCCGGCGCGTTCTGGCGTGCCGAGCGCTACGACAACGGCGCGTACACGCTGTGGATCTACAGCCGCGACAAGCGGTCCTGGGCGTCAGCAGACTACGAGCACGGCCGCACCGAGTACGAGGTGTACCAGTCCGGGCCCCGCAACCTCTGGGACGAGGTGGAGGCCGCCTACCGCTGGTGGGACGACCAGGGCCGCCCCGGCTTCGACCGCTTCGGCCTCA
>NZ_JBFBFU010000046.1:0-51534 GCF_040684355.1 Kitasatospora sp. NPDC091276 | reverse complement strand
CTGCAGGGGGGACCCTGTGGGAGAGTAGGACGCCGCCGAACAATCATTCACAGAGAACCCCCATCCGGGAAACCGGATGGGGGTTCTTTGCATTTGTGGAGATGTGGCCTGGTGGCCGGCTCCTCTCCGATGGGCAGCGATACGGCGGCGGGGCGCGCGGTGGGTGGGGCGCCGGGCGGGCAGGGCCTGCTGTGTCGAATGCGTGTTCGTGGGGGCGCGTCGGGGTGGGTGGATGGGGGAAGAACAGGGGGAGAGGTCGCCTCTCGGATGCCGTGGAGGACCGATGCGCCGGAACGGACGGGTGGCGGATGCCCTGCTCGCGTCGCTGAGCCGGGACTGGGCGGGAGTGCCGGTCGCGGTGCTGGTGGTGGGTGTGGGGGTCGGGCTGGTCGGGGGCGGTGCGGGATGGCTGGTGGCGCTCGGGTGCTTAGTGGTGACTGTGGGTGTGGTGCTGGCGGTCGGCGCGGTGCGGCATCTGGTGCTGGTCGGCCGGGGCGCGGGGGCGGGCGGGGCGCCGGGGCGGCTGGTGGGGGTGGGCGGACGCCGGATGCACGTCCTCGCCGAGGGGGTTGCCGGGGATGGGCCGACGGTGGTCTGGATGCCGGGTGGGCACGCGCCGGGCGAGGAGTTCGGGCAGTTGCACGCGATGATGGCGGCCCGGACCCGCTCGGTGCTGGTCGACCGGTTCGGCTCGGGCTGGAGTGACGTCGGGCCCTTCCCGAGGACGACGGCGGCCGAGGCGGAGGAGCTGGTGGCCGCGCTGGAGGCGGCGGGGGAGCGGGCCCCGTACGTGTTCGTCGGCCATTCCTTCGGCGGGCTGCTGGTCGCGAATGCCGCCAGGCGGCGGCCGGACGTGGTGGCCGGACTCGTGCTGCTGGATCCGACGCCCCTGGAGGTCATCGCCTTCGCGCCGCCCAATCGGCTGGTCGCGGGCATGCGCCGGGAGTTCCTGCTGACGGCGGTGCGGCACCTGTTCGGTGTTCACCGGGGCCGGGGCCGGGGCCGGGACAGTCGGACCGGCCAGTACTGCGCCGCCGCGTCGATCTTCGCGGAGCTCTCGCCCGTCGGCCTGGCGGAGGTGGGCTGGGAGACCGTGGTCTACGACGGGGACCTCGGCGACCTGCCGCTGGTGCTGGTCATACCCCGCGACCTCACGGGAGGGGAGACGGTGCTGGCCGCCGCCGGGGACGCCGCCGAGACCGAGCGGACGGCCCGCTTCTACCTCGGGGCCCGAACCCGCTACCTGGCGGCGTCGACCGCGTCCCGGGTGGTGCACACGCCGACGGGAACCGGCCATGACTTCCCGACCGAGGAGCCCGGGTTCGTGGTCGGGGTGGTCTCGGATCTGGTGAGCGAACTGCGCACCCTCAGCCCATGACCGTGCGGGCGGAGCCGGTCCGGACCGGGCGGCGGCGGGAGAACGCGCCCAGGTCCACGACGTTGCCGGTGTGCTCGCAGCGGTAGCGGACCGGGTCGCCGTCATGGTCGTGGCCGGCCTCGACCAGGTCGATCAGGGATGCGAGGTAGCGGCCCACCAGCGGTGCGTTCTTGAACTGGTTGCCGCTCGTGCCCATGGCGACGTAGTAGCCGTCGAGGGCGGTGCGGTCGTAGATCGGGGTCCAGTCGTCGGCGACGTCGTACACGCCCGCGACGCCGACGGGCCGGCTGGGGACCGTGATCCCGGGGAAGCGGCGGGCCGCGCGGGTTACCTGGGTCCGGAAGCGGTGGGCGGTGGGGCGCGGGTCGGCTTCGTCCGGGTCGTCGATCCACTCCGGTGGGTCGCAGGCCGGCTGGGTGCCGCCGATGAGCAGGCGGCCCCCGGCGGCCGGGCGCAGGTAGGTGCCGAGGTCGAGGTCGGCGACGACCGGAACCGGCCCGGGGCGGGCGCTGGGGCCGCTGGTGAGGCGGGTGGTGGAGCTGTCGGGCGCGGCGATCTGGTGGACCTCCTCGCGCAGGGGGCGTACACCGATGGTGAAGTCGCTGCCGACACCCGCCAGCCGGTTGAGGCCTCCCGACCACGGGCCGGCGGCGTTGACCACGACCGGCGCGGCGATCCGGGCCCCGTCGGCCAGATGGAGGCCTGCCACGCGGTCCGCGTGCCGGTCGACGGCCACCACGGTGCGGTGGAACAGGAAGCGCGCACCCAGCTCGCCCGCCGCGTCGGCGAGATTCTGGGCCGCGAGCTGCGGGTCGTCGACGAACCCGGCGTCCGGGGTGAACAGGGCACCGAGCTCACCGGCCGGGCCGTCGAAGAAGGCGTCGTCGTCCACGGGCTTCGGCGGCCAGTACCGCCCGGCGTCGATCCCGGGCAGGCGCCCGCGCAGGGTCGCGGTGTCCCACCGTTCGTACGGGACGCCGGCCAGGTCGAACAGGGCCGCGGTGTCGGCGGGTTCGGGGAAGGGCGCGTCGAGCAGCACGGCGCCGGTGCGGCGGAAGGCCGCGAGCGGGCGGCGGTCGGTGGTGAGCCCGAGGTGCTCGGGCCAGGACGCCCACAGGTGGAGGGACTCCCAGGCCGTGGCGACGCCGTCGAAGGTGGAGTAGTTGAACCGGACGATCGCGCTGGACGCGCCGGTCGATCCGTGGCCGGCCGCGCCGGCCTTGTCCACCACGACCACCTGCCGTCCGGTGCGGGCGAGTTCGAGGGCGACGGCGGTGCCGATCACCCCGGCCCCGACCACCACCGCGTCGGGTCGGTCGACGGTCATCGGGACCTCCGGGAGGGCGGTGGGCCGGACAGGCGGGGGACGGCGGCGAGGAGCTCGCGCGTGTAGGGGTGCTGCGGGTCGCGCAGGAGGGCGTCGGTGGGGCCCGTTTCGACGATCCGGCCGCGCTGCATCACCGCCACCGTATCGGAGACGTAGCAGACCGCGGGCAGGTTGTGGCCGATGAACAGCATGGACAGGCCGAGCCGTTGCCGGAGTTCGCGGATCGTGTTGAGGACGGACGCCTGTACCGAGACGTCGAGTGCCGAGGTGATCTCGTCGGCGATCAGGAGTCCGGGTCCGACGGCCAGGGCACGGGCGACGGCGACCCGTTGGCGCTGGCCGCCGGACAGCTGCCGGGGCAGGCGGCCGGCGAGCCGGGGGTCCAGTCCGACGAGGTCGAGCAGCGCGGCGACGCGCTCGGTACGGGCGTGCCGGTCGAGCCACTGGAAGACGGTGGCGGCCTCGACGAGGGTCTGGCGGACGGTCATCCGGGGGTCGAGCGCGGTGTCCGGGTCCTGGAGGACGATCTGGACCAGGCGGCCGAGCCGGCGCCGGGCACGGACGGTACGGACCCGGACGTCCTGGCCGTCGACGAGGACCCGGCCCCCGTGCACGGGGGCGAGTCCGACGATCGCGCGGGCCAGGGTCGACTTCCCCGAGCCGGACTCGCCGACGAGCCCGAGCGTGGTGCCGGCCGGGACCTCCAGTGAGACGCGGTCCACGGCGGTGACGGGGCCGCGCGGGCCGTGGTGGCGGACGGTGAGGTCGCAGAGCCGCAGGCTGGTCATGACGGGTCCGCCTCCACCTGATGTTCCGTAGGTTCCGTCGCCCGGTCCGTCTCTGCCGGCGCCGGAGGGGGGTACCAGCAGGCGACCCGCTGGAGCGCGTCGACGTCGTCCAGCTGCGGAGCCTCCCGGGCGCAGCGGTCCTGCCGGTACGGGCAGCGGGGCTCGAACGGGCAGCCCGGGGTGAGGGCGATCGGGTCGGGCGGCGCGCCCGCCACGGTGGGCAGCGGCCGGTCGCGGTCCGCGGTGAGGTCCGGCACCGAGGCGACCAGGGCCCGGGTGTAGGGGTGCCGGGCGGCGGTGGCGAGCCGGTCGGCGGGGAGGGTCTCGACGACGGAGCCCGCGTACATCACCAGGACGCGTTCGCAGAATCCGCTCACGAGCGCGATGTCGTGGCTGATGAACAGGACGGCGGCGGAGGTGTCCCGCCGCAGGTCGGAGAGCAGTTCGGTGATCTGCCGCTGCACGGTGGTGTCGAGGGCGGTCGTCGGTTCGTCGGCGATGATCAGGCCGGGCCGCATCATCAGGCCGGCGGCGATCATCACGCGCTGGCGCTGGCCGCCGGAGAGCTGGTGGGGGCGTGACCGCAGCAGGGCGGGGGACAGGGCCACCCGTTGCAGGGCGTCCGCGGCATCGCGCAGGGCCTGGGTGCGGCTCGTGCCGAGATGGGTGCGGGGCGCCTCGGTGAGCTGGGTGGCGATCCGGAGTGACGGGTTGAGTGCCGTGGCCGGGTTCTGGAAGACCATCGCCAGGCCGGTCGCGAGGTGCTGGTCGCGCTGCTTCGGCGTCATGGCGTCCAGGTCGGCGCCGAGCAGCCGGAGGGTGCGGTGGGATACCCGGGCGCGCTCGGGGAGCAGGTCGGCGATCGCGAGCGCGGTGAGCGACTTGCCGGAGCCGGACTCGCCGACGAGTCCGACGATCTCGCCCGGCCGCAGGGAGAGGCTCACGCCGCGGACCGGCCGGATCACGCCTTCCGGGGTGGGGAGTTCGACGCTCAGCTCCTCGACCTGGAGGACGAGGCCGTCCTCGTCGGGCCCGCTCGGCCCGCTCGGTGCACTCGGCGCGATCCGCCGCCGGGGCGTACGGTCCGCACGGTCCGCCGGGCTGCGCCGGGCGGCGCCTCCGGCCAGGACCTCGCCGAGCAGTTGGAACGTCACCGCCGCGTAGAGGATGGCCAGGCCGGGGGCGAGGGCGGGCAGCGGCTGTGCGTAGATCCGGTCGAGCCCCTGGTTGAGCAGTTGCCCCCAGTCGTAGCCGGGCGGTTGGACGCCCAGGCCGAGGAAGCTCAGCCCGGAGAGCGCGACCAGGGAGGTGCCCGCCGCCGTGGTCGCGCTCAGCAGCAGCGGTTCGGCGATGTTGGGCAGGACGTGCCGCCACAGCAGCCGGTGCCGGCGCAGGCCGAGGACCCGGGCGGAGGCCAGGTGGTCGGTGCCCGCGACGGCGGCGGCGAGGGTCTGGGCGAGCCGGGCGAAGCCGGGTACACCGGCGACGGCGAGGGCGAGCATCGCCCCGGCCGCGCCCGCGCCGAACACGACCGCGAGGAAGAGCGCGACCAGGAGCGCGGGGAAGGCGAGCAGGAGGTTGATCAGTGCCGCGAGCAGGCGGCGGGCGCGGGGGCCGACGACGGCGGTGGACGCGCCGAGGAGGATGCCCGCGCTCGCGCCGATCGCGGTCGCGGCCAGCGCGAGCAGCAGGGAGGGCCGGGTGGCGGTCAGGACCCGGGCGAGCAGGTCCCGTCCGAGGTTGTCGGTGCCGAAGGGGTGGGCAGTGGAGGGGCCTTGGAGCACCGCCGAGGGGTCGGGCAGGTCGGCTGCCGCGCCCCAGACGAGCGGGCCCGCCAGCGCGAGCACGACCAGAGAGGCCAGCATGGCGGTGGCGGCCCAGGCCATGGGCGAGCGGAGGTACCTGGTGGGAAGGGGCATCGGCACCTCAGCTCTCCCGGATCGTCGAGCGCGGGTCGAGCAGCGCCAGCAGCACGTCGACCAGGAGGGCGGCGAGCAGGACGGTCGTGCCGAGGATCAGGACCATCGCCTGGATCACCGGGTAGTCCTGCGAGCTCACGGACTGCGCCAGGGCCGAACCGATGCCGGGCCAGGCGAAGACCTTTTCCACCAGCACGGTGCCGGCGATCAGGGCGGGCAGCAGGCCTCCGGCGACGGTGAGCGCGGCGGTGGCCATGTTCGGCGCCGCGTGCCGCAGGTAGCGGCGTGCCGGGGACAGCCGCTTCCCCCGGGCGGTGCGCAGGTAGTCCTCGGACAGCACCTTCAGCGCCTCCACCCGGACGATGCGCACCAGGACGGCGGTGGGTGCCACGGAGAGCGCGAGGACCGGCAGGACGAAGGACCCGGCGCCCGCGGTGCCGGCCACCGGCAGCAGTTGGAGGCCGACGGCCAGCAGCGCGGTGAGCCCGGCGGCCAGGACGAAGTCGGGGATTCCGGCCAGGCCGGCGGTGAGCGTGGTGAACGCCAGTTCGCTGCGCGGGTGCCGGCCGTCCCGGGTGCGGACGGCGGCGAGCAGGCCGCCGGGCAGGGCGACGGCGAGGGTGACGAGGAAGGCCAGGCCGGCGATCTCCAGGGTGGCCGGCAGCCGGGTGCGGACGAGCTCCGCGACCGGTGTCGAGGTGACCAGCGAGGTGCCGAGGTCGCCGTGCACGAGGCCGTCGACATAGTGCCGGTACTGGGCCAGGAAGGGTTCGTCGAGCCCGAGTTGGTGCCGGCGTGCGGCCACCAGGGCGGGGGAGGCGTCGACGCCGAGCGCCGCGCGGACCGGGTCTCCGGGCACCAGGCGGATCATCGCGAACGACGCGGTGAGCACGACCCCGAGCGAGAGGAGCAGCCGGACGGTGCGCCGGCCGAGGAACGCCGTCCACGGGTGCCGCAGGAGGCGGGGCATGAGGTGCCGCGGCAGATGCGGCAGATGCGGCAGAGGCGGCGAACGGCGGGGTACGGTCACGCGGGTTCCCCCGGTCATCGGTGCAGGCGGATGCTGGTGGGGACGAGCTGGCCGCCGAAGGTGGTGGCGAAGGTGGTACTGCGCCCGTACACGGTGCTCCGGCCGTCGGCGATCGGCAGGGCGTCGGCCGATCGGAAGAGGGCGGCGGCGGCCCGGTTCCAGGTGGCGCAGCCTTCGGTGTCCGGTTCCCGGAGGGCCTGGGCGACCAGGGCGTCGTATTCGGGGTTGGCCACGCCCGCGAAGTTGAGGCCCTGGGCGGGGGGCGGGCCGGAGAAGAAGGGGATGAAGCCGACGGGCAGGGCGAAGCCGGGGGAGGTGCCGACCACGACGTCGAAGTCGCCGGTCTGGTACATGGCGTTGACGAGCGCGGGCAGGCTCTCGGTGACCAGCTTGACGTCCGCGCCCAGCGCCGTCCAGGTCCGGGCCATCAGCTCGGCGACGGGTGCCAGCGTGGGGCCGAGGTCGGGGCTGGTGATCAGGCGCAGCCGGAGCGGCTTGCCGTCCTTGGTCAGCCGGCCGTCCGGGCCACGGGTCCAGCCGGCGGCGCGCAGTGCCTCGGTGGCGTCCTGCGCGGGCAGGTTGGCGGTGGCGAGGTCGGCGTGGCAGACGGCGCCCTCGGCGTCGAAGTCGGTGGCGGGCGTGCCGGTGCCGCCGACGGCGACGTTGGCGAGGCCCTGGCGGTCGAGCGCGGACACCAGGGCCCGGCGCAGGGCCGGTTCGGCCAGCGGCCGGCCGGGGCGCTGGTTGAAGAAGGTCATCCCGACGACGGTCGCCACGTCGGTGGTGGACAGGCCGTGGCCGGTGAGCCGGGTGCGGTCCGGCCCGTTCACGTCCGCGATGTCGACGCCCCCGGTGAGCAGCAGGTTCGCGGTGGTGGAGGCCTGGGGCACCACCGAGATGACGAGGCGGGCCGGCAGGCCGGGCTCCGCGGTGGTCGCGCCGGCCGGGCCCCAGGTGTAGCCCTCTCGGACGGTGAACTCGTACGGCCCGCCCGGGGTGTAGTGGGTCAGCACGTACGGTCCGGTGCCCCGGGTGGAGCGGTCCAGCGTCCGGGGCCGGTCGAGGCCGGCGGGGCAGACGATCGGCAGCAGGCCGAGGGTGCGGGTGAGGAACGGGAAGGGGGTGGTGGTGGTCGCCGTCACGGTGCCGGTCGCGTCGTCGGCGCTCGCGGTGTACGGGACGCTGGGCAGGACGGTCTGGGCGCCGGCGAGCTGGTTGGCCGGGTCTCCGGCGTAGGTCAGCGCGCGGGCGACGGCCGTGGCGGTGAGGGGGGTGCCGTCGGAGCAGGTGATCCCCGGGCGGAGGGTGAAGACGGCCGTGGTGGTGGTGGCCTCCCAGGAGGAGGCCAGGCCGGAGACCAGGGTGGCGTCGGCGGAGACGTTGACCAGCGAGTCGTAGGCGTAGCGGGCCTGGGCGGCGCCGAAGGCCGTGTACGGGTCGAAGCTCGGCGTCTCGCTGGACGCGGCGATCCGGACGGTCCCGTGTTCGACGAGCGGGGTGCTCGTCGAGGGACGGGCCGCGCCCCCGCAGCCGGCCACCGTGACGGTCAGTGCGGCGGCCAGGACGGTGGCGGCGGCCGTCCGGACGGGCGGCGGGGTACGACGGGGCATGGCCGTCATGGTGCCACCGAGTTCTGCCAGTGGCGAGTCAACTCGCTTGCCCGGTAAGAGTGTTCGAATGTGGCACGGTGGTCGGGGTCAGGCGTGCCGGAGGCAGAGGGTGCCCCACTGGAAGCCCGCGCCGATCCCGGACAGGACGTAGGTGTCGCCCGGTCGCAGGCCGCCCGCGGCGACGGTGGAGTGGAGTGCGGTGAACAGGCCGGCCGATCCGGTGTTGCCGAGCCGGTCGACGGTGACGGGGACGCGGTCCTGAGGGACGCCCATGGTCTTCACGGTTTCGGTGAGGAGGTTCAGGTTGGCCTGGTGCAGGAAGAAGTGCCGGATCTCGTCGAGCGGCACGCCGGCCTGCCGGGCGGCGCTGGTGATGCTCTCGGGCAGGCGGGTGGTGGCGGTGTTCCAGACGGAGCGGCCGTCCATGCGCAGGTAGTGGGCGCCGGCGGCCAGGGTGGATGCGCTGGTGGGCAGCCGGGAGCCGCCGGCCGGGACCTGGACGTCGTAGGAGAGCTGGGAGCCCAGGTCGTAGGAGAGCAGGCCCGCGCCCGCGGTCTCGGAGCGGGTGAGCACGACGGCGGCCGCGGCGTCGCCGAAGAAGACGCCGGTGGTGCGGTCCGTGGGGTCGGTGATCCTGGAGGCGCAGTCGGCGGCGAGGACCAGGATGGTGGTGATGGAAGGGTTCTGGAGGAGGTGGGCGGCGATCAGCACGGCCTGGACGCCGGAGGCGCAGGCCGCCTGGGTGACGTCCAGGGACAGGGCCCGGTGGGCGCCCAGGGCGTCCTTGACGATCAGCGCGGTGGAGGGCAGGGGCTGGTCCCAGGTGTAGGTGGCGACGATCACCGCGTCCAACTGGGCGGGGGCGGTGCCCGCCGCGTCCAGGGCCTGGTGCGCGGCGTCGACGCACATGTCGGAGGTGGCCAGGTCCGGGGCCAGGCGGCGGCGTTCACGGATGCCGGTGCGGCTGGTGATCCATGCGTCGCTGGTGTCGAGGGAGCGGGTCAGCTGCTCGTTGGTGACGACGGTCGGGGGCAGGTGCACCCCGGTCCCCGCGACGGCGAACGGGGCGGGTAACCCCGCGCCGGTGTGGTGGTGCAGGGGCTTGTCCTGGGTGACGGTCATGCGACGGTGCTCCGCTCGGGCGCGATCAGGACCTCCGGGGCGGTGTGGCGGCGGCCGGAGGCGCAGGGGTCGCCGAGCACGCTACGTCGGGCGGTCCGGGGGGTGAGGGCGCCGTGATCCCGGGAACCGGCTGCGGCGCACGCACAGCCGACCCTCCCGGCGCGCCGACCGGGGACAAGTAAGCTCATCAGAACATCCGTGCGCACGGTGACATCCCGGGGCTCCGGTTGATGCGGTCGCCTTCCGCACGGGGCGGGGGCGAAACCCGCCGCCTCATCCGTTCGGGGGATACCGAGGCCGCTGTTTCGGGCGACCGGGCAGGGCGGCAGGCCCGGCACCGCCACACTGGCCGCATGAGCGCGAGGACGAACGAGCCGGGCCGGGCGACGAGCCATCTGGCGGACCGCTACTGGGAGTTCCTGCTGGAGCGCGATCCACTGCTGAGAGTCCGCCAGGGGCTCCCGGTCGAGACGCTCCCCGGAGCGTCGCCCGCCGAGGCCGAGGAGCGGGCGCGGTTCGCCGAGGAGGTGCTGGCCCGGGCGCGGACGCTCGACGGCGCGGAGCTGTCCGGTACCGATGCCGACACCGTCGGATTCCTCGCGGGGTTGGCCGAGCAGGAGGTGCGCGCCCACCGCTGCTACTGGCTGACGCCCGCGGCTACGCCGTACCGGCTGTTCCCGCTGTCGCAGTACGTCGACGTGGTCCTGCGGGGCCACCGGTTCGGCGAACCAGCGGACGCCGAACGGTACTTGGTGCTGGTACGCGAGCTGGCCCGGGTGGTCGGCTCGATCGGTGACAAGGCGGCGGGGCAGGCCGCGCGCGGCTTCCGGGTGCCCGCTCCGGCCCTGCCCGGGGTGCGCGCCACCCTCGCGGGCCTGCGGGCGTCGGTGGCGGAGCGCGTGGAGGTGGACGAGGCCCGGCTCGGTGAGTTGGGGCCGGCCGAGCGCGGACGGGTCCGGAGCGGCGTGCGGCGGCTGGTGGAAGCCGAGTTGCTGCCGGCCTTCGACGGCCTGCTCGCCGTCCTCGACGACCCGGACTACCTGCGCGAGGCGCCGCGGGCCGTCGGCTGGGCCCGGTACGAAGGCGGTGAGGGGGCGTACCGGGAGTTCGTCCGGATCCACAGCGGGGGCGACACGCCGCCCGAGCGGCTCCACGAGCTCGGCCGGGAGCAGTGCCGGGAGCTCGCCGAGCGGATGCGGGAGGCCCGAGCCGCCCTCGGATTCCACGGCCCGGAGGGGGAGTTCCACGAGCGGCTGCGCACCGAGCCCCGGCTCTACGCGCGGACTCCCGAGGAGGTCGAGGCCCGCTACCGCGGCTACCTCGACCGGCTCGCCCCGCTGCTGCCGCGCTGGTTCGCGGTGCTGCCGGCCGCGCCGTACGGACTGGCGCGGCTGGATCCGGCGCTGGAGGCGGGGATGACCTTCGGGTACTACGAGCTGCCCACTCCGGCCGCCCCGATCGGGCGCTACCGCTACAACGGTTCCGGTCTGGAAGGGCGCTCGCTGATCGGCGCGGCCTCCCTGATCCACCACGAGCTGGCCCCCGGGCACCACTTCCACCTCGCCCGGCAGGCCGAGAACCGCGTGCTGCCGCAACTGCGTCGTGAGGTGGCCGAGTTCGGCGCCTTCAACGAGGGCTGGGCCGAGTACGCGGCGGGCCTCGGCTGGGAGATGGGCCTCTACGACGACCCCTGGGACGCCTACGGGCGCCTTGCGCAGGAGCGATTCACCGCGCAGCGCCTCGTCGTGGACACCGGGCTCAACCTCGGGACGATGAGCCTGGAGCAGGCCCGGGACTTCATGCGCGCCAACTCCACCGAGGCGGACGGCCAGATCGCCTCGGACCTGCTGCGGTACTCGACGGACCTGCCCGGGCAGGCGCTGTCCTACCGTGCGGGCTACCTGGAGTTCGTTCGGTTGCGGGCCCGGGCGGAGGCCGAGAAGGGGGCCGGTTTCGAGGTGCGGACCTTCCACGAGGCCGTGCTGGGTGGTGGCGGGCTGCCGTTCCCCGTGTTGCGCCGACGGGTGGAACGAGGGGCCCAGGACGGGACCTGATAGTTAAATAGGATAATTGGCTTATTTGGTGAGTATGCATATTCCGACCCGTGGAGGCGGATTGGATTTAAAGCACTCGCACGGGTGAATTCCGCCAAGGACGTTTGCTCTCGGTGGACCTGGCTCGACTACGGTGACCAGGGAGCGGGCGGTGGACCCCAGAGGAATTTTCGGCCCAGCAGGGAATCCGGCACGGGAACGAAGAATTTCGGACATGGGTGCTTCCGTCCGCCCTGTTGTGTGTGCTCCGGAGTTCGCAGTGCCCCCGGGGTCCCCTGTCATCCGTCTGCGTGGAGAGGTTGGAGCATCATGCCGCCCGTAGTACCGCCCTTCCTGATCGGCCTCATCGTCGCGCCGCTGGCCAAGCGGCTCCTCAAGCCGCTGGTCCGTGGCGTCGTCAAGACGTCCGTCGGCATCGCCATGGAGGTGAAGAAGGCGGCCCATGAGGCCGGAGAGGGAATCCACGACCTCGCGGCCGAGGTGGCCGCCGACATGGTGGCCGCGCAGATCACCTCCGACGAGCACCACCGGGCCGCCGAGGGCCCCGTCCCGCACAAGGAGAAGACCGAGCCCGTCCACCGGGTCGAGCACGAGTCGAGGGCCCCGAAGATCCGCGCGACCGCGACCGTCGGCGCCGGCAAGACTCCCTGACGCTCCGCCCCGCGGACCGATCAGTCGCTCGGGCGCATGTTTCGACCGGTCTCGGAAGATGTGCCCGAGCAGCTACCACCGCCCTGTCGGCCGTATCGCTTTCCCCTTCAGACTTTCCATTTGCCGCGGTGCTCCGTCATGCCCAATGACGGTCCATCCGTGACCTCCGCAAACAGGTGATCGTACACATGCCATCTCTGCTGGCCGCAGCAGCCGGGAACCTTCCCGTGGATTCGGACGTGCGCCCGCGCTCGGTCATCCCGGGGCGCCAGCGCTGGGACGTCAAGCCGGTCCTCGGACGGCCCCGGACGGCCGAGATCCTCGCCGCCGCCCTGCGGCGCGTCCCCGGGATCACCGAGGCGCAGGCGAGTCCGGTCACCGGTGGGGTGCTCGTCCGGCACGACGCGCGGGTGCGCGCCGCGGACGTCGGCCGGATCGTCCGCAGGGCCGTCGCCCTGGTCGTGCAGGGGCCGACCGGGACGGTGAGTCCGGCGTCGGCGCGGCCCGCCGCACCGGCCCCGCGCCCGGACCGCGGCCTCGTCGTGCGACCGGTCCTCGCCGTCGGCGGCGGGGTGGCGGCCGGCGTCGCGCTGATCCGGGGGTCGGCGCTGAGCAGGCAACTGGTGGCACTCGGCGGGGTCGCGACCGCGACCGTGGCCGTCCTTCGGAAGGCCTGGCGCGGAACGGCCGACACGGCCGGCGAGCCGGCCGGGACCGGAACCGAACGCCACCCCCTGCTGGAGGTCGTCGGACCGCACCGGCGCCGGCTCTTCCGCGCCTCCGCGCTCTCGGTCGCCTGCCAGGTCGCGGAGATGGCGCTCGCCACCTTCCTCGGCTGGACCGCGCTGGTCCTCATCAAGGGCGAGGCCGCGCCGTTGGTCCGCATCGGTCTGACCACCGCGTCCGCCCAACTCTGGGGCCTGGCAGGGCTGGTGGCCGTCGCTTGTGCCGCCGTCGCGGGCCTCTCCTACTCCTCGAACCTCCAGTGGCGCCGACTCGGCCAGGACATCGAGCACGACTGGCGGAGCCGCACGTACGACCACGTCCAGCACCTCGAACTGCGGCACCTGGAAGGCGAACGGACCACCCGGATCGCCGGCGTGCTCACCGACGACGTCCGCCAGCTGGGCGCCTTCTTCACCACCTCGGCCAACGACGTGCTCCAGCTGGGCACCAGCCTGGCCATCCTGGTGCCGGTGTTCCTCCTGCTGGCACCGCAGATCGCCTGGATCGCGTTCCTGCCCATCCCGGTCATCGCCTGGCTGTCGCTCCGTTACCAGGAGAAGGTCACGGCCGACTACGCCGTCTCCGGTGAGGACCGGGCCAGGCTGCACAGCCAGCTGGTCAACAGCCTGGAGGCCGGCGCCACCGTCAAGAGCTTCTGCACCGAGGACTACGAGGCCGAGCGCATCGACCGGCTGAGCGCGGCGGCCCAGGAGAGCAACGAGCGGACCGACCGGAGCACGATCCGCCACGTCGAGACCGTCAGGGTCTGCACGACCAGCTCGATGGCCGGCACCCTGCTGATCGGCGGCCGGTCGGTGCTCGACGGCAGCCTGCCGTTCGAGGTGTTCAGCCCGCTGATCGGGCTGCCCCAGATGGTGCTGCTGCGGATGAACCGACTCGGCGGCATCGTCGACCAGTACCAGCGCACGCTCGCCGCCTACGACCGGGTCCACCACCTGCGGGCCCTGCCCGTCGAGGCCGAGGGCACCGGCGGACCGCTCGACACCGGGAAGGTGCGGGGCGAGATCGTCCTCGACGACGTGACCTTCGCCTACCCCGGCCGCCCGCCGGTGCTGGAGGACCTCTCGCTGACCATTCCCGCAGGCCAGGTCACCGCCCTCGTCGGTGCCACCGGCTCCGGCAAGACGACCGTCGCCAAGCTGCTGATGCGCTTCCAGGACGCGGAGTCCGGCGCCGTGCTGCTCGACGGGCGCGACGTGCGCGACCTGCCGCGCCGGGACCTGCGGGACGCGGTCGGGTTCGTCGCCCAGGACCCGTTCCTCTTCGACGGCAGCATCGCCGACAACATCCGCTACGGCAGCTTCGGCGCCTCGGACGAGGCCGTGGTCGAGGCGGCCATGATGGCCGAGGCGCACGCCTTCGTCGCGACGCTGCCGGACGGCTACGACACCCTGATCGGCGAACGCGGCGCCGCGCTCTCGGGCGGCCAGCGGCAGCGGATCGCCCTGGCGCGGGCGATCCTCAAGGACGCGCCGGTCGTGATCCTCGACGAGGCCACCTCCGCCGTGGACAACGAGACCGAGGCCGCCATCCAGCGCACGCTCCGGAGGTTCGCCGCCGAGCGGACCATGGTCGTGATCGCCCACCGGCTCTCCACCGTCCGCCACGCCGACCGGATCTACGTCATGGACAAGGGCGGCGTCGTGGCCGAACAGGGCACCCACGACGAACTCCTCGCCCAGCACGGACTCTACGCATCCCTCTGGCAGCTCCAGGCCGGCGAACTCGCCGCCTGACCGCAGCAGCCGCGCCACCCGAGCACCCACCGCGTGACGTCACCGCGATCGGTGTGCTCCGGCGCGCCCTGCGACCACGCCTGCCCACACTTTCGGAGGTACCCCCATGTCCCGTCGCGATGGCGACACCCTTCCCCTGACAGCCGCCCAGCGCGAGATCTGGCTCGCCGAACAGCGGTCCCGGAACCCGATCCCGGGCTACCGCGTCGGTGAGTGCCTGGAGATCCACGGGCCGGTGGACCGGGAGCTGTTCGAGACCGCGGTGCGCCGGGTGGTCCACGAGGTCGACGCCCTGCACGTGAGCTTCCTCGACGACGGCGAGGGCCCGCGCCAGGTCCTCCGGGAGAGTTGGGACTGGGCGCCGGCGCACCTCGACCTCAGCGGGGAGCCCGACTCCCGTGCGGCGGCCCGGGAGTGGATGGAACGCGACCTGCTGCGCCCGCTGGACCTCTCCCGCGACCCGCTGTTCGGGCACGCGCTGATCCGGCTGTCACCGACCGAGTACCTCTGGTACCTGAACTACCACCACGTGGTGCTGGACGCGCTGAGCAGCTCACTGGTCCGGCAGCGGGTCGGCGAGGTGTACTCGGCGCTGGCCGGGGGCGGCGCCGTGCCGCCGTGCCCGTTCGGTTCGCTGCGGGACCTGGTCGACAGCGACGCCGCCTACCGCTCGTCCGCGGACTTCGCCGCCGACCGCGCCTACTGGACGGAGCGGTTCGCGGACCGGCCCGCCCCCACCCGGCTCACCGGCGCCTCCCCGACCGACCCCAACCTCGCCCTCCGGCTGGCCGAGGAACGGGAACTGCGGCGCCCGGACGCCCTGCGGGCGGCGGCCGGCCGGGTCGGCGTCCGGTGGTCCCGGCTGCTGATCGCGGCGACGGCGCTCTACGCCCACCGGCTGACCGGTGCCCAGGACGTGGTGCTCGCCCTGCCCGTCACCGCCCGCCGGGGCGCCGACCGCGACCTGATGGCCGTGCCCGGCACGATGTCCAACGTGGTGCCGCTGCGGATGACGGTGCGGCCGGACATGTCGTGGCGCGAGCTCGTCGCCCAGACGGCACGGGAGGTCGAGGCGGCCGTCGCGCACGAGCGCTACCGCAGTGAGGACCTGCTGCGCGACCTCGGTGCGCCCGGCGGCATCGGGACGGCGTTCCCGCTGATCGTCAACATCATGGCCTTCAACTCCAGGCCGAGCTTCGCCGGGCACCCCGCCTCCGTGCACCACTTCGTGTCGGGCTCGACCACCGACCTGGCGGTCTGGGTGTTCGACTACCGGGACGGCAACCCCCCGCTGCTCAGGCTCCACGGAGCACCGCAGGCGTACGGCGACGACGACCTCGCCGCGCACCAGCAGCGGCTGCTCCTGCTGCTCGACACCCTCGCGGACCGCGACCCGGACGACCTGGTGGGCCGGATCGAGCTGCTCACGGCCGAGGAACGCGGCGAGCTGGCGGCCGTCGGCAGCGGGCCGGCGGCGGAGGTCCCGGCCGCGAGCCTGCCGGAGCTGTTCCGGGAGCACGTGCGGGCGACCCCGGACCTCGTCGCGCTGGTCTGCGGGGACGTCTCGCTGACGTACGCGGAGCTGGACGCGCGCGCGAACCGGCTGGCGCACGCCCTGATCGCCCGCGGCGCCGGACCGGAGCGGCTGGTGGCGGTGGCGCTGCCGCGCTCGGCCGAGCTGGTGGTGGCGATCCTCGCGGTGCTGAAGACCGGCGCGGCGTACGTCCCGGTCGACCCGGAGTACCCGGCCGCCCGGATCGGGTACCTGCTCGACGACGCGCGGCCGACGCTGCTGGTGACCGACGCCCGCAGCGGCGAGCGGCTGCCCGAGGCGGGCCCCGTCGACCGGCTGGTGCTTGACACCGCCGACCTGGACGCGCTGCCGGATACGGACCCGAGGGTGGCCGTCGATCCGGCACACCCGGCCTACGTCATCCACACCTCCGGCTCCACCGGGCGGCCCAAGGGCGTGCTGCCGACGTACGGCGGCCTGCTGAACCTGCTCACCGAGCACCGGCAGGCCATGTTCCGGCCGGTGCTCGACGGACGGCAGCGGCTGCGGGTCGCGCTGACCACGTCGGTGTCCTTCGACGCCTCCCTGAACCAGCTGCTCGCCCTGTTCGGGGGCCACGAGCTGCACGTCCTGGACCACGCGACCTGGACCGACCCGGACGCCTTCGTCGGCTACGCCGCGCGCTGCGGGCTCGACTACATCGAGGCCACCCCGTCCTACCTCCGGGTCCTGGTCGCGCACGGGCTGTTGAGCGATCCGCAGTGGCGGCCGACGCTGGTCGCGGCGGGCGGCGAGGCCGTCCCCGAGCAGCTCTGGGCGGACCTGCGGGAGGCCGGAGGGGTTCGCGGACTCAACCTCTACGGGCCGTCCGAGTGCACGGTCAACTCGGTGGTCGCGCCGGTGGGTTCGAGCCCGCGCCCGGTCATCGGCCGACCCGTCACCAACGCCCGGCTGCACGTGCTCGACGGCGCCCTGCGGCCACTGCCGACCGGCGTGCCGGGTGAGTTGTACATCGCGGGCGCGGGACTGGCCCGCGGCTACCTCAACCGGCCGGGCTTGACCGCCGGGCGCTTCGTGGCGAACCCGTTCGGGCCGTCCGGATCGCGGATGTACCGCACCGGGGACCTGGTGTGCTGGAACCCGGACGGGAACCTGGAGTTCCTCGGCCGGACCGACGACCAGGTCAAGATTCGCGGCTTCCGGGTCGAGCTCGGCGAGATCGAGGCCGCGCTCGCCGAACACCCCCAGGTCGCCCGGGCCGCCGTGACGGTGCGCAACGAGGAGGAACCCCGGCTGGTCGCCTACGCCGTTCCCGCGGCGGGGCAGGTCGTCCAGCCGGACGACCTGCGGGCCCGGCTGCGCGAGCGGCTGCCGGAGTACATGGTGCCGTCGGCGTTCGTGGTCCTGGACGTACTGCCGCTGACGCCGAACGGCAAGCTGGACCGCCGGGCCCTCCCCGCGCCCGAGTCACAGCCCGCCACGCCGGGCCGCGCCCCGCGCACCGCGACCGAGCACCTGCTCGTCGGGCTGTTCGCCGAGGTCCTCGGGGTGTCCGAGCCCGGCTTGGACGACAGCTTCTTCGACCTCGGCGGGCACTCGCTGCTGGCCACCCGGCTGGTCGCCCGGGCGCGGACGACCCTCGGCGTGGAACTGCGGCTGGGCGACCTGTTCGACGCGCCGACGGTGGCGGAGCTGGCGGCGGCGGTGGACGCCGCCGGCCGGGCACGGCCGGCCCTGGGACGGCGGGAGCGGCCGGGGACGGTCCCGCTGTCCTTCGCGCAGCGCCGGCTCTGGTTCCTGCACCGCATGGAGGGCCCGAGCGCCACGTACAACATCCCGCTGACGCTGCGGCTGTCCGGAGAGCTGGACCAGCGGGCCCTGGCGGACGCCCTCGCGGACCTGGTCGAGCGGCACGAGAGCCTGCGCACGGTGTTTCCGGCGGTCGACGGCGTGCCGTACCAGCGGGTGCTGGACCCCGACGCGGCCCGGCCGCGGCTGCGGATGACCGAGGTCGGCGAGCGTGACCTGCCGGACCGGCTGGCCGAGGCGGCCCGGCGCGCATTCGACCTCGCCGCGGAGCCGCCGCTGCACGCCGAACTGTTCCGGCTGGGACGGGAGGAGCACGTGCTCCTCCTGGTGGTGCACCACATCGCCGGTGACGGCTGGTCGACGGGGCCGCTCTCGCAGGACCTGACGACCGCCTACGCGGCCCGCGCCGAGGGCGCGAAACCGGACTGGGCGCCGCTGCCCGTCCAGTACGCCGACTACGCCCTGTGGCAGCGGGACCTGCTCGGCGACGGCTCGGACCCGGACAGCCTGCTGAACGGCCAACTCGCCTACTGGCGCGCGCAGCTGGCGGACCTGCCCGAGCAGGTGGAGCTGCCGTTCGACCGGCCCCGGCCGACGGCGATGTCCTACCGGGGCGCCCAGCTGCCGGTGCGGATCGACGCCGAGCTGCACCAGGGCCTGCGCGCGCTCGCCCGGGACGGCGGGGCCAGCCTGTTCATGGTGCTCCAGGCCGGGCTGGCCGCGCTGCTGGGCAAGCTCGGCGCCGGTACCGATGTCCCGATCGGAACGCCGATCGCCGGACGCACCGACGAGGCGCTGGACGACCTGGTCGGCTTCTTCGTCAACACCCTGGTGCTGCGCACCGACCTGTCGGGCGACCCGTCCTTCACCGAACTGCTCGGCCGGGTGCGCGCCGACGCGCTCGCCGCGTACGCGCACCAGGACGTGCCGTTCGAGCAGCTGGTGGAGGCACTGAACCCGTCCCGGACGCTGGCGCACCACCCGCTGTTCCAGACCATGCTCGCCCTGCAGAACGCTCCGCTCGGCGCGTTCGAGCTGCCGGGGCTGCGGGTGGCGACCGATCTGGTCCAGACCGGGACGGCCAAGTGCGACCTGACCTTCGTCCTGGCCGAACAGCCCGACGGCCTCTCGGGCGTCCTGGAGTACAGCACCGACCTGTTCGACGAGGCCACCGCCGCCGGGATCGTCGAGCGGTGGCTGCGACTGCTGCGGGCCGTGGCCGCCGACCCCGGCCGGCGGATCGGCCGGGTGGACGTGCTGTCCGCCGACGAGCTGAGCGCGCTGCTCCCGGACGGCGGAGGCCTCGGCGCGCAGGCGCCGGAGAGCAGCATCACCGCGCTGTTCGAGCGGCAGGTCCGGGCGAACCCGGCCGCGGTCGCGCTCACGGACGGCGAAACCAGCCTGGCGTACGGCGAGTTGAACGCCCGGGCCAACCGGCTCGCGCACGCCCTGATCGGCCGGGGCGTGGGGCCGGAGCGGCTGGTGGCGGTGGCGCTGCCGCGCTCGGCCGAGCTGGTGGTCGCGATCCTCGCGGTGCTCAAGGCCGGCGCCGCGTACGTGCCGGTGGACCCGGAGTACCCCGCGGCCCGGATCTCCTACCTGCTCCAGGACGCCCGGCCCGCGCTGCTCGTGACGACCGGCCGGACCGGCGACCTGCCCGGAGCGGACGGCGTGGACCGGCTGCTGCTGGACACCGCCGACCTGGACGGACAGCCGGACACCGACCCGGAGGTCGCGGTCGACCCCGCCCACCCCGCCTACGTCATCCACACCTCCGGCTCCACCGGCGACCCCAAGGGCGTCGTGGTCCCGCACCGGAACGTGGTGCGGCTGTTCGACACCACCCGGGAACTGTTCGGCTTCTCCGCCGAGGACGTCTGGACGCTCTTCCACTCCTACGCCTTCGACTTCTCGGTGTGGGAGCTGTGGGGCGCGCTGCTGCACGGCGGCCGGCTGGTGGTCGTGGACCACGAGACCAGCCGCTCGCCCGGCCGCTTCCTGGAACTGCTCGCCCGCGAGCGGGTGACCGTGCTCAACCAGACGCCGTCCGCCTTCCACCAGCTGATCCAGGCGGACGCCGAGGCGCCCGGGACCGGCCGTGAACTCGCCCTGCGCACGGTGGTGTTCGGCGGCGAGGCGCTGGAGCCCGCCCGCCTCGCGAGCTGGTACGAGCGGCACCCGGACGACGCGCCGCGGCTGGTCAACATGTACGGCATCACCGAGACGACGGTGCACGTCACCCACGCGGCACTCGACCGGTCCGGTACCCCGGCCGGCCAGATCGGCACGGCGATCCCGGACCTGCGGGCGTACGTGCTCGACGGCGGCCTGTGCCCGGTCGCCCCGGGCGTCGCGGGCGAGCTGTACGTCGCGGGCGCGGGCCTGGCGCGCGGCTACCTGAACCGGCCGGGTCTGACGTCCGGGCGGTTCGTGGCCGACCCGTTCGGGCCGGCCGGCTCCCGGATGTACCGCAGCGGCGACGTGGTGCGCCGGGCGGCGGACGGCAGCCTGCGCTACGTCGGCCGGGCCGACCAGCAGGTGAAGGTGCGCGGCTTCCGGATCGAGCTCGGCGAGATCGAGGCGGCCCTCGCCGCGCACCCCGGCGTCGCCCAGGTCGCCGTGCTGGCCCGGCAGGACCGCGCCGACGACACCCGGCTGGTCGCCTACCTGGTGCCCGCCACCGGCACCGCACCGCGCGCGGCCGACCTGCGCGCGCACCTGGCCGGGCGGCTGCCCGAGCACATGCTGCCGTCGGCCTTCGTGGTGCTGGACGCGCTGCCACTGACCGCCAACGGCAAGCTGGACCGCCGGGCCCTGCCCGCTCCCGACCTCGCCCCCGCGGGCACCGGCCGCGCGCCGCGCACCCCGCAGGAGCAGGTCCTGTGCGAGCTGTTCGCCGAGGTCCTCGGCGCGACCTCGGTCGGCGTCGAGGACGGCTTCTTCGACCTGGGCGGGCACTCGCTGCTGGCCACCCGGCTGGCCGCCCGGATCCGCGCGACGCTCGGCGTGGAAATGCCGCTGCGGACCCTGTTCGAGTCGCCGACCCCGGCCGGCCTGGCCGCCGCCCTGGCGGCGGCCGGACCGGCTCAGGCCGCCCTGGTACGGCGCGAGCGCCCCGAGGTGATCCCGCTGTCGTTCGCGCAGCGGCGGCTGTGGTTCCTGCACCAGCTGGAGGGCGCCGGCGCCAACTACCACATCTCCCTGGCCTGGCGGCTGTCCGGGGCCCTGGACCGGCGGGCCCTGGACCGGCGGGCCCTGGAGGCCGCCCTGGCGGACGTGGCCGGGCGGCACGAGAGCCTGCGGACCGTCTTCCCGGCCGTCGACGGCGTCCCGTACCAGCAGGTGCTGGACGTCGCGGCGGCCCGCCCGCGGCTGCTCGTGAGCCGGACCACCGAGGCCGAGCTGCCCGCCCTGATGGCGGCGGCGAAGGACCGGCCGTTCGACCTGGCGGGCGATGCGCCGCTGCGGGTCGACCTGTTCGAGCTGGCGCCGGACGAGCACGTGCTCCAGCTGGTGCTCCACCACATCGCGGGTGACGGCTGGTCGCTGGGCCCGCTCACGCAGGACCTGACCGCCGCCTACGCCGCGCGCTGCCGCGGCGAGGAACCGCAGTGGGAGGAACTGCAGGTCCAGTACGCCGACTACACCCTCTGGCAGCACGAGCTGCTCGGTGGATCCGCCGAGCCGGACAGCCTGCTCGCCCGCCAGGCGGCCTACTGGACACGGCAGTTGGCCGATCTCCCGGAGCGGATCCAGCTGCCCGCCGACCGGCCCCGCCCGGCGGTCGCCTCGCACCGGGGCGGCTTCGTGCACGTCGGACTGGACGCGGAGCTGCACCGCGGTCTGCGTGAGCTCGCCCGGGAACACGGCACCAGTCTGTTCATGGTCCTCCAGGCCGGACTGGCGACACTGCTGAGCAAGCTCGGCGCGGGCGACGACATCCCGGTCGGCAGCCCGGTCGCCGGCCGGACCGACCAGGCACTGGACGAGCTGGTCGGCTACTTCGTCAACACCCTGGTCTTCCGCACCGACACCTCGGGCGATCCGACCTTCGCCGAGCTGCTGGCGCGGGTCCGGGACACCTCGCTGGCCGGGTACGCCCACCAGGACCTGCCGTTCGAGCACCTGGTCGAAGCCCTCAACCCGGCGCGGTCGCTGGCGCACCACCCGTTGTTCCAGGTGATGCTGGCGCTGCAGAACGCGCCCCGGGCCGACTTCGCCCCGCCCGGGCTGCACGTCGACGACATGCCCCTGGCGACGACCACCGCCAAACTCGACCTGATCTTCACCATGTCCGAGCGGCAGGCGCGGGACGGTTCCCCGGAGGGAATCGACGGGATCGTCGAGTACGCCGACGACCTCTACGACCCGGCCACCGTCGAGACGATGTTCGGGCGCCTGGAGCGACTTCTCCGCGCCGCGGTCGCCGACCCGCAGCGGCGGCTGAGCCGGTACGGCCTTCTCTCCGCGGAGGAGCGCGATGAGCTGACGGCACTGGGCACCGGACCGGAGGTGGAGCTTCCGGCCGCGAGCGTGCCGGAGCTGTTCCGGGCACAGGTGCGGGCGACGCCGGACCTGGTGGCCTTGGTGTGCGGTGACGTCTCGCTGACGTACGAGGAGTTGGACGAGCGGGCGAACCGGTTGGCGCACGCCCTGATCGTGCGGGGCGCGGGGCCGGAGCGGCTGGTGGCGGTGGCCCTGCCGAGGTCGGCCGAGCTGGTGGTGGCGATCCTCGCGGTGCTCAAGACCGGGGCGGCCTACGTCCCGGTCGATCCCGAGTACCCGGCCACGCGGATCGGGCACATGATGGACGACGCCGGCCCGGTCCTGGTGGTGACCGATGCCCGGACCCGGGACCGGCTGCCGGAGGCCCGCCCGGCCGGGTGGCTGGTGCTCGACGACCCGGCGACAGCCGCGCTGGTGGCCGACCGCCCCGCGACGGACCCCCTGGTGGCCGTCGAACCGAGGCACCCGGCCTACGTGATCTACACCTCCGGCTCCACCGGCCGGCCCAAGGGCGTGGTGTCGACCCACGGCGGCCTGCTCAACCTGTTCGTCAGCCAGCGTCCGCTGCTGTTCCCCCGGGGGACGAAGGAGCGGCTGCGGATCGGGCTGACCACCTCGGTGTCCTTCGACGCCTCTTGCGACCAGCTGTCCAGCCTGTACGCGGGCCACGAGCTGCACGTCCTGGACGAGGCGACCTGGTCCGACCCGGACGCCTTCGTCGACTACGTCAAGCGCGCCGGCCTGGACTACGTCAACGCCACCCCGTCCTATCTGCAAGTGCTCGTCGGACGGGGGCTCCTGGACGACCCGGGGCGCCGTCCCGCGGTGGTCTCGATGGGCGGGGAGGCCGTTCCGGACCAGCTGTGGGAGCGGCTGCGGGCCGTCGACCGCGTGTCCTGCCTGAACTACTACGGGCCGTCCGAATGCACGGTGGACGCCGTCGTCGCACCGCTGGAATCGAGTCCGCGCCCGGTGATCGGCCGGCCGCTCGGGGGTATCCGGCTGTACGTCCTCGACAGCACGCTGCAGCCCGTGCCCGCGGGCGTGGCGGGTGAGCTGTACCTCGCCGGCGCGGGCCTGGCCCGCGGCTACCTGAACCGGCCGGCGCTCACCGCGGCACGGTTCGTGGCGGACCCGTTCGGTCCGCGCGGTACGCAGATGTACCGCACCGGCGACCTGGTGCGCTGGGGCGCCGACCGGAACCTGGAGTTCCTCGGCCGGACCGACGACCAGGTGAAGGTGCGTGGCTTCCGGATCGAACTCGGCGAGATCGAGGCGGCATTGGCGGAACATCCGCAGGTCGCCCAGGTCGCGGTGACCGTCCGGGAGGACCGCGCAGGGGACGTGCGGCTGGTCGCCTACCCGGTGGCCGTCGCCGGGGCGGAACTCCGGCCGGACGAGCTGCGGGCTCACCTGCGCGAGCGACTGCCGGACTACATGGTCCCGGCTGCCTTCGTGCCCCTGGGGAGCCTGCCGCTGACCGCCACCGGCAAGCTGGACCGGCGCGCGCTGCCCGCACCCGTCCACACCGCGCCGAGGACCGGCAGGGCCCCGCGCACACTGGAGGAACACGTCCTCGCAGAGGTGTTCGCCGAGGTGCTGGGCGTGGCCGAGGTCGGGGTCGACGACGACTTCTTCGAGCTCGGCGGACACTCGCTGCTGGCGACCCGGCTGGTGGCCCGGGCGCGTGCCACCCTGGGTGTCGAACTGGAACTGCGCAGCCTGTTCGAGACGCCGACGGTGGCCGGGGTGGCCGCCGGACTCGGCCGAGCCGGCCAGGCGCGGCTCGCGCTGCGCCACGTTGACCGGCCCGACCGGGTCCCGCTGTCCTTCGCGCAGCGCCGGCTGTGGTTCCTGGACCAGTTGGAGGGCGCCGGTTCGGTCTACAACATGCCGCTGGCGTGGCGGCTCTCCGGCCCGCTGGACCGGGCGGCCCTGGAGGAGGCGCTGGCTGACGTCGTCAACCGGCACGAGAGCCTGCGCACGGTCTACCCGCAGGTCGACGGGGTGCCGTACCAGGACGTGCTGGACGCGCGGACGGTCCGGCCGCAGCTGCCGGTCACCAGGACCGGCGGGACGGACCTGCCGGAGCTGCTGGTGGCGGCCGCGGCGCGCGGATTCGACCTCGCCACCGAACCACCCCTGCGTGCCGAGTTGTTCGAGACGGCACCGGACGAGCACGTGCTGCTGGTGGTGGTCCACCACATCGCCGGTGACGGCTGGTCGCTGGGCCCGTTGTCGACCGACCTGGCCACCGCGTACGCGGCGCGCTGCCGGGGCGAGGAACCGCAGTGGGCGCCGCTGCCCGTCCAGTACGCCGACTACACCCTGTGGCACCACCAGCTGCTTGGCGACGCGGCCGACCAGGACAGCCTGTTCGCCCGCCAGACGGCCTACTGGACACGGACGCTGGCGGACCTGCCCGAGCAGATCCGGCTCCCCGTCGACCGCCACCGTCCCTCCGCACCCTCATATGCCGGCGGCCACCTCGCGATCGACCTGGACGCGGAACTGCACGGCGCACTGGTGCGCCTGGGCCGGGAGCACGGGGCCAGCGTCTACATGGTGCTGCAGGCCGCGCTGGCGGCGGTGCTGGACAAGCTCGGCGCGGGCGACGACATCCCGGTCGGCAGCCTGATCGCCGGCCGGACGGACCAGGCGCTGGACGACCTCGTCGGCTTCTTCGTCAACACCCTGGTGCTGCGGACCGACACCTCGGGCGACCCGTCGTTCGCCGAGCTGCTGGGCCGGGTCCGGGAGGACGCGCTCGGCGCGTACGCCCACCAGGACCTGCCGTTCGAGCACGTCGTCGAGGCCCTCAACCCGTCCCGGTCGCTCGCCCGTCAGCCGCTGTTCCAGGTGCTGCTCGCGCTGCAGAACGTGCCCCGCACGGAGTTCGAGCTGAGCGGTCTGGGCGCCGAGATCCTCCTGGTCCGCACGCCCACGGCGATGTTCGACCTCGGCTTCCACCTGCTGGAGCGCGGCGGCACCGGCGGGCCGGCCGAGGGCATCGTCGGGCGGGTCGAGTACAGCACCGACCTGTTCGAGCACACCACGGTGGAGGCGCTGGTCGCCCGGTGGCTGCGCCTGCTGGCGGCGGTGGTCGCCGAGCCGGACCGGCCGCTGAGCCGGATCGACGTCCTCACCGCCGAGGAGCGGCACGAGCTGCTGGTGGCGCGCAACGACACCGCCCGACCGGTTCCCGCCGACGGCCTGCCGGCCCTCTTCGAGGCGCAGGTCCGGGCGACCCCGCAGGCCCCGGCGGTGGTGTTCGAGGACACCGTGCTGACGTACCGCGAGCTGAACCGCCGGGCCAACCGCCTGGCGCACGCGCTGATCGCGCGTGGGGTGGGGCCGGAGCAGGTCGTCGCCCTGCGGCTGCCGCGCTCCGCCGAGCTGGTGGTCGCCGTCCTCGCCGTGCTCAAGACGGGCGCGGCGTACCTGCCGATCGACCCGGACTACCCGGCCGCCCGCATCGCGTACATGCTGGAGGACGCCCGGCCGGCCGTCGTCCTGGACGACCTCGCGGCCGTCACCCCGGCAGAGGAGCGGCCGGAGCACGACCCGGCCGTCGCCGTGGACGCGCGGCACCCGGCCTACGTCATCTACACCTCCGGCTCCACCGGCCGGCCCAAGGCCGTGGTGATGCCCGCCGCAGGGCTGCTGAACCTGCTGGCGTGGCACCACGAGGCCGTCGGCGGCGAACCCGGCACCCGCACCGCGCAGTTCACCGCGATCAGCTTCGACGTCTCGGTGCAGGAGGTGCTCTCCGCGCTGCTGTACGGCAAGACCCTGGTCGTGCCGACCGAGGAGCAGCGCCGCAGCGCCGAGCTGTTCGCGCACTGGCTCGACCGGCACCGGGTCGCCGAGCTGTTCGCACCCAACCTGGTGGTCGAGGCGCTGGCCGAGGCCGCCGAGGAAGCCGGGCTGGAGCTGCCGAGTCTGCGGCTGGTCGCGCAGGCCGGTGAGGCGATGCGGCTCGGCGGCGCGGTGCGCCGCTTCCAGGCCCGCCGCCCGGGCCGGACGCTGCACAACCACTACGGGCCTGCCGAGACCCATGTGATCACCGCTTTCCCGCTGCCGGCCGACCCTGCCGACTGCCCGCTTCCGGTGCCGATCGGCCGTCCGATCGACAACTGCCGGGCGTACGTGCTGGATCCGGCCCTGCGGCCGGTCGCCCCCGGCGTGACGGGTGAGCTGTACCTGGCCGGGGCGGGGCTGGCCCGCGGCTACCTGAACCGGCCCGGGCTCACCGCCACGCGGTTCGTCGCGAACCCGTACGGCCCGGCGGGCGCGCTGATGTACCGCACCGGTGACCTGGTCAGGTGGTCGGCCGACGGCGAGCTGGAGTTCGCGGGCCGGGTGGACCACCAGGTGAAGGTGCGCGGCTTCCGGGTCGAGCCCGGCGAGATCGAGGCGGAGCTGGCCGCGCACCCGGGCGTGGCCCAGGTCGCGGTGCTCGCCCGCGAGGACCGGCCGGGCGAGACCCGGATCGTCGCGTACGCGGTGGCCTCGACGCAGGACCCGGCCACCGCGGCGGCACTGGCGGCGTACCTGCGCGAGCGGCTGCCGGACCACCTGGTGCCGTCGGCCTTCGTGCTCCTGGACACACTGCCGCTGACGCCGAACGGGAAGCTGGACCGCGCGGCGCTGCCCGCCCCCGACCTCGGCCCGGCCGGAGCCGGGCGCGCGCCGCGCACCCCGCAGGAGCAGATCCTGTGCGAGCTGTTCGCCGAGGTCCTGGGCGTGCCGCGGGTCGGGGTCGACGACGACTTCTTCGACCTGGGCGGGCACTCCCTGCTCGCCACCCGCCTGATGTCGCGGGTCCGGGCGACCCTCGGCGTCGAGCTGGAGCTGCGCCGCCTGTTCCGGACGCCGACGCCCGCCGGGCTCGCGGCCGGGCTGCACGGCGCGGGCACCGCGCGGCAGGCCCTGGTGCCCCGGCCGCGCCGTGAGCCGATGCCGCTGTCGTTCGCCCAGCGCCGGCTCTGGTTCCTCCAGCAGTTCGGCGCACCGAGTGCCACCTACCACCTGCCGCTGGCCCTGCGGCTGTCCGGCCGCCTCGACCGGGCCGCCCTGGGCGCCGCGCTGGTGGACGTGGTGGCCCGGCACGAGACCCTGCGCACGGTCTTCCCGCACACCGGCGGAGTCCCGCACCAGCGGGTGCTGGAGGCCGCCGAGGCCGTCGTCCCGTTGACGGCGCGCGCGGCCGGCGAGGCGGAGCTGCCGGCCCTGCTGCGCGAGGCGGCGGTGCGCGGCTTCGACCTGACCTCGGACGTGCCGCTGCGGGCCGAGCTGTTCGCGGTCGCGCCGGACGAGCACGTGCTGCTGCTGGTGATGCACCACATCGCCGGCGACGGCTGGTCGATGGACCCGCTGGCCCACGACCTCGCCACCGCCTACGCCACCCGGCAGGGCGGCGGGACACCCGCGTGGCCGCCGCTGCCGGTGACCTACGGCGACTACACCCTGTGGCAGCGCGAGATCCTCGGCGACGAGCACGACGCGGGCAGCGTGTTCGCCCGCCAGATCGGCTACTGGACCGAGGCGCTGGCCGGGCTGCCCGACCAGCTGCAACTGCCCGCCGACCGGCCGCGCCCGGCCGCCATGACCTACGGCGGCGACCTGCTGGACATCCGGATCGACGCCGAACTGCACGCCGCCCTGGTGGAGTTGGCGCGGCGATCGGGTGCGACGCTGTTCATGGTGCTGCAGGCGGCGCTGGCGGCGCTGTACACGCGGTTGGGCGCGGGGACGGACATCGCGATCGGGAGCCCGATCGCGGGGCGCACGGACGAGGCGCTGGACGACCTCGTCGGGTTCTTCGTCAACACGCTGGTGCTGCGCACGGACACCGGCGGTGATCCGTCGTTCGCCGAGCTGGTGGGGCGGGTGCGGGAGACGGCGCTGGAGGCGTTCGGGCACCAGGACGTGCCGTTCGAGCACCTGGTGGAGGCACTGAACCCGTCCCGGTCGCTGTCGTACCACCCGCTGTTCCAGACCGGGCTGGTCGTGCAGAACGCGCCGGGCGGCGACTTCGAACTCCCCGGCCTCCGGGTCTCCGGAGTGGCAGTGCCCACCGGGACTTCGCGGCTCGACCTGACCTTCGGCCTCGCGGAGGAGTACGGGCCCGGCGGCGCGCCGGCCGGGCTCGGCGGCGCGGTCGAGTACAGCACCGACCTGTTCGACCGCACGACGGTCGAGACGTTGGTCGCCCGCTGGACCAGGTTGCTGGCCGCGGTCGCCGCGGCTCCGGACCGGCGGATCGGCGGGATCGACCTGCTGTCCGCCGAGGAGAGCGGCGACCTGCTCCCCGCCGTGGAGGAGGGGGAGGCCGCGGCGAGCCTGCCGGCGCTGTTCGCGGCGCGGGTGGCGGCGGCACCGGATGCGGTCGCGCTGGTCTCCGGCGGTGTCGAGCTGACGTACCGTCAGTTGGACTCCCGGGCGAACCGGTTCGCGCATGCCCTGATCGCCCGGGGTGTGGGTGCGGAGCAGCTGGTGGCGGTGGCGCTGCCGCGGTCGGTGGAGTCGGTGGTGGCCGTCCTGGGTGTGTTGAAGGCCGGGGCGGCGTACCTGCCGGTGGATCCGGCGTACCCGAAGGCGCGGATCGCGTTCATGCTGGAGGACGCCCGTCCGGCGCTGGTGGTCGACGATCCGGCGCTGGTGTCCGAGGGCGACTGGCCGGACACCGATCCGGTGGTCGTGCCCGACGTCCGGCACCCGGCGTACGTGATCTACACCTCGGGCTCGACCGGCCGCCCCAAGGGCGTGGTGGTGAGCCACAGCGGCGTGTCGGGCCTGGCGGCGGCGCAGGTCGAGCGGCTCGGCGTGGCGCCCGGCAGCCGGGTGCTCCAGTTCGCCTCGCCCAGCTTCGACGCGTCGTTCTGGGACCTGTGCAGCGCCCTGCTCAGCGGTGCCGCCCTCGTCCTGGCCCCGGCGGACGCCCCGCTGGAGGCGCTGACGGACCACCGGCTCGGCGTCACCCATGTGACGCTGCCGCCCTCGGCCCTGGCCGCGCTGGACGGCGCCGACCTCACGGCCACCACCCTGGTGGTGGCGGGTGAGGCCTGCCCGCCGGAGCTGGTGGCACGCTGGGCGCCCGGGCGCCGGATGGTCAACGCGTACGGTCCGACGGAGACGACGGTGTGCGCGACGATGAGCGCCCCGCTGGCGGCGGGCTCGGGCGTGCCGCCGATCGGCCGGCCGGTCGCGGGCTTCCGGGTGTACGTGCTGGACGAGCGGCTCTGCCTGGTGCCGCCGGGCGTGGCGGGGGAGCTGTACGTCGCGGGGCCGGGGCTGGCGCGCGGCTATCTGGACCGGCCGGGCCTGACGGCGGGGCGGTTCGTCGCCTGCCCGTTCGGGGCGGTCGGCGAGCGGATGTACCGCACCGGGGACGTGGTGCGCCGCCGGGCCGACGGGGAGCTGGAGTACGTCGGCCGCGCCGACGACCAGGTGAAGGTCCGTGGCTTCCGGGTCGAACTCGGCGAGATCGAGGCGGCCCTGGCGGGGCACTCCGCCGTCGCGCAGTCCGCGGTCCTGGCCCAGGACGACCGGCTCGTCGGCTACGTCACGGCTCGTCCGGGCACGACCGTCCGTCCGGCGGAGTTGGCGGCGTACCTGCGTGAGCGCCTGCCGGACTACCTGGTGCCGTCGGCGTTCGTGCTGCTGGAGGCGCTGCCGCTGACGCCGAACGGGAAGTTGGACCGGGCCGCGCTGCCCGCGCCCGAGGACGTGACCACGGCTGTGGGACGGGCACCGCGCACCCCGCAGGAGCAGGTCCTGTGCGAGCTGTTCGCCGAGGTGCTGGGTCGCCCGCAGGTCGGGATCGACGACGACTTCTTCGACCTCGGCGGGCACTCGCTGCTCGCCACCCGGCTGGCCGCCAGGGTGCGCTCGGTGCTCGGCGTGGAGCTGGGGCTGCGCGCGCTGTTCCAGGAGCCCACGGTGGCGGGTCTGGCCGGGTCGTTGACGGAGGCTGGCAACGCCCGCCCGGCGCTGACCGCGCGGGAGCGGCCGGAGGCCGTACCGCTGTCCTTCGCCCAGCGCCGGCTCTGGTTCCTGCACCGCATGGACGGTGCGGCCGCGACCTACCACATCCCGCTGGCGCTCCAGCTGACCGGGACGCTCGACCGGGCGGCGCTGGACGAGGCGCTGGCCGACGTGGTGGCCCGGCACGAGAGCCTGCGGACGGTGTTCCCGGAGGTGGGCGGCGTCCCGTGCCAGCGGGTCCTGGACCCGGCCGAGGCCCGGCCCCGGGCCGGGTTGACCGAGGTCTCGCAGGCCGAGCTGCACCACCGGCTCGCCGAGTTCGCCCGGCGGCCCTTCGACCTGGCGGCGGAGCCGCCGCTGCGGGCGGAGCTGTTCGCGGTGGCGCCGGACGAGCACGTGCTGCTGCTGGTGATGCACCACATCGCCGGTGACGGCTGGTCGACCGGCCCGCTGGCCCGCGACCTGGCCGAGGCGTACGCCGCCCGGAGCGAGGGCCGTGCGCCGAGTCGGTCGAACCCGCCGGTGCAGTACGCCGACTACACGCTCTGGCAGCGCGACCTGCTCGGCGACGCAGCCGACCCGCAGAGCCGGTTCGCCGAGCAGCTCGGCTACTGGAAGCGCCAGCTGTCCGACCTGCCGGAGCTGCTCCGGCTGCCCGCCGACCGGCCGCGGCCGGCCGTCGCGGGCTGGCACGGGGACCACGTCGGCCTGGAACTGAGCCCCGAACTGCACGCCGCTCTGACCGAGCTGGCGCGGAACACCGGCACCAGTCTGTTCATGGTGCTGCAGGCGGCGCTGGCGGCGCTGTACACGCGGCTGGGCGCGGGGACGGACATCCCGATCGGGAGCCCGATCGCGGGCCGTACCGACGAGGGGTTGGACGACCTGGTCGGGTTCTTCGTGAACACGCTGGTGCTGCGCACCGACACCAGCGGTGATCCGAGCTTCGCCGAACTGCTCGGGCGGGTGCGGGAGACGGCGCTGTCGGCGTACGCCCACCAGGACGTGCCCTTCGAGCACCTGGTGGAGGCACTGAACCCGTCCCGCTCGCTGTCCCACCACCCCCTGTTCCAGACCATCCTGGCCGTGCAGAACGCCCCGATGGGCCGGTTCTCGCTGCCGGGCCTGGAGGTGGCCACCTACGCGGTGGCCACCGGAACCGCCAAGTTCGACCTCGGGGTGAGCCTCGTCGAGCGGTTCGGCCCCGACGGCAGCCCGGACGGGATCGTCGGCGCGGCGGAGTACGCCACCGACCTGTTCGACCGTTCGACGGTCGAGGCCCTCGTGCGGCGCTGGACGCTCCTGCTGGAGGCGGTCACCGCCGACCCGGACCGGTCGATCGGGGGGATCGACCTCCTCGACTCCGACGAGCGGCACCGGCTGCTGGAACGGGGCAACGCGACCGCCCGCGAGGTGGGCGCCGTCCCGGTGCCGCAGGCCTTCGCGGCGCAGGTGGCGGCGACGCCGAACGCGGTCGCCCTCGTCCGCGGCGACGTCGAGTTGACGTACCGGGAGTTGAACGCGCGGGCGAATCGGTTCGCTCACGCGCTGATCGCCCGGGGGGTGGGCCCGGAGCAGCTGGTGGCGGTGGCCCTGCCGCGCTCGGTGGAGGCGGTGGTCGCGGTCCTGGGCGTCCTGAAGGCCGGGGCGGCGTACCTGCCGGTGGATCCGGTGTACCCGCAGGCGCGGATCGACTTCATGCTGGCGGACGCCCGCCCGGCGCTGATGGTCGACGACGCCGCCATGGTGGCCGAGGGCGACTGGCCGGACACCGACCCGGACGTCGCACTCGACGTCCGGCACCCGGCCTACGTGATCTACACCTCGGGCTCGACCGGCCGCCCCAAGGGCGTCGTGGTCCCCCACGGCGGTGTCGCGAGCCTGGTCGCCGCCCAGATCGAGCGGTTCGCGATCGAACCCGGCAGCAGGGTGCTCCAGTTCGCCTCGCCCAGCTTCGACGCCTCGGTGTCGGAGATCTACACCGCGCTGCTGCGCGGCGCGGCCCTGGTACTGCCCCCGGCGGCGGACCCGGTGGCCGCGCTGACCGACCCGGGCCTGGCGGCCACCCACGCGACCGTGCCGCCGTCCGTCCTGGCCGCCGTGCCGGAAGGCTCGGTGGCGGTGTCGACACTGGTCGTGGCGGGGGAGGCCTGCCCGCCGGAGCTGGTGGCCCGGTGGGCGCCGGGCCGGCGGATGATCAACGCGTACGGTCCGACCGAGACGACGGTGTGCGCGACCATGAGCGACCCGCTGTCCCCGGGGGCGGGCGTACCGCCGATCGGTCGGCCGATCGCCAACGCCCGGGTGTACGTGCTGGACGACCGGCTGCGGCCGGTGCCGCCCGGCGTTCCCGGCGAGCTCTACGTCGCGGGCGCGGGTCTGGCCCGCGGTTACCTGAACCGGCCGCGCCTGACGGCCGGACGGTTCGTCGCCTGCCCGTTCGGCCCAGCCGGTGCTCGGATGTACCGCACCGGCGACCTGGTCCGCTGGCTCGGCGACGGGCAGCTGGAGTACGTCGGCCGCGCGGACGACCAGGTGAAGGTGCGCGGCTTCCGGGTCGAGCCCGGCGAGGTCGAGACGGCCCTGGCCGAGCACCCGGCCGTCGCCCGGGCCGCGGTCCTCGCCCAGGACGACCGGCTCATCGGCTACGTCGTCCCCCGCCAGGAGGAGGCCCGCGACAGCGCCCTGGAAGCGGACCACGTGGGCGAGTGGCAGGACATCTACGACGCCCTGCCCATCGCTCCCGAGGACGCCGGCTTCGGCCAGAACTTCGTGGGCTGGAACAGCAGTTACGACGCGAGCCCGATCCCCGTCGAGCAGATGCGGGAGTGGCGGGACGCCACCGTCGCCCGCATCCTGGCCCTGCGCCCCCGCCGGGTGCTGGAGGTCGGCGTCGGCACCGGTCTGCTGCTCTCGCAGATCGCACCGCACTGCGAGACGTACTGGGCGACCGACTTCTCCGCCACCGCGATCGAGGCGCTCACCGCCCAGGTGGCCGGGCAGGAGGACCTGGCCGGGCGCGTGGTGCTGCAGACCCGCCCGGCGCACGACACCGACGGGCTCCCGGCCGGGGAGTTCGACACCATCGTGATCAACTCGGTGGTGCAGTACTTCCCGTCCGCCGAGTACCTCGCCGACGTGATCGGGAAGCTGATGGGGCTGCTCGCCCCCGGCGGTGCGCTCTTCGTCGGCGACGTCCGCAACCTGCGACTGCTGCGTCCGCTGGCCACCGCCGTCCAGCTCCACCGGGTCGGCGAAGGTGCGGACCTCACGGCGGTGCGCCGCACGGTGGAGCAGGCCCTGCGGGTGGAGAAGGAGCTCCTGGTCGACCCGGACTTCTTCACCGCCCTGCGGGAGCACGGTACGGACATCGGCACGACGGCCGTCGAGGTCAAGCGCGGCCGCCACCACAACGAGCTGACCCGCTACCGCTACGACGTGACGCTGCACAAGCCGCCGGTCACCCCGACGGCTCCGGAGCGGTCCGTCGAGCTGGCGTGGGGGCGGCAGGTCGCCGGGCCGGCCGAACTGCGCGAGCTGCTCGCCCGGCCGTCCGGCGGAGTGCTGCGGATCACGGGGGTGCCGAACCGCCGCGTGACGCGGGAAGCCGCTCTGGCCCGGGCCGTGCAGAACGGGGACGGCTCGCTCGCCGAGCTGCTGGAACGGATGCACGCCCCGGAGGACGGCGGCCTCCCCGATCCGGAGGACTTCCACGCCCTCGGGTCGGAGTTCGGCCGCTCGACGGCCGTCACCTGGTCGGCCACCGCGGCGGACGCCGTGGACGTCGTCTTCACCGACCCCCGGGCGCTCCACGGCTCCCCGGTCGAGGCGTACCGGCCGGCCCGGGCCACGGGATCGTCGCTGTCCTCGCTGACCAACCGCCCGACCGGCAACCGGGGCGCCGGCGCCCTCCTGGGCGAACTCCGCGACTGGCTGCGGGACCGGCTGCCCGACTACCTGGTCCCCTCGGCGTTCGTGGCGCTGGAGGCGCTGCCGCTGACGGCCAATGGCAAGCTCGACCGCCGTGCGCTGCCCGCACCGGACCTCGGCCCGGTCGCGGCCGGACGGGCGCCGCGCACCCCGCAGGAGCAGCTCCTCGCCGAGCTGTTCGCCGAGGTGCTCGGCCTGGCCCAGGTCGGCGTCGACGACAGCTTCTTCGACCTGGGCGGGCACTCCCTGCTGGCCACCCGCCTGGCCTCCCGGGTCCGGGCGGTCCTCGGCGCGGAGCTGGAGGTCCGGACGCTGTTCGAGACCCCGACCGTGGCCGGGCTGGCCGCCGGCCTGGAGGGCTCCGGAGCTGCGCGGCCCGCACTGACCGCCCAGGCCCGCCCCGACCGGGTGCCGCTCTCCTTCGCCCAGCGCCGCCTGTGGTTCCTGCACCGGATGGACGGGCCGAGCGCCACCTACAACATGCCGCTCGCGCTCAGCCTGACCGGCGAACTGGACCGCCCGGCCCTGCACGCCGCGCTCGCGGACGTGGTCGCCCGGCACGAGAGCCTGCGGACGGTCTTCCGCGAGATCGACGGCGTGCCGTACCAGGTCGTGCTGAGCGCCGCTCAGGCGCGCCCCGCACTGCCGGTGGTGGAGATCGACGAGAGCGCACTGGCCGAACGGCTGGCGGAGACGGCCCGGCGCGGCTTCGACCTGGCCGCGGAGCCGCCCGTCCGGGCGGAGCTGTACGCGCTCGCCCCCGACCGGCACGCGCTGCTGGTCGTGGTGCACCACATCGCCGCCGACGGCTGGTCGATGGGCCCGCTCTCCGGTGACCTCGCCGCGGCCTACGCGGCCCGCTGCCGGGGCGAGGCCCCGCAGTGGTCCCCGCTGCCGGTGCAGTACGCCGACTACAGCGCCTGGCAGCGCGACCTGCTCGGGGACGCCGCCGACCCGGACAGCCTGTTCGCCCGGCAACTGGCCTACTGGAAGGACGAGCTGGCCGGCGTCCCGCAACAGCTGCAGCTGCCCGCCGACCGGCCGCGGCCGCCGGTGGCCTCCCAGCGGGGCGACCGGGTCGCGGTCCGGCTGGACGCCGACCTGCACCAGGCCCTGCGGGACCTGGCCGCCGCGCGCGGCGCCAGCATGTTCATGGTGCTCCAGGCCGGACTCGCGGCCCTGCTCACCCGGCTCGGCGCCGGCACGGACATCCCGGTCGGCAGCCCGATCGCCGGCCGTACCGACCAGGCGCTGGACGAGCTCGTCGGCTTCTTCGTCAACACCCTGGTGCTGCGCACCGACACCGGCGGGGACCCCGGCTTCGCCGAACTGCTCGGCCGGGTCCGGCAGAAGGCGCTCAGCGCGTACGACCACCAGGACGTGCCGTTCGAGTACCTGGTCGAGGTGGTCAACCCCGCGCGGTCGCTGGCCCACCACCCGCTGTTCCAGATCATGCTGGCCCTGCAGAACGCGCCGCTCGGCGAGTTCGCCCTGCCCGGCCTGGAGACCGGCCACCTGGAGGCGCCGACCGGGACCGCGCGGGTCGACCTGACCTTCAGCCTGGCCGAGCAGTTCCGCCCGGACGGGGCCCCCGACGGCCTGGTCGGCGCCGTGGAGTACGCCACCGACCTGTTCGACGCGCCCACCGTGGAGCTGCTGTTCGAGCGCCTGGCCCGTCTGCTGCGCGCGGCCGTCGCCGACCCCGACCGGCCGATCAGCCGGATCGACATCATGCCCGTCGAGGAACGCCGCCGACTGCTCGCCGGCTCCAACGGTGCCGCGGCCGAGCTGCCCCGGGCCGCGGTGCCGGAGCTGTTCGCCCGCCAGGTGCGGGCCACCCCGGAGGCGGTCGCGGTCGTGGCCGGCGGCACCGAGCTGACCTACGCGGAGCTCGACCAGCGGGCCGGCCGCCTGGCGCGGGCGCTGATCCGCCAGGGCGTACGGCCGGAGACGCCGGTCGCGGTCATGCTGGACCGCTCGGCGGAGCTGGTCGTGGCGATCCTGGCGATCATCAAGGCCGGCGGCGCCTACGTGCCGCTGGACTCGCGCTTCCCCTCCTCCCGGATCGACCTGATCCTGCGGGAGAGCGGGGCCGCCCTGGTGCTCACCCGGGAGGTGCTCACCGCACTGGTGCAGTCCGCGGCCGCCGATCCGTCCGACGTCGAAGTCCCCTGTGAACCAGGGCAGTTGGCGTACATCATGTACACCTCCGGCTCGACCGGTCGACCGAAGGGCGTGGCCGTCACCCACCGTGACGTGGCGGGCCTCGCCCTGTCCCCCGAATGGCGGCGCGGTGGACACGAGCGGGTGCTGATGCACTCCCCGACGGCCTTCGACCTCTCGACCTACGAGCTCTGGGTGCCGCTGCTCAACGGCGGCCGGGTCGTCGTCGCCCCGCCGGAGCAGCTCGACCTCGACCTGCTCCAGCACACGATCGCCTCGAACGGGGTGACCGGACTGTGGCTCACGGCCGGACTGTTCCGCCTGGTCGCCGAGGAGCGCCCGGGCCTGCTCGCCGGGGTGCGCGAGGTGTGGACCGGCGGCGACGTGGTCTCCCCGGCCGCCGTCGCCCGGGTGCTGGCGGCCTGCCCCGGCATCGCGGTGGTCAACGGCTACGGGCCCACCGAGGCCACCACCCTGGCCACCTGGCACCCGGTGGGCGACCTCCCCGAACACGCCGCGACCGTGCCGATCGGCCGGCCGATGGCGAACACGCGCGCCTACGTGCTCGACGACCGGCTGCGCCCGATGCCGACCGGCATGGTCGGCGAGCTGTACCTCGCGGGGACGGGCGTGGCCCGCGGCTACCTCGGGCGGGCCGGCCTGACGGCGGAGCGCTTCACCGCCGACCCGTACGGGCCGTCCGGCAGCCGGATGTACCGCACCGGCGACCTCGCGTCGTGGCGGACCGACGGCGCGCTGGACTTCGCCGGACGCGCCGACCACCAGGTCAAGCTGCGCGGCCTGCGGATCGAGCCCGGCGAGATCGAGGCCGTCCTGGCGGGCTGCCCGGGCGTCCTCCAGGCGGCCGTGGTCGCCCGCGAGGACCGGCCGGGCGACAAGCGCCTGGTCGCCTACCTGGTGCCCGCCCCCGAGGGCGCGCCCGAGGCGGCCGAGCTGTCCGGCCGGCTGCGCCGCGACCTGCCCGACTACATGGTGCCGGCGGCGTTCGTCACCCTGGACGCGCTGCCGCTGACCGCCAACGGCAAGCTCGACCGGGCCGCCCTGCCCGCCCCCGAGTACGGGGCCTCGGATGCCGGACGCGGACCCCGGACGCCGCAGGAGCAGCTGCTGTGCGGTCTCGTCGCCGAGGTCCTCGGCCGGGAGCAGGTGAGCATCGACGACAACTTCTTCGACCTGGGCGGGCACTCGCTGCTGGCCGCCCGCCTGGCCTCCCGCGTCCGCGAGACGCTCGGCCTGGAGTTGGGCCTGCGCATGCTGTTCGAGGCGCCGACCGTGGCCGGTCTCACCGAGCGCCTGGTCATGGACAATCCCGACGACGCGTTGGACGTGGTGCTGCCGCTGCGTTCGACCGGGACCGGCACACCGCTGTTCTGCGTCCACCCCGGCGGCGGCATCAGCTGGTCGTACAGCGGACTGCTGAACCACCTCGGCCCGCAGCACCCGGTCTACGCCATCCAGGCACGCGGCCTCGGCCGGCCCGAACCCCTGCCGACGTCCTACGAGGAGATGGCGGCCGACTACGCCGACCAGATCCAGAAGATCCAGCCGGAGGGCCCCTACCTGCTCCTCGGCTGGTCCGCCGGCGGGCTGATCGCCCACGCGCTCGCCTGCGAGCTGCAGTCGCGCGGCGAACGGACCGCACTGCTGGCGATCCTCGACGCCTACCCGGTGAAGGACGTGCAGTTCGCGGAGGTGCCGGTGCCCACCGTGCGCGACGTGCTCGTCGGGGTGCTCGACGTCGACCCGGACGAGCTGGGCGACCAGGAGATCACCTACGCCGAGGTTGCCGAGGTCCTGAACCGGCGGGGCAGCGCGCTGGCCGGCCTGAACGAGCGACAGATCGAGGTGATCGTCGAGATCATGATCAACAACGCCAAGCTGGCGGTCGACTTCGTCCCCGGCAGGTTCGGCGGAGACCTGCTGCTGTTCAACTCCACGATCGACCGGGCCGAGGACAACGCGGGGCCCGCAATCTGGCGCCCGTACGTCGCCGGCCGGATCGAATCCCACGAGATCACCACCCGGCACGACCGGATGACCCAAGCCGGCTCGCTCGCCCAGATCGGGCCGATCCTGGCCGCCAGGATCACCGAGACGACCGGCGACACCGACGGCACCACCACCCTTTCCCACCAGGAGGACTGACCCATGACCAACCCCTTCGACGACCAGGACGGCACCTTCCTCGTGCTCGTCAACGACGAGAACCAGCACTCGCTCTGGCCCCAGTTCGCGGACGTCCCCGACGGCTGGACCGTCGCCCACGGCCCCGACACCAACGCCGCCTGCCTGGAGTACGTCGAGAAGTCCTGGACCGACATGCGGCCCAGGAGCCTCGCCGAGGCCATGGACGCCCAGCGGTAACGCGGCCGACGTGACCTCCACCGACACCCTGGACGAGGCCCGCGGCAGCGCGGGCCTCGCCCCGCCCCACGACTTCGCCGCGGACCTGCTCACCCCCGAGGCCCGGCGCGACCCGTACCCGTTCTACGCCCGCATGCGGCGCGAGAGCCCGGTCCACCGCAGCGCCGAGGGCATCTGGCACCTCACCCGGTACGCCGACGTCGAGGCGGCCCTGGGCGACCTGCGGCTGTCCAACGACCGGGACCGGATGACCCGCGCCTACGGAGCGCTCGGCGGTGACCTGAAGGCCTTCAGCCGGCTCACCGACCGGCTCGGCCGGGTGATGACCAACACCGACCCGCCGGACCACGCCCGGCTGCGCAAGCTCGCCAACCGCGCGTTCACCGCCCGGCGGGTCGAAGCCCTGCGCGACGGCGTCCAGCGGATCGTCGACCGGCTCATCGACGAGGCGCTCGCGGCGGGCCCGGCCATGGACCTGATCGAGGCGGTCGCCTCCCCGCTGCCGATGTCCGTCGTCTGTGAGCTCTTCGGCATTCCGGACGAGGACCGCCCGCAGGTCAAGACCTGGTTCCGCCGCTTCGGCCGGCTGGGCGAGGACATCGACAAGTCCGAGGAGGCGATCGGGCAGTACGAGGAGTACCTGTCCGGGCTCATTCGGCAGCGCCGGCGCGAACCGGGCGACGACCTGATCAGCGCCCTGGTCGCGACGCAGGCGCAGGACGACCGGCTCACCGACTCCGAACTGCTGTCCACCTGCTTCGTCCTGATCACCGCGGGCGACGAGACCACCACCCACCTGGTCGGCAACGGCGTGCTCGCCCTGCTGCGCCACCCCGGCCAGCTGGCCCGGCTGCGCGAGGACCCGGGACTGATCCGCGGCGCCGTCGAGGAACTGGCCCGCTACGACACGGTGACCCAGGCGATCGTCCGGGTCGTCGCGGAGGACCTGGAGATCGGCGGACGGACCCTGCGGGAGGGCGAGTTGGCGTACCTGTTCCTCGGTGCGACCAACCGCGATCCCGAGCGCTTCGAGGACCCCGACCGGCTCGACCTGACCCGCCCCGGCAACCGGCACCTGAGCTTCGGCCACGGACCGCACTTCTGCCTCGGCGGCCCGCTGGCCAAGCTCCAGGTGGAGGTGGCCGTCAGCACGCTGGTCCGCCGGCTCCCGCAGCTGCGGCTGGCCGACGAAGCCGCCGGCGGGGCGGCCCTCGAATGGCGGCCCAACCCGCTGCAACGGCGGCTGAGCGCCCTCCCGCTCACCTACTGACACCCGACCGACGACGAAGGAGAACCGACCATGACCCGAGAGTTCGAGGTCCGCAAGGAACAGGACCTGCCCGCGACACCCGAACAGGTCTGGGCCGCGGTCGCCACCGGCGCCGGCAACCTGGGCTGGCTGTACCCGATGGAGGTCGAGCCGCGCGTCGGCGGAAAGGCCACCCGGTCCGACAGCACCGTCGTGGTGTGGGAGCCGCCGAGCCACTTCGCCGTCCGGGCGACCCTGGGCGACGAGTTCTCCAACACGCTCAGCTACCGGATCGAGCCGGTGGACAGCGGAACGAGCCACCTGCGGATGGGAATCCACTGGGTGCACGAGGGCGTCTGGGACGCGACCTGGGACACCAAGGCGGACGCGGCCGAGAAGCACGTCCACTTCTACCAGCACGGCCTCGCCGAGTACCTGCGGCACTTCGGCGGCCGCCCCGCCGTCTACGTCAAGGCCCAGCGCCCCGAACCCACCGCCGACCCGGCCGACTTCGCCGCCCTGCGCCGACGCCTCGGCCTCGCCGAGGACGCTGCCGTCGGCGACCGGCTCGAACTCCACGTCCCCGGTACGGACGGCGGCCCGGAGCCGGTCGTCGTGGACTGGCTCAGCCCCGACTTCATCGGCCTGCGCGGTCCGGACGCGCTGTACCGGTTCTTCAACGGCGGCACCTGGAACTGGCCGATCTGGCTGGGCCACCACCTGTTCGCCGAGGGAGCGGACGAGGAGCAGGCGACCAAGGCGTGGAACGCCTGGCTCAACGGCTCCTGACCCGCCGTACGACAGACAACCGGAGGATCACTGGTGGAAGAAACACTGCTCTACGCCGCCGAACTCGTCGAGGAGGGCGGCACCTACAAGCTCGTCGTGCAGGACGTGGTCCGGGACACCGTCCAGGTCACCCCCGTCCCCAAGACCGCGGTGGACAGGCTCCCGACCTTCCTGTCGGTGCTCAGTGCCAAGCTCAACCCCGCACCGGCCCGCGGCCGCCGGTAGGACGCCTCGCACCCGAAGAGGCCGGCGCCGCGCCCCGGCGCCGGCCTCTTCGGCGCTCAGCCGCTGATGCTCGGGTGGCCGTTCTCGACGTGGCCCATGAGACGGCGGCGGAAGGACGCGTCCTCGGCGATCGTGAGGTCCAGGTCGTACCAGCCGTCGGCGGCATCGGTGTCCCAGACGAGGACGAGGGGTTTGCCCGTGACGACGGTCCCGGTCAGCGCCTTCGCGGTGCTGTAGTGCCGGGGCGCCACGGTGACGGTCTGCGGCGTGGCGCTCGGCGACGTGATCGTCAGGGTGAGAACGCGCTTCGGGGCGGTGGCGATGGCGGTGGCCACGGAGGTTTCGGCCGCGGCCCCGGCGGCCTTCCCGGCGAACTCGCGGCGGAATCCGTTGGGGCCGGTGAGGTAGAAGTCGTAACTTCCTTCGCGGACCTTCACTTTGGTGGCGGGCGTCGTGGTGCCGAGCACGTCGAAGTGCTGAGGTGCGTGGTAGGCGCCGGACGTGCCGACGTTGTCGTACAGGGTCAGGTGGACGGAGGCGGCGCCGGTGTTGGTCGGCTGGAGGACGAACGCGCCCTGCTTCTGGTCCAGGGCGCCGTGGGCGTCCGGCTGGTACGGCAGCGGGCGGGCCAGACGCCGGGTGGGGTCGGTGGGTTGCGGTGGCGGGTCGCCGGTGCGGTCGAAGTCGAAGACCGAGGTGAGGTTGCCGGCCACGGTGCGCCGCCAGCGGCTGATGGCGGGCTGCCGTACGCCCAACCACTCCTCCAGGAAGCGGACTTGTGAGGTGTGGTCGAAGACCTGGGAGTTGACGTAGCCGCCCACGGTCCACGGGGAGACGACGATCATCGGCACGCGCATGCCCAGGCCGATGGGCTCCTTGCCGACGTACTCGTCGTCGACGCCCTGCGGGGGCACCGGCGGCGGCACGTGGTCGAAGAAGCCGTCGTTCTCGTCGTAGCTGATGAACAGCACGGTGGAGTCCCACATGTCCTCGTCGGAGGCGATGACGTCCAGGACCTGGGCGACGACCTCCTCACCGGCCATGGGGGCCGAACCGCCGTCGCCCGGGTGCTCCGAGTCCGCGTCCGAGGGCACCAGGTACGAGACCCGGGGGACCCTCTTCGCCGCCACGTCCTGGGCGAACGCGTGGACGAAGTCGCGGTAGTTCTTCGGGTTCTGCTTCGAGTCCGGCGGGGGCGGGCAGCGGAAGAGCCCGCGGTCGTAGAGGCTCCGGTCGGCCGGCGGCAGGTCGGCGACCGCCTTGGCGAGGGCCTCCACGTCCTCCGGGCGCACGCGCTTCGGATCCTTGTAGAAGTCGTACAGGCTCAGGTAGTCGAGCTTGGCGCTCTTCAGCACGGTCTGGAAGATCCGCTTGAACTCGGCGTGGAACTCCAGGTTGTTGTCGTAGTAGTTGTCCCAGCCCTGGTAGACGCGCCAGCTGATCCCGTCGGAGCCGAAGGGGTCGTTGTTGACCTCCAGGATCTCGGGGTAGCTGGACCAGCCGTAGCCCGGCGTCCGGTCCCCCGCGTAGGTCGCATCGGGGTTCTCGCGGTCGTGCGCGGCCGATCCGGTGACCCGCGACCCGTCGGGCTCCCAGCCGCCGAATCCGCTGAAGAGGTAGTTGCGGTTCGAGGTGGTCTCGCTCATCACCGAGCAGTGGTAGGCGTCGCACACGGTGAACCGCCCGGCCAGTGCCCGGTAGGTGCCGACGACCTCCGGCTGGTCGAAGTAGCCCATCGTGACGGTCCCCTTGGCCTTGATCCACTGGTCGTAGCGACCGTTGTTCCACGCCTGGTGGCCGGTGGGCCAGTTGTGGGCCGCCGGCTCGGCCGTACCCTGGTCCGGTCTGAGCTGGTAGGGCCGCCGGGGCGTGGACGGGTGGTCCGGGTCGGGCTGGTCGAGGACGGTGCGGCCGCCGGTCCCGGGGAACGTGACGAGGTTGCGGTCGTCGTACCCGCGCACTCCTCGGAAGTTGCTGCCGAAGTAGTGGTCGAAGGAACGGTTCTCCTGCATCAGGAAGACCACGTGTCGGATGGCCTTCAGACCGCCGGGGCGGGGTTCGCGCTTGAGGGCCTTCAGCAGCGAGTCCGGCAGCGACGGAGCGCTCTGCGGGGAGTGGGGAGTGTTCACGCGTTCTCCTGGTCCGGCGTGGCGGGCGAACCGGAGGATGCGTTCTCGGTGGCCCGGAGGTAGTCGAGGTAGATGAAGTCGCCCTTGGCGCCCTTGTTGAGATCCGTGTCGACGCGGGTGTAGCCCGTCCTGGGAGGGATCTCCTGCGCCCCGTCCTTCCAGTGCGTGACGGTGAGGTCGACGATGGGCCGGCCTGCTCCTTCCTGGCGGGTGACGGCCAGGAACAGGGCCGTGCCGTGTGCGGGCGTCCCCCTGTTGAGGTCGACCGGCAGCTGCTGGTACCCGGCGGGCGGCTTCTCGTCGTCCTTCAGGACGCGGATGCCGGTGACGGGCCGGTCGTCGGCGGACCGTTCGAAGACGAGGTACAGGTAGGCGCCGTGCGCGCCCTTGTTCAGGTCGACGTCGATCCACTCCCACCCGGTGGGTGTGTGGAACGGACTCCGCACCGGGTCGTCGTAGGCGACCAGGACGTTGACGTCTGTGACGAACTGACCCATGGGCAGGTCTCCGATCGGAGCGGGTGAACGTGGGCGGGGGAGGTGGGGCGGACGAAGGGACCGACGGCTCGGGGCACGTACGGGTACGGGAGACGCCCGGCCGGGGGTGGCCCGGCCGGGCGTCCAGTGCTGGGTGCGGCGGGTCCGGTGCGGTCCGGGCACCCGAGGCGGCCGTCAGCCCTTGGTGAGGCCTTCCCACTCGCTCAGCGGCGCCGGACCGTAGGTCCTGGTGTCCGTGTGCGGCTCCCCGTTGGCGACGTTGATCCGCACGAACCGGTCGCCGGAGAAGACCCAGTACTCGTTGCTGCCGTCCGGGACCTTCATGACGGCGTCGATCTTCGCGAAGTCCGACAGGCTGGGCCAGTCCTCGCGGATGGTGCCCTTGAGGATGAGCTTGTCCGGGTACGGGTGGCTGCTCGTCACGGTGATTTCGACGCGCCGGTAGTCGGTGTTGGAGAACACCCAGAACTGGTTCGGCTTGTCGGGTACGGCCATCACCGCGTCGACATGGTTGAAGCCCATGGCTGAGCCTTTCTGAATTCATCTGTTCGTGTGCCGCCGAAGCTGTGCTCGGGCGGATCCGCGGCTCAGTCCCATGGCTCGCGTGCGGCGAGGAACGTCCGGGAGGAGCGCCGCGAACCACGCTAGGTCGGCCGGTCCGGGGGCGCGATGCGAAAAGGCCTGGTGACCTGCATCCCAGTGACAGGTAATTTTGCTACGAACCTTTGGCGCGAGAAGCGCGAGAAGTCGGTCCGGCGCTTCGGGAGGCCTTGACGGCCTGCTCCGCGGCCGTCCGGGACCGAGGACGAGCCGCCTCCCCGCCGACGGCTTCCGCGATGCGAGGCTCGACGACGGCGTTCCTTCGAGTGGACCGGTGACCGGTGGCCGGTCGCGGCTGGGGGAGTGCGCCTGACACCCCACCCGGCCGGCTGCGTCAACGCGGCCGTCGAGGCGCGGGGGCGTGGGGTGGGGCGTGGGGCGGGAATGGCTTGAGTCGATCGTGATTCATATGATGGACAGCCAGTAGTTGTTTTGCCGGTGTCATGATCCTCGGAGGGCGCCCCGGACCAAGGTGCGCCCATGGAACCGGGCCGGTCTCCGGATTCGCTCCGGTCCTCGGGCTTGATTCAGGGAGTATCATGCGCGGCACCGTGCTCGCCGACCGCTACCGGTTGGTGGACCTGCTGGGCGGCGGGTCGATGGGCGACGTGTGGCTCGCCGAGGACGAGGTCCTGGGCCGCCGGGTCGCGGTCAAGGTGGTGAAGCCGGCCCTACTGGACGAATCCGGCTTCGCCGAACGCTTCCACGCCGAGGCCCGCGTCATGGCGCAGCTGCGCCACCCGGGCATCGTCGGCGTGTACGACTACGGGCACAGCGCCGTGGACGGGCGGCCCTCGGTCGGCTACCTGGTCATGGAGCTGATCGACGGGGAACCGCTGAGCGCCGTGCTGGAACGCCGCGGCGCGCTGCCGGTGGAGGAGACCCTCCGGATCGCACTCCAGGTGCTGGAGGCGCTGGAGGCCGCGCACGAGTCCGGGGTGGTCCACCGGGACATCAAACCGGCCAACCTGATGGTCCGCGGCGACCGGACGGTGATCGCGGACTTCGGCATCGCCCGGCCCGGCTGCGACGCCCGGCTGACCGTACCGGGCATGGTGCTCGGCACCGCCGCCTACCAGGCACCCGAACAGGCCTCCACCGGGACGGTCACCGCCTCGGCGGACCTCTACGCACTCGGCGTCGTCCTCTACGAATGCCTCGCCGGCAAGCTCCCCTTCGACGGGGAGACCGCCCTCGAACTGATCCTCAAGCACCTGACGGAGCCCGTGCCGCCGCTTCCGGAGGACGTGCCCGCGCCGGTGTGGGCGCTGGTCGAGCGGGCGATGGCCAAGGATCCCGGCGAGCGCTGGCCCGACGCGGCGACGATGGCCGCGGCGGTACGGGACGCCCTCGCACCGGCCGAGGAGACGGCGCCGGCTCCGATCGGGCCCCGGCCGGTCGCCGGACGCGCACCGTGGGCCAGGTTCCGCCTGCGCGGGCTGATCGGGGTGACGGCGCTGTCGCTGCTCTGCGTGGTCGGGGCCTCCGGCGCGACGGTGATCCGGTCCGACGAGGACGACGCTCCGGACGCCGCCGCCGTCGCGGGCCCGGTGGCCGGCCTCTCGGGCCCGGCCGTTCCCGCGGCGGTGGCAGCCGACCGCCAACCCGCCGGACAGCAGTCCGCCGAGCCGACGGCCCCGGTGCCGTCGCCCGGACCGGCAGCGGGTGGGAGCCCCACGCCCGGCGCCGAGCCCGAGCCGGTCGCCGGGCGGACCTCCGCCTCCCCGTCCCAGCCCGGTGTGCCGGCTCCGGCCTCCACGGGGCCCACCGCCGGCCAGAACCCGGCCCCGCCCGCGCCGACCTCCGCCTCCCCGTCCCAGCCCGGTGTGCCGGCTCCGGCCTCCGCGGGGCCCACCGCCGGCCAGAACCCGGCCCCGCCCGCGCCGACCTCCGCCGTCCCGTCCCCGCCCGCTTCCCACGAACCGCCCACGCCGTCCGCGACGTCGGCGCCGCCCACGTCGCCCACGCCGGAGCCGAAACCGCAGCCGCAGCTGCCCTCCCAGGCACAGATCACCGGCGTCAACGGCGCGCTGGACAACTCCTACTCCGGGGACCAGAACGGCAACCGGGTCGGCACCTTCAGCGTCAACGGCACGTCGGCCCAGGTGTGGCGGCTGGAGAAGGTCTTCGAGGGGAAGTACTTCCTGCGCAACGCCTCCAGCAACTACACCAAGGTGCTGGACCTGGACACGGGCGACGGGCGCGTGCAGATCTGGACGAGCCCGCCGTACACCGACAACCAGCTCTGGTCCCTCACGCCGCTTCGGGGTGGCTACCAGATCGTCAACGGCGCCACCAAGGGCTGCCTGACGTCAGACGGAGCCGGTTACTACGTCAGGGTGGCGGCCTGCTCGAACGCGGAGAACCAGGTGTGGGAGCTGCACTGACCCGTCGGCCCGGCAGCCGAACACCCCCGGGGCGAGGGGAGGATCAGGCCGGCAGCCAGGACGGCCACTGCCGGCGGGGCCGGTCGGCGGCCCCGCCGAGGCCGATCAGGGCGCGCAGCCGGTCGGCTTCGGGGGAGCCGATGGAGGCCAGGATGTCGTAGGCCTCCGACCGGCACGCCCGGGCCGCGTCCTCGGCGCCGCCGCGGTCGGCGAGCGCGTCACCGAGCGCCGCCAGGGCCAGCCCCCGCCCCCGGCGGTCGCCGTCGAGCGTCAGCACCTCGACCGCCCGGTCGGCCGCCTCCACCGCCTCGTCGCCGCGGCCGACGGCCCGCAGCGACTCGGTGAGCCGCAGGAGCGTGCGGCCCGTCCGGCGCCGGTCGTCCGGCCGCAGCAGGGCGAGGGCGCCGCGGTGGTGGCGCAGGGCCTGCTCGAACTCGCCGCGATCGTGGGCGATCGTCCCCAACGAGTCGAGGGCGAGCGCCTGGAGCTCGTGGTCGGCGAGCTGGTGGCAGATCAGCAGCGACTGGTCGACGACGCGGACCGCCGCCTCGGGCCGGCCGAGCTCGGTGAACGCATCGGCCAGGTTGAGCAGTTCGCCCGCCACCGAGCGCCGGTCGCCGAGCCGCTCCCAGACCGCGATCGCCGCCGCGAAGCCGTCGACCGCGTCGCCCGGCCGACCGACCTGGACGAACAGGGCGGCCAGGGAGGCGTGGGCCAGGGCGAGCAGCGGCCCCGGCAGGCCGTGGGCGATGCACAGGTCGCGGGACCTGATCAGCTCGCCGAGGGCCGCGGGTTCGGAGCCGACTTCGGTCAGCAGCCGGCCGAGCACCAGCCGGGCCCTGACCTCGGCCGTTCGGTCGCCCTGCCGGACGGCGGCCTGGAGCAGGACCTTGGCCGCGTGCCCCAGCGGTCGGGCGGCCTGGCCGGTCTCGCACAACAGGCTTCCCCCGAGCAGCAGTTCGGCCACCAGATCGAGCCGGGGCGGCTGGGGGAGCCCGGCGTACTGGCCGACCAGAGCGCCGATGCCGTGGTACTCACCGCGACCGCGGGCCACGGCGCGGCAGTCGGGAGCGTACGGTGCACCGGCGCCGGTCAGGGCCGCGCGGGTGGCGGCCGGGCCGAGGGCCGCGACGGTCTCGGCGTGCTGGCGGATCACCAGGCGGGTGAGGACGGCGGCCGGGCGGTCCGCCTCCGGGGCCGAGCCCGCGCCGGCCTCGACGTCGGCCGCTGTCTCCGGGACGAGCCGCTGGGCGAAGGCGCGCAGCAGGTCGTGGTACCGGTAGCGGTCCGGCGGCGCGGTCTCCAGCATCGAGCAGTCGACCAGCGACTCGGCCAGCTCCTCGGCCTCGTGCTCGGGCAGGTCGAGGATCGCCGCGACCGCGCCCGGCGACAGGTCGGGCACGTCCGGCACCGCCAACAGACAGAAGGCCCGGGCCTGGTCGGGCGTCAGCTGGTCGTAGCCGAAGCGGAACGCCGACTCGACGGCGAGGTCCTCGGTGCGCAGCACGTCCAGCCGACGACGATTCTCGGACAGCTTGTCGAGCAGCCGGGCCATGGTCCAGCCCGGCCGGCAGGAGAGGCGGGCGGCGAGGATGCGCACGGCCAACGGGAGGTGACCGCAGATCCGCACGAGCTCCCTGGCCGTGTCCGCCTCGGCCCGCAACCGCTGCCCGCCGACCACCTGGCGGAGCAGGTCGAGGGCCTCCTCCGGGGCGAAGGCCGGCAGCTCGACGACGTGCGCGTTGGGAAGTGAACCGAGCCTGGCCCGGCTGGTGACGAGCACGGCGCAACCGGGCCGGCCGGGCAGCAGCGGCCTGATCTGTTCGGCGTCCCGGGCGTTGTCGAGGACCATCAGCACGCGTCGGCCGGAGAGCAGCGAGCGGAACTGGGCGGAGCGTTCGGCGAGCCCGGCGGGCAGCGCCTCCGCCGGCACGCCGAGGGCGCGGAGGAAGGCGCCCAGCACCTCCTCGGGCGGGGTCGGGCGGCCGTCGGCCCCGTGCAGGTCGACGTAGAGCTGGCCGTCGGGGAAGTCGGCGGCCAGGCCGTGCGCGACATGGACGGCCAGGGCCGTCTTGCCCATGCCGCCCAGGCCCGACACCGTCGCCACGGGCACGGTGCGGGGCGCGAGCAGGACGGCCCGCACCGCCTCCGTCTGCGCCTCGCGGCCGGTGAAGTCGGCGAGGTCGGCCGGTACCTGGGTCGGCCGGATCGGCGCGTGGTACGGCGGGCGGGCCGTGGTGGTGGTGTCGGGCCGGGGCGGCGCGGGCGCCACGAGGGCGGTGTCGGCCACCAGGATCCGGCGCTGCAACTCGCGCAGACCGGGCCCGGCGGCGACGCCGAGCTGCGCCCGCAGCCGCCGGTCCGTGTCGCGGTACACGCTCAGGGCCTCGGCCTGCCGGCCGGCCCGGTAGAGGGCGAGCATCAGCAGCTCGGAGAACCGTTCCCTGAGCGGGTGCTCGGCCGCGACCGCGGTCAGTTCGGCGACGGCCTCGCCGGACGGTCCGGCCTCGACCTCGGCCTCCAGACACGACTCCAGGACGGTCACCCGGCGTTCGGTCCACTCGCCGCGCTGCCGCTCGGCGTAGGGGCCGGAGAGCCCGGACATCGGCTCGCCCTGCCAGAGGGCCAGCGCCAGGCGCAGCGTGGCGGCGGCGCGGGCGTGCTCCCCGGCGCCGCTGAGCTCCTTCGCCGCGCCGACGAGTTCCTCGCAGCGGTGGGTGTCCAGCTCCCCGGGATCCACGGTGAGCAGGTAGCCCCCGCTGAGCGAGGTCAGCGGGGCGGGCCCGAGGACGCGGCGCAGGCGGTGGACGTACGTCCGGATCACGGCTACGGGCTTGGCGGGCGGCTCCTCGCCCCACAGGTCGTCGACGAGCTGACCGGTCGACACGGGGTGGTTGGCCCTCAGCAGCAGCGAGAGCAGCAGGTTCCGCTGCTGCGGCGACCCGAGTGCGAGCTCGCCGCCGTCCCGCCACCCCCGTATCGGTCCCAGCACCGTGAACCGCAACCCACCCACCGACCGTTCCCCTCTGCCTGCAAACGAACCCCCGGGCGCATGATACCGACCGCATCACCGCTGGCCGGGGCCGCTTCTCGCGGGGTCGGCCGCGGGGAGACGGAGGGGAGACGAAGGTGTCCGTGGAGGGCGGCCGACGCGGCAGCGGTGAAAAAGAAGAAGGTGCCCCGCCCGCGCGACATGCTGCCGCCTTACGTAGTCATGAGGGGTATGCACGGGGATCACAGGACAAGGGAACAGGCGGGAACCGAGTGAAATCAGCACAGGAGGATGAGTACCTGGCGTTCGTGGCGGCGAGGGCGAAGGCGTTGTACCGCTCCGCGTACGTCCTCGCGGCCGGCGACGCGCATCTTGCCGAGGACCTGGTCCAGGAGACCCTCAGCCGGGTGTACGTGCACTGGAAGCGGGTGGCCAAGGCGGACAACCCGGCCGCCTACGCCCAGACGGTCCTGGTCCGCACCTTCCTCAGCCTGCGGCGTCGACGGAGCAGCGGCGAGCGCCCCATCGGGAACATGCCCGACAGCGCGGCGGCCGGCCCCGACACCGCACTGCGACTCACACTGCTGGACGCGCTCGGCCAACTTCCGCCCCGCGACCGGGCGGTGCTGCTGCTGCGCTACTGGGAGGACCGCAGCATCGAGGAGACCGCCCGGATGCTCAAGCTGAGCAGCAGCGCGGTCCGCTCCCAGGGCACCCGGGCGCTCGGCAGGGTGCGTGCCCTGCTCGGCGACAGCCTGTCCGACCTGGTTCCGCACTGAGCATCGGTGCGCGCAGGTCGAAACCGCCACGAAGCCCCCATCAGCGACAGAAATAGGTGACGCCAGCATGCCGTTCGAAGCAGACCTCGCACACGCCCTGGACCGCACGACCGACTCCCTCGAACCAGACCTCACCACGCTCATGCGCGGAGCCGTCCAGCGCGGGCGGATCCGCCGGCGTCGGCGCACGGCCGGCGTCATCGCCGGGGTCGGCGCCTGCACCGTGATCGCGGCGGCCGGCCTGGTGATCCCCGACGTGCTCGCCGGGATGCACTCCGAAGGATCCGACATCAGGGTGGCGGCGATGGCGATGCCGCGTTCCGCGATCACCGACACCCAGATGATCCAGGCTCTGGAGGCGACGTTCCCCGGCGGCCGGTTCAGCGCGGAGAGCGGGCAGAGCAACAACCCCTCGGATCCGTCCAACGGACGCGTCGCCAACGGCGGACTGGTCCTCGACGACGGGCACGGCGCCGCCTTCGTCGGTGTCTCGGCCGTGCGGCTCCAGCTGCCGCTCAAGGACGGCGACGGGCTGAGCTGCGAGTGGCAGCCCAAGCGTGACGGTGACACCTGCAAGATGAGCGAGCTGCCGAGCAGCGCCGAGATTCCCGGCGGGGCCCTGGTGATGTTCCAGCAGAACGCGGCCGCGCACCCGGTCCGTCCCGACACCGCCCGCCGCTGGACGGTGACGGTGACCCTGAAGTCGACCGGCGCGCAGCTTCAGATGGTGCAGTGGAACAGCACCGGCGGCGGCACCGGCGCCGAGACGCCGAAGCCGACCCGTGCCGCTCCTCCGCTCTCCGAGCAGCAGGCGGTGGCCGCACTCACCGGTGCCGCCTGGGCGCCGATCCTCGGCGCCGTCGGCTGACCCTGCGCGTCGCGTTTCGTAGGGGGTGCGTCCGCCGAGGTCGAGCACGGTCTGTCCGTGCGCGCCTTGGCGGGCGCACCCTGGGCTGGGCATTTGTTTCGGGCGCTGAGTAGGGGTACTGTCAGCCAGTCGCTCGGCAGGGAGCACCGGACACGCATCGGCGCGGACGGTCCCGGGGCGGCCAATCCTTTCGAAACATCACGTCCCGGGTTCGGGCCGGGTCGGCTTGCCATGCGCGAGCGAGGCCCGGTGTGTATATCGGTGTGCTCGTTTTATTGGATTGCGGTCGATTCGCTTTTCGGAGCAGGGATCGGCTAGAGTTTGAAACGTCGGACGGGGCGTCAAGCCGCAGAAGACACCAG
>NZ_JBFBFU010000045.1:0-56939 GCF_040684355.1 Kitasatospora sp. NPDC091276 | reverse complement strand
CGTCTGCGCCGCGTTGTGGCTCGGGTCGGGGGGCTGGTGGGCGGCCCGGCTCGGCGGATCGGCCCGGCTCGGCGGATCGGCCCGGCTCGGGGGTCAGCCCAGCCCAGGGGTCAGCCCAGCCCGGGTCAGCCCAGGCGGCGGATCGGCTCGCCGGCCAGGTAGGCCGCGATGTCCTCGACCGCCTCGCCGTAGTAGCGGCGGTAGTTGTCGCGCGACACGTACCCCAGGTGCGGGGTGGCCAGCAGCCGGGGCGCGGTGCGCAGCGGGTGCTCGGCGGGCAGCGGCTCGACGTCGAAGACGTCCACCGCGGCGCCCGCGATCCGACCCCCGGTGAGCGCGGCCAGCAGCGCGTCCTGATCGACAATCGCCGCCCGGGAGGTGTTCACCAGGTACGCCTCGGGCTTCATCAGCGCGAGTTCGGCCTCGCCGAGCAGCCCCCGGGTGCGCTCGCCCAGGGCGAGGTGGATCGAGACGAAGTCGGCGCCGCTCAACAGTTCCTCCTTGCCGGCGGCCCGGCGCACGCCGACCTCGGCGGCCCGCTCGTCCGTGAGGTTCTGGCTCCAGGCCAGCACGTCCATGCCGAAGGCCAGTCCGACCCGGGCGACCAGGCCGCCGATCCTCCCCAGGCCCAGCAGCCCGAGCACCCGCCCGTGCAGGTCGGCGCCGACGGTGCTCTGCCAGGGGCCGCCCTCGCGCAGCGCCGTGCTCTCCGGCACGATGCCGCGGGCCAGGCCGAGCAGCAGCGCCCAGGTCAGCTCGACCGGCGGGGTGGAGGAGCTGGCCGTCCCGCAGACCGTCACGCCGTGCGCCTCGGCGGCCGCGTAGTCGATCACCGAGTTCCGCATGCCCGAGGCGACCAGCAGCCTGAGCCTCGGCAGCCGGGCGAACAGCGAGGCCGGGAACGGCACCCGCTCGCGCAGGGTCACGACGAAGTCGAAGTCGGCCAGCGCGGCGGCGAGTTCGTCCTCCGACCCGAAGTGCTCGGAGAAGGCGGTCACCGCCACCCGGTCGGAGACCGGGGACCAGTCGACGATGCTGGTGGCGACGCCCTGGAAGTCGTCGAGGACGGCGCAGCGAAGGGTCCGAAGTGTCATGCCCGCACTCTCCCAGACGCCGACCGGCGCCCGGCGTGCCAGGCCCCGGTCCGAGCCACGGGTCTGCGAGCTTGGCCCCGGGGGTGGACCACCGGCACCGGAGCACGGGGAGGCGCGCGACGGCCACGCCCCGTCACGCCACGGCGGGCTGCCCGGTCGGCCTGGCCCTCGTCCCGGTGGCGAGCGCCAGGCCGAGCAGGCAGCCCGCCACCAGGCCGGCGCCGTGGTTGTTCCGCAGCCCGCACAGGAACAGACCGGCCACGGGGATGAGCAGCAGGTACCAGGTGCCCTTGAAGGTGAGGCCCAGGGTGTTCCCGCGCAGGAGGCAGGTGACGGCGAGGGCGCCGAGCAGGCCGCAGACGGCCACGGAGTCGCCGCCGCCGCGCGGCGACCAGCCGGCCAGGCTCACCACGTGGGCGAGGACGCCGCTGGCGAGGAAGACGGCCAGGGTCCGCCACCACCCGAGGACCGACTCGGTGACGGCGCCGACCACGAGCAGGGCCGGCAGGTTCATCGCGATCTGCGTGATCCCGGAGGACTGCACCAGCAGGGCCGTGCCCGCCCGCCACCACTGCCCGTCGGACAGCGCTCCCGGCTGCCGCATCAGATCCTCGACCAGGGCGGGCACCGCGTACTGGAGCACGGCCATCACCGCCATCACCGCGAACAGTGTGAGGGTGGCGCGGGGCCGCCGCGCCAGGGCGGCCCGGACCACGGCGAGCACCCCGCCCGGCCCGGCGCCCGCCGGGGCTCCTGCTCCCTGACCAGCGGCGGAGCCGGCCAGCACCAGCGCTTGCAGTCCCACGCTGACCACCACGGCGGCGCTCGCGTACAACCCGATCTCGTGCGGCGACATCGCCGACCCCCCGTTCACCCGACCCTGGGCGCTCCCGCCCGTCGACGCGCCCCATCATCCCGGTCGGGCGGGGCCCCGGACCAGGGCGGGTGATCATGGAAACGGCATGACGGTTGTCACAGTCCCCACTGCTCCGCCGTCACCTCCGCCTCCGCGGATTCCGCGAGTTCCGCGGGGATTCGTACATTCCCGAATCGCTGGCGGTCGGGGCAGTGCAGTGGCGATCATGACGGGCATGACCTCCGACAACGCCTTCACCGCCCCCGTCACCGCTGCCGCCTCCGGCAGTTGGACGCTCGGCGACCGCACCGTCCACCGGATCGGCCTCGGCACGATGCGCCTGCCGCAGACCGGCCGGGCGCTCGTCCCCGACGCCGTACCGCGCGACCGCGAGCAGGCCGTCCGGGTGCTGCGGCGCGCCGTCGAACTGGGCGTCAACCACCTCGACACCGCCGCCTTCTACTTCTCCCCGCTGCGCTCCGCCAACGAGCTGATCAACCGGGCGCTCGCGCCGTACGCCGACGACCTGGTGATCGCCACCAAGGTCGGCCCGGGCCGCGGGCTCGACGGCGAGTGGGTGGAGCACGCCCGCACCCCGGAGCGGCTGCGCGGCCAGGTCGAGGAGAACCTGCGCCAACTCGGCCGCGACCACCTCGACCTGGTGAACCTGCGGATCGTCGGCACCGACTCGATCGCCGAACGCTTCGGCGCCCTCGCCGAGTTGCGGCAGGCCGGGCTGATCCGCCACCTCGGCCTCTCCAACATCCACCCGCACCAGCTCGCCGAGGCGCAGGCCGTGGCGCCCGTCGTGTGCGTGCAGAACCCGTACGGCATCGGCGCCTCGCCCGAACAGGACGCCGTGCTGCGGCTCTGCGGCGAGCAGGGCATCGCCTTCGTCCCGTTCTACGCGATCGCCGGAGCCGGGCGGGAGTCCGGCACGGGCGGCGCCGAACCCGCCCAGGTCCGGGCGGTGGCGCAGGCGCGCGGGGTCGGCCCGGCCCAGGTCCGCCTCGCCTGGACGCTCCACCAGGGCCCGCACGTCCTGGCCATCCCCGGCACCGGCGACCTGGCGCACCTGGAGGACAACATCGCCGCCGGGGCGCTGCGCCTCTCCCCGGAGGAGTTGGCGCTGCTCCAGCAGGCGCACACGGGCTGATCCGGAACCGGGCGGGGCCGCGACGGCGTCGCTCCGGGACGAGCCCAGGATCACCGGCGAGCACGAGAGCACGCACGCCGACACGAACGAAGGAGTCCCGGAGCATGGCCGAGTCCGCCACCCGCTACCTCTACCTGACCCGCCACGGCGAGGCCGCGCCGGACGGCAGCGGGCTCACGGCCGACGGACGCCGGCAGGCCGTCCTGCTCGGACGGCGGCTGGCGGACCGCCCCATCGCAGCCGTGCACCACGGACCGCTTCCCCGGGCCGCGCAGAGCGCCCGGCTGATCGCCGAGCAGTTGGGCGGCGGGCGGCCGGGCAACGAGCCGTTGGGCGGCGGGCAGTTGGGCGGCGGCTGGCAGGCCGGCGCGGTCCCGACGGTCTGCGAGGAGGCCGGCGACTACGTGCCGTACGTCCCGGAGCGGCACGAACTGCCCGCCGACAGCGCCGACTACCTGCTGGACTTCCTCGCGCAGTCCACGGCGGAGGAGCGCGCCCGCGGCCCGGAGCTGGCGCGCCGGGCCGTCCAGCGGTTCACCGGTCCGGTGGCGGGCGGCGAGGACCGGCACGAACTGGTCGTCACCCACGCGTTCCTGATCGGCTGGCTGGTCCGGCACGCCCTCAGCGCCCCTGCCTGGCGCTGGCTCGGCCTCAACTCCTGCAACGCGGCGCTGACCGTCATCCGCTACACACCCGGCCGCCCCTCCTACGTGCTGTTCCACAACGACATGCGCCACCTGCCCGACGAGCTGTGCTGGACCGGCTTCCCGTCCGAGGCCCGGTGCTGAGGCCCGGCTTTGAGACACGGTACTGAGGCCCGGTACCGAGGCCAGGCGCTGAGGCCCGTCGACGGGAATATGCAGACCGGTCTATTGTTTTCCGCATGGGAGTCAAGGGTGAGGAAACCCGGGCCCGGCTGATCGCCGGCACCCGGACGCTGATCGAGGCACAGGGCTACTTCGGGACCGGCCTCAACCAGATCGTGGCCGCGACGGGTGCACCGCGCGGCTCGCTCTACTTCCACTTCCCCGAGGGCAAGGACCAACTGGTCGCCGCCTCCCTCGTCCAGGCCGGGCAGGAGGTCGAGGACCTGCTCGCCGCGCTGGTCGCCGAGGGCGCCGGCAGCGGAGCGCTCACCGAGCGGCTCACCGAGGTCTTCGCCGAGCGACTGGCGGGCTCCGACTACACCAAGGGCTGCCCGATCGCGACCGTCGCCCTGGAGGTCGCCGGCACCAACGAGCCGCTGCGCGCCGTCTGCGCGGAGGTGTACGAGAGCTGGCAGCGCGTGCTGGCCGGCCGGCTGGAGGCCGAGGGCTTCCAGCCGGCCGAGGCCGCGACCGCGGCCGGGCAGGCACTGGCGCTGATGGAGGGCGCGGTCCTGCTCGCGTCGGTCCGGCGCAGCCGCGAGCCGCTGGACCACGCGCTGCACGCCGTCCGCCACCTGCTCGGCGCCAAGCCGGCCGCCCGCACCGCGTAGGGCGTCGCGGGGCGGAGCCGCCGCCGACCGGTGCGCGGCTCCGCCCTTCCGACCCTCCCGATCCCTTGTGCCCGAATCTCCCGTGCCCGAAGTTTCCTCGCGCCCGAAAAATATGCAGACCGGTCTACAGATTCCAGCGTCAGGAGTTGCCCCATGCCGCCCCTCCCGCCATCGCCCCGCACCCTCGTCCTCGGCGCCACCGGCTTCCTCGGCCGCTGGCTCGTCCTCGAACTCCTCACCCGCGACGAGCCCGTGGCCGCCGCCGTGCGCGGCCTCGGCCGCGACACCGAACTACGCCGCTGGCTGCGCACCCACGGCGCCGACGACACCGCGCTGACCACCGTCGCCGCCGACCTCACCCGCCCCGGCCTCGGCCTCTCCCCCGAGGACGACGCCCGGCTCACCGAGGTCCGCGACGTCCACAACCTCGCCGCCCGCTACCAGTTCGGCCTCACCCGCGCCCAGGCCGAACCCGCCAACGTCCACGGCGCCCTGCACGCCCTCCACTGGTCCGCCACCCGGCCCCGGCTGCGCCGCCTGGTCCACCTCTCCGGCTACCGCGTCGGCCGCGACCCGCGGCCGCAGTACCCGCCCAGCCCCCGCGCCACCACCGCCGCCTACGCGCGCCTCGGCGCGTACGAGGCCTCCAAGCTGCTCGGCGACGCCGCCGTCCGGGTCACCGCACCCCGACTCGGCGTCCCGCTCACCACCGTCAACCCCAGCAGCGTCATCGGCCACTCACGGACCGGCGAGGCCGGCCAGTACTTCGGCCCGGCCCAGCTCGTCCGCCAGTTGCACCGCGGCCGCCTGCCGCTGCTGCCCGGCACCCGCCGCACCTTCCTGCCCGTGGTCACCGTCGACCACCTGGCCCGCTTCCTCGCCGCCGTCCCCGCGCACGACAGCGCCACCACCCCCGCACCCGACGGCTCCGCCCTGATGGCCCACACCGTCCTCGACCCCGCCACCCCCGCGCTCCCGGACCTGATCGCGCTCATCGCCGCCCACCTCGGCGTCCGCCCGCCCCGCGGCCTGGTCCCCGTCGCCATCGTCCGCCGCCTCCCCCGCGCCCTCACCGGCGCCGACCCGGAGACCCTCGGCTTCCTCTCCGAGGACCGCTACGACACCACCTCCGCCGACCGCCTCGCCACCGCCGCCGGCCTCGTCCACCCGCCCCTCGCCCCGGCCCTCCGGCGCTGGGCCGACCGGCTGGTCGCCGAGGACTTCGGCGCCCCGCCCCGGTGAACCACGGCGCGCCGTGCGGGTCCATGACGAGCGCGAAGCGGCCCGGCTAGCCGGCCGGCCAGCCGGTGGCGAACTGCCGCTGTCAGCCTTGGGGTGAGACTCCATCCGGAAGGCGCCCGTGAGCAGGATCCACCGTCAGCCCCCGTGCACCGGCAGGGTCCGGAGGAAGTCGTCGAGGAGCTCGTTGAAGGCGTCCGGGCGTTCCATGTTGGGGTAGTGGCCGGTGCCGTCGACCGTCGCCGTACGGCCGTCGGCGACGCTGCGGACGAGGCGTTCGGCCATGCCGAGGTGGTCGTCGGAGTCGATGCCGCCGTTGATGGCCAGCACCGGGACGCCGATCTTCGCCGCCCGCGCCCAGGTGTCGGTGACGGGCACCTGGTGGTCGGGTTCGGTGGGGGTGTGCTTGGCGAGGGTTCGCCGGGTCATGTCCTTCAACGTACGCACGATGTCCGGGTCGACGTCGTCGAGGGTGCGGTGCGGGCCGGCCGCGAGCCGGGTGAACGCCGTGATCCAGCCTTCGAGGTCGCCCGCGGCCATGGCGCGGGCCTCCTCGGCCTCGATCTCGCCGAGCCACGGGTCCTTGAACTCGGGTTCGCTGGTGCCGACGCCGCTGACGACCAACGCCTCGACCACGTCCGGGTGTTCGAGCGCGGTGTCGACGGCGATGGCGCCACCCATCGACAGCCCGACGAGGATCGCGGGGCCGGTGCCGAGGTGGCGCAGCAGGGCCGCGAGGTCGTCGGTGTGCCGGAACGGGCCGGTCGCGTTGGAGGATCCGCCGTGGCCGCGGGCGTCCGGCGCGATCACCCGGTAGTCGGCCGCGAAGGCGGCGATCTGGTCGCTCCACATGCGGTGGTCGAGCAGGCCGCCGTGCACCAGTACCAGGGGTCGGCCCGACCCGGTGTCACGGTAGGCGAGGTGGCTGCGGCCGTCGTCGAACGAGAACACGTCAGATGCGTCAGTCATGACAACCAAGTTGTCATCCACCGCGAGGATTGGCAACCCAGGTGCCATGATGGCGGGGTGACCGATACCGATGCCCCGCTCCCGCCCGACGTCCTCGCCCACCGGCTCATGGACGTGTTCGACCTGGTCGGCCCGCTGTACCGGCGGGTGCTCCGCAAGGTGGAACTCGCGGCTCCCATCGAGGGGCTGTCCGTCGGCGTGCGCGCCGTGCTGCTCCTGCTCGCGGAGCACGGGCCCATGACCGTCCCCCAGATGGGCCGCGCACAAGCGCTGAGCAGGCAGTTCGTGCAACGCATGGTCAACGACGCGGTAGCCCTGGACCTGGTCGAGATCACCCCGAACCCCGCCCACCAGCGGTCCTCGCTGATCCGGCTGACCGACCGCGGCAGGGCCGCCGTCTCCGCCGCGAGCGCCCGCGAGCACGCCCTGCTCCGCCAGGTCGGCGGCGAGCTGACCGACGCCGACCTGACCGCCTGCGTGCACGTCCTCACGCAGATGCTCGAACTCTTCGACAACGTCGACGTGAACTGACCCCCGTACCGCGCAGGCGCGGCCCGGACGGCAGGAGAGCGGCCTACCCGAAGACCAGGCTCGTCCAGCGGACGCCGGACCGGCCGTGCAGGTCGCCGCGTTCGGCGCGGTGGAGCAGTCGCAGGCCCCGGGCGGCGGCGAGCGCGACGGTCTCCTCGGGCGGGACGTCGAACATCCGGCGGCCCGGCGGGACGGGGCCGTGGCGCAGGGTCAGGGCGAGGCGCCCGCCCGGGGCCAGCAGCCGACCGAGGGCGGCCATCGCCAACGGCCGCTCGGCGGGGGCGAGATGCATCCAGACGGCGGTCAGCAGGACCAGGTCGAAGCGTTCGGCGCCGGCGCTCAGCCGCGGCAGCTCGGGCAGCGCGTCGGCGACCCAGCGCACGCCGGAGCCCGCGTGCAACCGCTCGGCGACGGAACGGAGTTCGGCGGTCGGCTCGACGGCCACCACCGGATGGCCGAGGGCGGCGAGGGCGGCCGCGTCGCGCCCGGTGCCGGCCCCCACGTCGAGGACGGCGGCGGGCGGGGGCGGGTAGCTGTGCAGCAGGTCCGCGTGGACCTCGGCGAAGGTCACGCTCTCGTACTGGACGGCGAGTTCCTCCGCCGCCTCGGCGTAACCGGCGGTGCTCGAAAGCCCGCCCACCCCTTTCACGTCCTCCACCCCGTCCAACTCGTCCACCCCGTCCGCCCCGCCCAACTCGTCCAACTCGTCCAACTCGTCCACCCCGATCATGCCTTCCGGTCCCGGACGACCACCGCGTCACCGGCCGCCGCCGCGTGGGCGAAGAAGTCCCGCAGCTCCCGCAGGTCGGCGACCACCAGGGACGCCCAGGTCTCGGACCACGGCGTCGGGTACCCGAGGCGCGCGACCGTCCGGGCCAGCACGGTGTCCTGCTGGCGCACGAGTTCGCCGAGCGCCGAGTCGCGCAGGAAGGTGAAGGCGGCCGCGACCTGCGCGGGGCTCAGCACCAGCGGATCGGTCTGCGCGGCGTCGGGTTCACGGCGCTCGCCGCCGTACACGGGCAGGCGGGCGGCCGGGTCGGGGTGCAGGCCGTTCTCGGTGAGGGCCAGTTCCATCAGCCGGGCGGTGCTCCGCACGCCCAGGAGGAGCCCGGCGGAGGCCAGCTGGTCGTAGCGGACGTCCTGCCGGTCGGGGACGAGCTCGCCGAGTTCCGTCGGCGAGCAGGTGTCGACCTCCTGGCCGGGCAGGCGGCGCCAGAAATGATCCACGCTCACCCGGACAGCGTAACGAAAGCGCGGCTCACGCCTCGCCGGGGTGCCAGAGGGGCCACTCCCAGGGGCGATCCGCCCAGTGGACGCGGACCGGATCTCGCGGGTCGAGGTCCGGGAAGAGCTGGTGGATCCGGGGCTCGAACTCCTCGGGGGCGAGCGGCTCCCAGCCGTGGCCCGCGAAGTGGACCAGGCGGTAGCGGCTGTCGGTCCGGAAGTCGGCCACCTCGACCAGGTGCTTGGACGTGCTGTTGGTCTCCATGCCCCCAGCATGTGGCGCGGCGGCAATCGGCGCCCCTCCAGACCCCTCTTCCGGGTCATGTCCCGGCGTCGGCGCGCTCGTTGAGCACGGGGAAGGCATGACGGGGGATTCGGTGGGGGGTTCGGCGCTGGAAGGACGACAAGATGACTGGGCAGCCCACCGGAGGACAGTGGCAGTGGCCGAAGGACGCGTGGCAGCCACCCCCGGTACCCACCGGGTTCGCGCCGGCCCCCGTTCCGGCGCCCGCACCGGCGTCGCGGCGGTCGCGGAAGGTGTGGGCCGCCGCGACCGTCGGGACCGTCGCCGTCCTCGCCGCCGTCCTGGCGATGTGCGGGCCGGGGTCGGGAGACGAGCTGGACGTGGTGGCCCTGCCGCACGCCTCCCCCTCCGCGTCCGACCCCGCGGCGCCGGACCCGCCCGCGTTCTCCCCGCTCCCCACCACGCCCGCGCCGTCCCCGCTGCCGCCGCCCACGCCACAGGGCGCCGGACCGGCCCTGGCCACGGCCGCCGCGGCGGCCGCGCCGAACGAGGACGAGCCGGCCGACGCGCAGCACGCGGCGACCGCGCACCCGAAGCCCGGCCGCACCGCGCACCCCTCGCCGTCGGCCCACGGCACCGCCCCCACCGGCACCGCCCCCGCCGGCGCCACCCCGGCGGCTCCGGCCCCCGGCGCGGCGCTGCCCACCCTCGGCCCGGGCGGCATCTGCGACCAGGCCGAACGCGTCGGCCGCTGGCCCGCGGGCTCGGAGCAGGCCCGCCTCTGCCACAGCATCTACGGCTGAAAAAACGCCTGCGGCGGCCGCACCCGTACCCGCACGACGAGGGCGCCCCGCCGGACCGATCCGGCGGGGCGCCCCAGGCGGTGGAGCCGCGCTACCCGGCCGCCTCCAGGATTCCCTTGTCCAGGCGCGGCGCCAGGACGCGGGCCAGGGTGTCGGTGATGTGGCCGGTGTCGCGGTACAGCACCACACCTTCCAGCACCGCCGGGCAGTCCGGTCCGCTGCCGGGGCACAGCAGCGGGCCCAGGTCCAGGGTGCGGACGCCGTAGCGGGCGGCGAGGCCGCCGTCGAGCATCGGGTCCGGCTCGAAGGCGGTGTCGCGCGGGAAGAAGCAGGCGTCCGAGCGGCCGTCGGATGCGGCGAGGCAGGTCGGGATGTCCTTGCCGGGCATCGGGGTGTCGCCGAGGTAGGCGAGCGGGGCGCCGACGGCGGCGAGGCGGTCCAGGGTGCGGGTCCAGCCCTGGGTGCGTTCCTCCTGGCTGCCGTAGCGGTTGAGGCCGGCCATCAGGACGAGGCGCGGCCTGGGCCCGGAGGTGAGCCGGGTGAGGGTGTTCTCGCGCCAGCGGTCGCACTCCTCGAAGGTGCGGCCGAGGACGTTGTTGCGCACGGTGAGGGTGGCGAGCGGGCAGCCGGGCTTGACCAGGACCTCCAGGGCCCAGTGTCGCTGCTCGGCCATCGCGAGTGCGGAGGATATCCACTGGCCGGCGTGCGAGTCGCCGAGCAGCACGATCCGGTCGGGGCTGTCCTCGGCGCCGAACAGGCAGCGCGGGCTGCTGTCGGCGTTCAGCGGGATCTCGCAGCCCTTGCCGGGCGGGAAGTCCTCCCGGGCGCGGGCCAGCGAGGGGGTCAGGCCGAGCACCCGAGCGCCGGGGGCGAGCAGGGTGGGGCCGGTCGGGGCCCCGGCCGGGGCGGCGGAGGGGGTGTCGGCGGTGCCACCGAGGGCGCGGACCGTGCCGCCGCCGAGGGCGAGGGCGGCGATCAGCGGGATGACGAGCGCGCTGGCGCCGACCGCGAGGCCCCGGCGCGGCGCCGGGCTGCTGCCGTAGCGCAGCGGCTGTTCGACGAGCCGCATGGTGAGCCAGGCGGGCAGCGCGCTGGCTGCGGCGAGGGCGGCCAGGGTGGTCCAGGGCAGGGCGCCGTAGCGGGCCTGGGCGATGGTCAGCACCGGCCAGTGCCAGAGGTACCAGGCGTACGACAGGCGTCCGGCGGCGCGCAGCGGGCGGCTGTCGAGGAGGCGCCCGGCGTCGGTGGCGCCGAGCGCGCGGTGGGCGGGGCCGGCGAGCAGGACGGCGGCGGCGCCGAGGACGGGCACCAGCGCGGCGGTGCCGGGGAAGGGGGTGTTCCGGTCGTAGAGCAGGATCGACGCGAGGACGGCGGCGGCGCCGGCCCAGCCGAGCAGTCGCAGCGACCAGGCCGTCCCGCGCCGCTGCGTGCGGCCGGCCAGCGCGCCGGCGAGCAGCGCCGCGCACGCGCCGGCCGCGAACTCCCAGAGCCGGCTGCCGGTGGAGAAGTAGGCGAGCGGCGCCGAGGTCGCCGTCCACCGGACGCACAGCAGCAACGAGACCGCGCCGATGGCCGTGGTGGCCAAGGTGATCGCGACGGTGCGGCGGCGACCGTGCAGGAAGCGGGCGAGGCCGAGCAGCAGAACGCCCCACAGCAGGTAGAACTGGTTCTCCACGCCGAGCGACCAGAAGTGCTGGAGCGGGCTCGGGGCGTGTTCGGCGGCCAGGTAGTCGGTCTGCTGGCCGACGAAGCGCCAGTTGACGAACTGTCCGGCGGAGGCCATCAGGTCGCGGGCGAGGTCGGTGCCGCGCAGCGGGTCGAGCAGCGCGCCACCGGCGACGGCGGTGGCGACCAGGACGGTGGCGGCGGCGGGCAGGATGCGGCGGGCGCGGCGGGCGGCGAAGTCCCACAGGCCGATCGGGCGGCCGAGCAGCAGTCCGGTGATGAGGAAGCCGGAGATGACGAAGAAGACGTCGACGCCGACGTAGCCGCCGGCGAAGCCGGGAACGGCGGCGTGGTAGGCGAGGACGGAGAGGACGGCGACGCCGCGCAGGCCCTCGATGTCGGGGCGGAAGCCGGTGCGCCGCTGGGCCTGCGGCGGTGCGACGGCTTCTGCGGAGGGGCGCCGCTCGGGCGCGGCCTGCCGGTCCATTCGGACGACGCCGGGCAGCAGCTCGGCCGAGGCGGTGGCGGCAGGGGAGGAAGGGGACGACGACGGTGGTGGTACGGCCGTTGACACGGCGGTGCTCCTCGCAGGGGCAGGCAGCGGGTGGTCGGGACCGCCGGGCCGATGGGGCGGCCGGGCGGCGCATCCGCGCCGGTGGGGCGACGCGCTGGGAAACGCGGTGGATCCGAACGAAGTTGATGGGTCGTCAGACATCGACTTTGACGTCAGGAGTTGATGGAGCGGAATCGACGAGCAGAATTGATGGGGCGTCAGAAGATCAGCGGATCGGCCCAGCCGGAGGCCAGCAGCCCGCAGAGCAGCAGCACGGCGGTGACGGCGACGGCCTCCGCGTGGCCGAATCCCAGGTCGGACCGGCGCCGCACGGGCGGGGCGACCTCTCCGACGGCGGCCCCGTTGCCACCGCGCAGGAGCGGCCACAGGGACCGGATCAGCGGGATCATGGTGTACGCGGTGAGCGCGAGCAGCGCGGTGAGCGCCCAGTAGGGCTGCCAGCCGTACAGCACGGCCGCGCGCACGAGTCCGGCGATGCCCGCGAGGACGACGAACCCCAGCCAGCCGACGCCGATCCGGGCGACCGCCTTGGCCAGTGAACTGCCGCCCGACACGGCGCCGGTGGGCACCCAGTCGGCACTGCGGCGGCGCAGCGCGTGCGCGATGGCGACCACGTGGCAGAGTCCGCCGAGGAGTTGGACCCGGGTGACCTCGAAGCGCCAGCGGGTGCGGGACATCGCGGGCAGCAGGACGAGCGAGACCCAGATCGGCGGCAGGAACGGCAGCACCTGCCACGGCTGGATCTCACCGGGGGCGAAGAACAGCATGATCAGGGCCGGCAGCGGGACGGCGAAGACGTTCACCGCGCTGGTGACGTAGCCGAGGATGCCGTTCCAGAAGCAGAGCCGGGCGGAGCGAGGGAGCGGTCCGCGGCGGAAGTCCGGGTCGCGGACGAGCGCCAGGGAGCCGAGGCACCAGCGGTACTGCTGGCTGATGAAGGCCGGGAGGCCGGTGGGCGACATGCCCTTGGCGACCAGGGCGGGCACGTACCGGGTGGTCCACCCGGCGCGGGCGAGCGAGAGGCCGGTGTAGAGGTCCTCGCTGTGGTCGATCTCGGCGAAGCCGCCGACGCGCATGAGTGCGGCGCGGCGGTAGAGGGCGTTGGTGCCGCAGCAGACGGTGCCGTCCTGCGCGTCCCGGGAGGGCTGGATCCAGCGGTAGAAGATCTCCTGGGTGGCTCCCGCGGCGCGTTCGAGCCAGGACATGTCGGCGTCCGTGTCGAAGCACTGCGGGCTCTGCACGATGCCGACCTCGGGGTTGTCGAGGTAGGGCACCAGGTGGTGCAGGAAGTCGGGGCGGGGGCAGAAGTCGGCGTCCAGGACGGCGACGATCTCGCCGTTGCCCTCGGCCAGGCCGTGGTTGAGGTTGCCGGCCTTCTTGAACCGGCCGCGGTCGGGGCGGGCCCGGTACTGGAAGCCGTAGGACTCGGCGAGTTCGCGCACCTCGGGGCGGGCCGCGTCGTCGAGGACGATGACGGTCAGCGCGCCGGCCCACTGGACGGCGGCGGTGTGGCGGTAGGCGTTCTCCAGGACGGCCAGCGGCTCGCCGGCGGTCGGCAGCAGCAGGTCGACGCTCGGGTGGCGGGCGGGCTGCCAGGCACGCATCAGCAGGTCGTGCGAGTCGCGGGTGTAGCGGCGGGCGCGCTGGCCGTCGGTGAGCGAGAGCAGCCAGGTGGCCGCGTTGAGCACGGTGAGCACCAGGAAGGGCCAGAGCAGCGGCCGGCTGAGGGCGAACAGGCCGAGGGTGGCGGTGGCTCCCGCGTAGGAGAGGGTGGCGCAGAGCAGCACCCAGCGGCGCTGCGGGCCGAAGTACCAGTAGAGCTCCTCGTCGTCGGGCGGGCTGGGCAGGCGGAGGTCGGGGTCCGCGGGGATCCGGCGCGGGCCGGCGTCGGGCGCGGGCATGGCGGTGCCATGGAGTACGGGCATGCGGAAGTGGCCCCCCTGGGCATGGGACGGAACGTGGCCGTTCGCCCTCAGCCTCTCACATTGGCCTAGACCAATCATGAACGAGGTATGACATCTCCGCATCGCCCCTGGTCAGTGACTTGACATGGCATCACGTACCGACGAACCGTCAAGCGATCATGGATTCGACCCCGAGCACCGCCGGCCCGCGCCCCGTCGGTCAGGCCTTCTCCAGCGACCCGTTCAGCGCCTTCGTCAGCTCCTTCGTCAGCTTCTCGAACCGCAGATCAGGGCGCAGCGGGACACCGAAACGCTCGTCGCCGTACGGGAACGGGGTGAAGACCCCGGTCCGGCGGAAGCCTCGCCGCTCGTACCACGCGATCAGGTCGGCGCGCTGCTCGATCACGGTCATCTCCAGCTCGCCCACGCCCCACTCCTGGCCGGCCAGCCGCTCGGCCTCGGCGAGCACGGCCCGGCCGAGGCCGCCGCCCTGGAGCCCGGGGCGCACCGAGAACATGCCGAAGTACGCACGGTCCCCGCGGTGCTCCAGCTGGCAGCAGGCGACCAGCCGGCCGTCCCGCTCGGCGACCAGCAGCACCCCGTCGGAGCGGCCGATGACCTCGGCGACGCCCTCGGCGTCGGTGCGCTGACCCTCCAGCAGGTCCGCCTCGGTGGTCCAGCCGGCCCGGCTGGCGTCGCCGCGGTAGGCGGACTCGACCAGTTCGACCAACGCCGGTACGTCGGCGAGGGTGGCGGGGCGGAAGGCGGGCTGCCCGGTGGGCCGGGCGTGGCTGGGGATGGTCTCGGACATGGCGGGTCCTCATTCTGCGTGCGGTGGAACCGCCCGCCGCTCGTGCCTGCGGCGTGGCGCGGGCCGTCCCTGGTGACCGGCCTGCGGGCATCGTGCCACAGCCCGCGAACCGGCCCCGAGACCCGGGACCTGCGGCGACGGCCCCCACGGGCCCGGCCGACGGGGCGCGGGCCCGGCCGACGTCCACCCCGGGCACAGCTCCGCCGGCTCCGCCGTCGCGGCCTACGCGCCGCGCCCCGGCGTCAGCGGATGACGGGCAGGACCGCCGTGGTGCCTCGACCGGCCGCCGCCTCGATGAAGGCCACCGGGTCGGCGACCTCGGCGAGCAGGGCGCGGGTGAAGTGCAGGGCGCCGTCGGACGGCGGCGGGCCGCCGATCGCCGCGATCAGGTCGAGCAGGTGGACGGTCGCCTCCATCAGCGCCACCTCGCCGAGCGCGCCGACCGTCACCGAGCCGAGCAGCGGGTGGGCCACCGCGGCGGTGGGCGCCAGGTCGGCGATGCCGGCCAGGGCCGCCGGGCCCTCGGCCCCGAACCGGGCGACCAGCTCGGCCGGTTCGGCCGCCGCGGCGGTCTGCTTCGCCGTCTCGGCGACCTGCTCGGCGGCGGTGTGCGCGATCCCGCCCGGCCGGTTGTAGGCCCGCAGGATGCCGACCCCGGTGGTCACCTCGGCTGGGCCGTCCACCAGGGCCCCGCGCAGCCCGGCGAACATCTCCGGCACCGGCGCCACGTGCGCGTACAGATCCCGGACGGTCCAGCCGGGCAACCGGGTGGCGAGCCCCCACGACGCCTCGTCCAGGGCCGCGCCGCGTTCCGCCCAGGAGGCCCAGGCCTCGGCCAGCAGGGCGGGCACATCGCCGGTCTGACGCGTCATCGGTCCTCCTCGGAACACATGGCAACTGAGTTGTCATCCTACCGGCCGCCGGCCGAGGACGTCCGGAAAGCCGAGGACTGGCCGGTCGGCCCGGCGGATCAGATCCGGGCGCCGAGCATCCTCAGCACCAACTCGCCGTAGCGACCGCCGAGTTCATCCGGCGTCTCGGTGGAGCGGTCGGTGAACCAGCGGGAGACGTCGATGCCCAGCGAGGTGACCGCGCGGGCCGCCGTCCGAACCTCGGACACCTGGAAGACACCGGCCCTCACGCCCGCCTCGATCAGCGCGCTGACCTCGCGCTCGATGTCCAGCCGCAGCGCCGCGACCACCGCGTAGGCGTCCTCGGGCAGCGCGTGCAGCTCGTAGTTGACCACCCGGCCGACCGTACGGGCCCGGGCGTGCCAGGCGGTGAACTCCTCGACCAGCCGGCGCATCCGGTCCACCGGGCCGCCCTCGCCGGACGCCGCCGCCCGGACCAGCTCCAGCGTGGCCGCGTGCCCGGCCTGGCTGATCTCCGCCAGCAGCGCGGCCTTGGACTGGTAGTGGATGTACAGCGCCGCCGGGCTCATCCCGGCGGCGGTGGCGATGTCCCGGGTGGTGGTGGCGTGGAAACCGCGCTCCGCGAAGGATTCGACGGCCGCCTGGAGCAGCCGGTACGCCGCCTCGGGGCGGGAGTCGGCGCCGCCGGGCAGGGTGCGCCAGAGGTCGGCGATGGGCGTGCTGGTCATGGCGCCATCCTCCCAGAGAACTCGTACACGCATTCCCGCCGCCCGGTCGACGGACTGTTGACAGGCTCCCGCACCGACACCATGCTGAGCAAGCGCTTAGTCAGCCGGTGGTCCGGCACACCCGCCGGCCAGGCACCCCCGCCGAACCGGCGTCTCCGTCCACCCGGCACCCCCGTCGAACGTTCCGTGCGAAAGGCAGGACCCTCCGTGGCGCACTCCTTCAAGGGCCGGGTGGCCGTCGTCACCGGATCGAGCCGGGGCATCGGCCTCGGCATCGCACGCGAGCTGGTCGCCCGCGGCGCCAAGGTCTGCCTGACCGCCCGCAACCCCGAGCCGCTCGCCGAGGCCGTCCACGACCTGGGCGGGCCGGAGAACGCCATCGCCGTCGCCGGGAAGACCGACGACCCGGTCCACCAGGAGGAGGCCGTCGCCCGCACCCTGGAGGCCTTCGGCCGGCTCGACCACCTGGTCAACAACACCGGCATCAACCCCCTCTACGGCCCGGTCCTCGACACCGACGAGGCCGCCGCCGCCAAGATCCTCGCCGTCAACGTGCTGGCCCCGCTGGCCTGGACCCGCCGCGCGCACGCCGCCTGGATGGGCGAGCACGGCGGCTCGGTGGTCAACGTGGCCTCCGTCGCGGGCATCCGCTCCTCGCTCGGGATCGGCATGTACGGGGTCAGCAAGGCCGCACTGATCCGGCTCACCACCGAACTCGCCGCCGAGCTGGGCGGCCAGGGCATCCGGGTCAACGCCGTCGCCCCCGCCGTGGTCAAGACCAGGTTCGCCGAGGCCCTGTACGAGGGCCGGGAGGAGCAGGTCGCCGCCGCCTACCCGCTCGGCCGGCTCGGCGTGCCCGAGGACGTCGCGGGCGCGGTCGCCTTCCTGCTCTCCGCGGACGCCGCCTGGATCACCGGCCAGACCCTGGTCGTCGACGGCGGAGTCACCCTCGGCGGCGGCCTGTGAGCGGCGCGGCGGACACGGCGGCAGCGGACCAGGAGGCCCCGGCAACGGACACCGCGGACACGGACGCTCCGGCGACGGACTTCGCCGGCCAGGGCGTGGTCGTGACCGGCGGCGGGCGCGGCATCGGCGCCGCCCTGGCCCGGGCCTTCGCCGCGGCCGGCGCCCGGGTGGTGGTCAACGACCTGGACGCCGACGCCGCCCGCGCCGTCGCCGGGGACTGCGGCGGCACCGCCGCCCCCGGGGACGCCGCCTCCCCCGAGGGGCTGGCCGCCCTGGTCGGGCAGGCCCGGGCCGCGCTCGGCGAGATCGACGTGTGGTGCGCCAACGCGGGCGTCGCCCCGGTCGGCGGGGCCGACGCGCCCGCCGCGGCCTGGGCGAGCGCCTGGGAGGTCAACGTCCTCGCCCACGTCCGGGCCGCCGACCTGCTGCTCCCCCGCTGGCTGGAGCGCGGCGGCGGCCGCTTCCTCGCCACGGTCTCCGCCGCCGGGCTGCTCACCATGTTGGGATCGGCCCCGTACGCGGTCACGAAGCACGGCGCGCTCGCCTTCGCCGAATGGCTCTCCGCGACGTACCGCCACCGCGGCGTCCGGGTGCACGCGCTCTGCCCGCAGGGCGTGCGCACCGACATGCTCGCCTCGACCGGCGCGGTCGGCGAGGCCCTGCTCGCGCCCACCGCGCTGGACCCGGAGGACGTCGCCGAGACGGCGCTGGCCGGGCTGCGCGAGGGCCGCTTCCTGATCCTGCCGCACCCCCAGGTCGCCGAGTACTACCGGGTCCGGGCCACCGAACCGGACCGCTGGATCAACGGGATGAACCGGCTCCAGCAGGGGCTGGAGAGGAGCGAGGCGCTGTGAGGGCCTGGCAGGTGGAGCGGCTCGGCGAGCCGGGCGAGGCGATGCGGCTGGCCGAGGAGGTGCCGCGGCCGGTGGCCGGGCCGGGGCAGCTGCTGGTCCGGGTGCGGGCCGCGGCGGTCAACTTCCCGGACGCGCTGATGGTGCGCGGCCAGTACCAGGTCCGCCCGCCGCTGCCGTTCACGCCCGGCGTGGAGCTGTGCGGCGAGGTGGCGGACGGCGCGCGGCGGGGCGAGCGGCTGATCGGCAACCCGGTGCTGCCGCACGGCGCCTTCGCCGAGTACGCGCTGCTGGACGCGGCCGCCGCCTTCCCCGCGCCCGGGGCGCTGGACGACGCCGAGGCGGCCTCGCTGCACATCGGCTACCAGACCGCGTGGTTCGCCCTGCACCGCCGGGCCCGGCTGGCGACCGGCGAGACGCTGCTGGTGCACGCGGCGGCGGGCGGCGTGGGCAGCGCGGCGGTCCAACTGGGCCGGGCCGCCGGGGCCCGGGTGGTCGCCGTGGTCGGCGGCCCCGCCAAGGCGCAGGCGGCCCGGGCGCTCGGCGCCGACCTGGTGGTGGACCGGACGGCCGGGGACTTCGTCGCCGCCGTCAAGGAGTTCACCGGCGGGCGCGGCGCGGACGTGGTCTTCGACCCGGTCGGCGGGGACGCCTACACCGGCTCCGCCAAGTGCGTCGCCTTCGAGGGCCGGATCGTGGTGGTCGGCTTCGCCGCCGGCCGGATCCCGGCACCGGCGCTCAACCACGCACTGGTGAAGAACTACGCCATCCTCGGCCTGCACTGGGGCCTCTACAACACCCATGACCCGCAGGCCGTCCGCGCCGCCCACGACGAGCTGACCCGCCTCGCCGCCCAAGGGGTGGTCCGCCCCCTGGTGAGCGCCCGGGTGCCGCTCACCGGGGCCGCCGACGCCGTCCAGCTCGTCGCCGACGGGCGCAGCACCGGCCGGATCGCCGTCCTCGGGGACTGACGGCAGGCTCGACGGGAACGCGGTGCGGTGGTCGGCGGATGTTGCCCTACCGCGTGTACTCCATCTCCGGGAAGCGCGCCGAGGGCCCGTCCAGCAGGTGGTCGTCGTGTCCGCGCAGCCAGCGGTCGAGGAAGGACGCGACGTAGGAGCGGGTGGCGAGCACCGCCCGGTCGGGGCGGACGTCGCCGACGTCGGCGCTCAGCCGCTCCGGGGTGATCGCGCCCTGCCGGGCGAGCTGGGGCAGCAGGGACTGCGCGTCGGTGTAGGAGCCGTGCCGGGAGCCGTTCAGCGTGACGTCGGCGTGCCAGCCGGTGCTGTGCTGCCAGAGGGCGTCCCAGCCGGGCTGCCGGTGGTGGTCCCCGGAGTCCTCGTTGCGGGTGCCCATCAGCAGGAACGGGCGGTCCAGGCCGTCCTGGGCGACGCTGGGCAGGTACACCCCGGTGTGACCGTCGGGGCCCGGGAAGTGCAGTTGGCCGTCCAGGTTGACGCCGGCCGCGATGCGCGGGTCGTCGTGCATGGTCTGGAGGGCGGTGAAGCCGCCCGCCGAGTGGCCGACCATGCCGATCCGGTCGAGGTCCAGCGAGGCGGCGAGACCGGCCGGCAGCCGTGGGTCCAGGCGCAGGCCGCCGAGTTCGTCCAGTACGAAGCGGGTGTCGTCGACCCTGGTCCGCATCGACTCGCGCAGCACCGCGCCGATGTCCAGGCCGGGCTGTCCGACCAGCGCGGGGAACACGGAGGTGGCCAGCTCCCCGCCGGGGAAGGCGACTTCGGAGGCCTCGTAGGTGTGGTCCAGCGTGACCACGACGTAGCCGCGCGAGGCCAGGTCCTCGACCAGCCCGGTGCCCCAGGTGCGCGGGTCGCCGAGGCCGGCCGAGTACAGCACCACCGGGCGCGGGCCGCCGGGCAGGGCGGGGGCGTCGGGCCGGGCGTGGGTGCGGATGCCCGCCCAGTCGGTGCGGCCGGGCGTGGCGCCGTGGTTCGCCTGGCCGATGCTGCCCTCGGTGCCGAAGTGTTCGCCGGCGGCGGGGTCCATGTACCGGGCGCGGTCGGCGCCGGTGGCCGGGCGGGCGGTCGGGTACCAGAGGCTGATCATCAGCTCGCGGCGCTGCCCGGGCTTCCAGGGGTCCTCCCGCCCGGTGTCGGTCAGGTGCAGCGTGGTGGTGCCGATCGGGTACGGCCCGGTGGGCTCCGGCAGCCAGGCCCGGGCCTGCCGCTCGCCGCCGCCGTCCGCCCCGGGCGCCGGTGCTGCCGCCACCGCCCCGGGGGCGCCGACCACTCCGAGCACCGCCGTCGCCGCCAGCAGTACCGCCGCCGCGGCCCGTCCCCGCCCGCCCATGATGTCTCTCCTCGTCCCCGTCGACCTGCCGGCCTTCTGATCTGCCGGCCTGCTGATCAGGACAGTACGGGCGGGGGCGGGCCGCGGCCGTCATACCCAGGAGCCAACCCGCCCCTGAGTACTCCGGTATGACACCCCTACGGGTGCCGCCGCAGCTCCCGCCGGGCCAGCGAGCGCTTGTGCACCTCGTCCGGGCCGTCGGCAAGCCGCAGGGTGCGGTTGCCGGCCCAGAGCTGCGCGAGCGGGGTGTCCTGGCTGACGCCCGCGGCGCCGTGCGCCTGGACGGCCTTGTCGAGGATCCACTCGACGGTGCGCGGGGTGGCGATCTTGATCGCCTGGATCTCGGTGTGCGCGCCCCGGTTGCCGACGGTGTCCATCAGCCAGGCGGTCTTGAGTACGAGCAACCTCAACTGCTCGATCCTGACCCGGGATTCGGCGATCCAGTCCTGCACCACGCCCTGCTCGGCGAGCGGCCGGCCGAAGGCGACCCGCCCGTTCACCCGGCGGCACATCAGCTCCAGGGCGCGCTCGGCGATGCCGATCGCGCGCATGCAGTGGTGGATCCGGCCGGGTCCGAGCCGGGCCTGCGCGATGGCGAAGCCCGCGCCCTCCTCCCCGATCAGGTTCCCGACCGGGACGCGGACGTCCTCGAACAACACCTCGGCGTGGCCGCCGTGGTCCGCGTCGTCGTAGCCGAAGACCGTCATGCCGCGCCTGACGGTGACGCCGGGGGTGTCGCGCGGGACGAGCACCATGCTCTGCCGGCGGTGCGGTTCGGCGGCCGGGTCGGTCTTGCCCATCACGATGAGGATCCGGCACTGCGGGTTCATCGCCCCGGTGATGTACCACTTGCGGCCGTTGACGACGTACTCGTCGCCGTCGCGCTCGATCCGGGTGGCGATGTTGGTGGCGTCCGAGGAGGCGACCTCGGGCTCGGTCATCGCGAAGGCGGAGCGGATCTCGGCGTCCAGCAGCGGGCGCAGCCAGCGCTCGCGCTGCTCGGCGGTGCCGAACTGGGCGAGCAGTTCCATGTTGCCGGTGTCGGGGGCCGCGCAGTTGAGCGCGGGCGGGGCCAAGTGAGGGCTGCGGCCGGTGATTTCGGCGAGCGGTGCGTACTGGAGGTTGGTCAGGCCTGCGCCGCCCTCCCCGGGGAGGAAGAGGTTCCACAGGCCCTGTTTGCGCGCCTCGGCCTGGAGTTCGGCGACCACGGGCGGGATGCTCCAGGCCTCGCGGGCCGGGTCGGCGAGCTGCTGCGCGAGGGCCGCCTCCGCCGGGTGCACGTACTGGTCCATGAAGGCCAGCAGCTGCTCGCGGAGTTCGTTCGTGCGGGCGTCGTAGGCGAAGTCCATCGGTCAGTGCTCCTTGAGGGTGCTCAGGCCGTACCGGGCGAGGATCGGGGCCATCTCGCCGGCCCGCTCGAAGCCCGCGCCGAGGGTGCGGCCCTGCTGGTAGCGGTAGTGGATGCCCTCGGCGACGACGGCGAGCTTGAAGGAGGCGAAGGCGACGTACCAGTCCAGGTCGGCGGCCTGGCGGCCGGTCAACTCGGCGTAGTACGCGACCAGTTCGTCCGGCTTCGGGAAGCCGGGGGCGGTCGCTGCGGACGGGATGATGCCGCCGCCGACGCCGGCGACCTCGGTGTACATCACCAGCAGGCCGACATCGGTGAGCGGGTCGCCGAGGGTGGACATCTCCCAGTCCAGCACGGCGGTGATCGCGTCACCGTCGCCGACCAGCACGTTGTCCAGCCGGTAGTCGCCGTGCACCAGGGCGGGCGCCGGGGAGATCGGCCGCCGCTCGGCGAGCAGGGCGTGCAGCCGCTCCACGTCGGGCAGTTCGCGACTGCGGGAGTTGGCGAGCTGGGTGGACCAGCGCCTCAGCTGGCGCTCCAGGTAGCCGTCGGGGCGGCCGAAGTCCGCGAGGCCGACGTCGGCCGGGTCGATCCGGTGCAGGGCGGCGAGGGTGTCGACCAGTCGCCGCCCGAGCGCGTGGACGCGCTGCTGGCCGAGGGCGGCGAACGGGGCGCGGGCCCGGTGCGCGAGGCCGGGGACGAACTCCATCAGGTACCAGGGGGCGCCGAGCACCTCCGTGCCGGGATCGAGCAGCAGGGTGCGCGGGACGGGCACGTCGGTGTCGCGCAGTGCGGTCATGACGCGGTACTCGCGGCCCATGTCGTGCGCGGTGGCCAGGACGTGTCCGAGCGGCGGGCGGCGCAGCACCCAGCGGCCGGTGCCGTCGGTGAGGGCGTACGTGAGGTTGGAGCGGCCGCCCTCGATGAGGTCGGCCCGCAGCGGGCCCTGGACGAGCCCGGGCAGCTCGCGGTCCAGGTGGGCGCGGAGGCGGGCGAGGTCCAGCCCGGGCGGCTCGGCGGGGGTCTCGGGCATCGGGCAGCTCCTCGGGGTCCTCGGGGTGTGGCCTCGTTGACTAAGCGCTTGCTTAGCATTCAGCCGGACGCCGCCCGCTGTCAATGCCACCCCGCACGCCACGAGCCCTGGAAAGCGCCCTGCCGGAGTTCGCCTGCCTCCGGTTGGCCGGTTTCCCGCCTGGCAGAGCGGCGGGGGGTCGGGTGTGCTGGTAGGTGGACCACGACCGGGACGACAGGGCGAGGAGAAACCCATGCCTCACGGCAGTGCAGCGAGCTCCGAGGAAGCGACCCGCGGCTACTACGGCACCGCGGACGTCGACGCTTTCTACGACGCGGTGTGGGGCGGTGAGAACATCCACACCGGGATCTACGCCCGGGCGGACGCATCCGTCGCGGACGCCTCTCGTCACACCGTCGAGCAGGCCGCGGACAAGGTCGGCGACCTGGTCCGCACGGGCAGCTCGGTCCTGGACCTCGGTTCCGGCTACGGCGGCCCGACCCGCTACCTCGCCGAACGCTTCGGATGCCGAGTCATCGCCCTCAACCTCAGCGACACCCAGAACCAGCGCCACCGTGCCACGAACGCCGAGCGCGGTCTCGACCACCTCATCGAGGTCGTCACCGGGTCCTTCCACGACATCCCCTACCCCGACCGCAGCTTCGACGTCGTCTGGTCCCAGGAAGCCTTCTGCCACAGCGGCGACCGCCCCCGCCTGCTCAGCGAAGCCGTCCGCGTCCTCAAGCCGGAGGGGGCCCTGGTCTTCACCGACGTGATGGCCGCCGAAGACACCCCCGCCGCCGCCCTGCGCGCCGCCGTCTCCCGACTGGGCGTGGACGCCCTGGCCACGCCACACTTCTACCGCCGCACACTTGCCGGCCTGGGGCTCTCCCACACCGACTTCGACGACCGCAGCGACCAACTGCTCAGCCACTACGAGCACATCACCGAGGAGACGCGCCGGCGCGAACAGGAACTACGCCGCATCATCAGCCCCGCCTACGTCGACAGCCTGCTGGCCAATCTGCCCCTGTGGGTGGCTGCCGCCCGTCGCGAGGAGCTGCGCTGGGGCATCTTCCACTGCCGCGCCTGACAAGGGGCGAACCCTGGTGTCCGCGTAGGCGGTGACGCACTCGGCCGTGCAACGAGCCCCCCACGCTCGGCCCACGGCGCTCGTGACGGCCCCCGGGGGCGCAGGGTCCGAGATCCGCCTGATCGACTCCACGAGTCCGCACTTCCTCCTCCTGGAGCGCTGGGGCCTCTGGGGCCACGAGCACCACGAGCGCCACGAACACATCCGCGCGCCCGGCTCCTCGGACCGGATCAGGCGCTTCTGCACCATCGCGGCCGCCGAGGCATTCCAGCGGCACCTGGCCTCCGCCGCCCCACAACCCAGCGCCCCGCGCCGCGACTGCTCCGCCGGACCGCCACAATGTCGCCATGAGGATGATCCACACCCTGGCCGGCGCCCTGCTGCTCCTGCTCATCGTCGGCAGCATCCTGCGCACGCTGGTCGTCCCGCGCGGGCTGTACTCGGCACTGGTCAGCCGGCTCTGGCGGGTGCTGCGGACCGTGCTCCGGCTCTACGCGACGCCGTTCCGCTCCTACTACGCGCAGGACCGGGCGCTGACCTGGCTGGCACCGCTGATCCTGCTCGGCATGCTCGGGGTGTGGCTCAGCGGCATGCTGGTCGCCTACACCCTGCTGCTGCACGGCACGTCCGAGCTCAGCTGGTCGGTGTCCATCCGGGAGGCCGGATCCAGCCTCTTCACCCTCGGCTACGCCAGCGGCGAGCGCCTGCAACTCTCGGCGATCGACTTCATGGCCGCCGCCAGCGGGCCGCTGGTGATCGCCCTCCAGATCGCCTACCTGCCCACCCTCTACGCCGCCTACCAGCGGCGGGAGACCGAGGTGACGCTCCTCCAGTCCCGGGCCGGCGAGCCCGCCTGGGGCCCGGAGCTGCTGGCCCGGCAGTCCCTCGTCGACACCGAGACCGCCCTCCCCCAGCTCTACCGGGACTGGGAACGGCTGGCCGCCGACATCGGCGAGAGCCACTCCAACTACCCGGTGCTGCTGTCCTTCCGCTCCCCGCAGCCGAACCGCAGCTGGGTGGTCGGCCTGATCGCGGTGCTCGACGCGGCCGCCCTCCACCTGGCGCTCTGCCCGCGCTCGGCCCCGCCCGAGGCCCGCCTGGTGCTGCGCGCGGGCTTCACCGCGCTGCGCGACATCGGTCGCTCCGTGCGGATCGACTTCGACCCGGACCCGGACCCGGACGTCCCGATCCGCCTGACCTACACCGAGTACATCGGCGCCGTCGCCATGATCACGTCCGCCGGTTTCCCCCGCGAGCGCCCGGTCGACGAGGCCTGGCAGCACTTCCACGGCTGGCGCGTCAACTACGAGGCGCTGGCCTACGAACTCGCCCGCCGCGGCGACGCCGTCCCCGCCCTGTGGACCGGGCCGCGCGACTTCCACGCCCCCGTCATCCCTCCGGCCCGCCCCACCGACCGCCGCCCGGGCCCGACCAACCCCACCCTGCCGCCGGTCTGACCTCCGTCGACGGGCGTCAGACCGCCACCGGTGCGCCCGTGGCCAGGGAGTGGTCGGCGCCGGCCAGGATTTCGACCACGCGCAGGCCGAACTCCGCGTCGCAGGGGTGCGGTTGGCCGGTGGCGGCCGAGGCCTGGAGGGCGTCCAGGGCGCGGTGCAGGGCGGCGGCCGGGCCCTCGACGCGCTCGGGCAGGTGGGCGATGCCGTGCTCGCCGCGCAGTTCCAGGCCGGCGCCGCCGGCGCCGACCGGCGCGGTCAGGCTCAGTGCCAGGGTGCTGGAGGCGCCGTCGGCGTGCCGCAGCACCAGGTGGACGGTGTCCAGCGGGCCGGCCACCGCCGTGACCTGCGTCGCGTCGCCGAGCACCGGCAGCAGCACCGACAGCGCGTGCGGGCCGACGTCCCACAGCGCGCCCTTCTCCTCGCGCCACGGCGAGGCCGCGTACGGGCTGGTGCTGCCGGGGGCGAACACCGAACCGAGCCAGTCCGAGCGGCCGGTGAACCAGCCGCCCAGCGCCGCCTGCTGCTCGATCCACGGGATCTGCTCCCCGCCGAAGCGGACGGTGAAGAAGACCACGGAGGCGACCCCGTGGGCCCGGACGGCCTCGGCCACGGCCTGCGCGTCCGGCACGGTCAGCGCGACCGGCTTGTCCAGCAGCAGGTGGCAGCCCGCCTCGGCGGCCCGAACCGCGAGGCCCGCCTGCACGGTCGGCGGCAGCGCGATCGAGACCGCGTCCACCTCGGCGAGCAACTGGTCGAGGTCCGCGTAGCCGGGGACGCCGTACGCCCCGCCGAGGGCCGTGGCCGCCTCGGGCCGGCGGGCCCAGACGCCGGTGAACTCCAGCCCGGGGTGCTCGGCGAGGACGGGTGCGTGCACCCGCTCCGCCCAGGGGCCGGCGCCCAACAGTCCGATCCGCACGATGTCTCCGTTCCTCCGTGGTACTTGAAAAGGTTCAGCCCTGTACGCGGGCCAGCGTGAAGCCGTCGTAGCCCTTGCTGCCGACCGTCTGCACCGACGTGGCGGTGACCCTCGGCTCGGCGGCGATCAGGTCGTGCAGGGCCCGGGTGCCGACCACGGCCGGGTCGGTGCTGTCCGCGTCGGCGACGGCGCCGCCGCGCACCACGTTGTCGACGATGATCAGCGAGCCCGGCCTGGTCAGCTGGAGCGCCCGCCGGAAGTACTCGGGGTTGCTGGGCTTGTCCGCGTCGATGAAGACCAGGTCGAAGGGCTCCACGCCCTGCTCCACCAACGCGGCCAGCGAGTCGGCGGCCCGGCCGAGCCGCACCTCGGCGACCTTCTCCAGCCCTGCGCGCGCGATGTTTCCCCGGGCGACCTCGGCGTGCTTCGGGTCGATCTCCAGGGTGATCAGGGTGCCGTCCGCGGGCAGCGCCCGGGCGAGCCAGATCGCGCTGTACCCGCCGAGCGTGCCGACCTCCAGGATCCGCCGCGCGCCCTGGGTCAGCGCCAGCAGGTGCAGCAGCTTGCCCTGGTTGGGGGCGACGGCGATCTTCGGCAGCCCGGCCGCGTCGGCGGCGGCGGCCGCGGCGGCCAGCGCCGGGTCGTGCCCCACCAGCTGCTCGGAGAAGTACGCGTCCACGGCATCCCACGTCGACTGGGTCATCGGGCCCTCCAGTTGTGCATGATCGGCAGGTACCCGCCGATGCTACTCCGGGGGCCCGACAGCCCCGCCGTGCTCAGTGCAGACGCCTCGTCACTCCGCTTACGCCGCTCACTCCGCTCACTCCGCTCACTCCGCGACGGGCGCCTTGGCGGCGGTCGCCGCGGCGGCCGCCTCCTCCGCCTCGATCTTGGCGTGGGTCTTGGCGGCCCGGCGCTTCATGAACCAGGCCGAGGCGCCGCCGATCAGCACCGCCGCGGCCAGGCCCGCCCAGGAGAACCGGGACAGCCAGGGCTCGATGCTCTTGCCGACCTTGTAGACCAGCAGTGTCGTGCCGCCGGCCCAGACGATGCCGCCCAGCACGTTGGCGATCAGGAACTTCCAGTACGGCATCTTCAGCGCGCCGGCGAGCGGCCCGGCGAAGATGCGCAGCAGGGCGATGAAGCGGCCGAAGAAGACCGCCCACATCCCCCACTTCTGGAAGGAGCGCTCGGCGGTGGCCAGGTGGGACGGCCCGAAGTGCTTGGGGAACTTCCGTCCGAGCTTCTCGAACAGCGGCTTGCCGCCCTTGCGGCCGATCGAGTAGCCGATCGAGTCGCCGATGATCGCCCCGAGGATCGCGACCACCGCGATCCACTCCGGGCTCACCACACCCTTGACCGCCATCAGGGTGGCCGTGACCAGCGCGATCTCGCCGGGCAGTGGGATGCCCAGCGACTCCAGCCCGATGATCAGGCCGACCAGGGCGTACACCGCGGTCGGTGGGACGCTCTCGATCCAGGCGTCGATGTGCAAGGCCAGTACCTCCGTGGCAGGTCGGAGCCGGCGCGGCCCTCAGCGGTGCCGCACGCCGGTTCCGGCAGTTGTCCGATGGCGGCAACGCGGCCGCTTCCCCATAAGGGCAGCCTAACGTGCCGGGCGGCCTGTCCCCCCGGCCGATCACCCGTGGTTACGACGTGCGGTGGTGCCCCATGGTTCCCGCGTGACCAGCCGTTCTTCAAGATCCGGCAAAGCGAAGTGCGACCACGGACGGCCGCGCGTTCACCCGGCGCACGAGCGGCAGCAGGGCGCGGAGCAGGCCCCGCCCGCCCTCCGGGTACACCTCGCGCACGTCGGTCACCGCCGGGTGCGCGGTGGCCAGCTTGCCGCGCTCGTCCGCGTCCATGCCGAACGGCATCGGCGGGGCCTGGTAGTGCCGGGTCCGCATCTTGCCCTGGACGGTCCGGGCGCTGAACCAGCGCGGCACCGCGTCCAGCACCATCGACCCGCCGGGGAACCGCTCGGCGCAGGCCGCGACCAGTGCCCGCACCTCCTCCGGCCGCAGGTACATCAGCAGGCCCTCGGCGCAGATCATCACCCCGTGTGCCGGATCCACCTCGTCCATCCAGCCCGGGTCGGTGACCGGGCAGGCGAGGATCCGGCGCCGCTCGTCCGGCGGCAGCAGCCGCTCCCGCAGCGCGGCCGTCTCCGGCAGGTCCACCGACAGCCAGTCCGCCCGGCCGTTGTCGACCCGCCACGCCTGGGTCTCCAGGCCGTCCCCGAGACCGACCACGGTGCCGCGCGGGCAGCGGGTCAGGAAGTCCGCCACCTCACGGTCGAAGCAGGCCGCCCGCAGCGCCTGCAACTGGCTGACCAGCGCGCCCTCCCCGAAGCGCTCCGCGAACGGGAAGTCGATCCGATCGACCAGCTCGACCGCCTTCGGGTCCTCCAGCACCGTGTCCGGCCGACGCGCCTCCACCGCGCGGTGCCACAGCGTCCACAACGCCGTCTCCGGCACCTCCGCCAACTCCGGCCGCTCCCCGCCGCTCATCGCTCACTCCTTCGGATGTGCTCCGCGCTGGACCTGCTCCGCGCCGGACGTGTTCCGCGCTCGGCGTGCTCCACGCTCGACGTGCTCCACGCTCCGGCCCGAACCCGCCGATTCTGACACCCCGGACGCGGGGACGCTCGGGCCGCCGCGCCGCTCAGCCGATGCTGAACGCGCCGTCCGGCGGGGGCGGGGAGTCGGTGGCGTCGGCGTCCGTGACCGGGGCGGTGCGGCCGACCAGGGCGGCCAGGTCGGCGCCGTCGGTGAGGCGGGCCGGGAAGATGTCGCCGGCCAGCAGCCGGGTGAGCTCGGCGGCCGGGAGCGGCGCCGTCGAACCGGCGAGCAGGATGTTGCCGTACCGGCGGCCCCGCAGCACCGGGGCCTCGGCGACCAGGCAGGTGTACGGGAACACCGCGCCGACCGTCGCGGCCTGGGCCCGGGCGAAGGCCAGCGGCGGGCCGTCGGCCAGGTTGGCGGCGTAGCAGCCGCCGGGGCGCAGGGCGGCGGCGGCCAGCCGCAGGAACTCCACCGAGGTGAGGTGGGCGGGGGTGCGCGAGCCGTGGAAGACGTCCGCGATGACCAGGTCCCGGCTGCCGGGCGGGGTCTCGGCGAGGGCGGCGCGGGCGTCGCCGACGGTCGCGGTGATGTCCGCGCCGGGCCCCTGCCAGGGCAGGTGCTCGGCGACCAGGTCGAGCAGCGGCCCGTCCACCTCGACCACCCGCTGGCGCGAGCCGGGGCGGGTGGCGGCGAGGTAGCGGGGCAGGGTGAGCGCGCCGCCGCCGAGGTGCAGCGCGTCCAGCGGCTGCCCGGCGGGGGCGAGGGCGTCGGCGAGGTGGCCGAGCCGCTGGGTGTACTCGAACTCCAGGTGGGTCGGGTCGGCGAGGTCGACGTAGGACTGCGGGGTGCCGTCCAGGGTGAGCAGCCAGCCGCCGTCCCGGTCGAGGTCCGGCATGAGCTTGGCGAAGCCGAGGTCGGTGTGGCGCCCGACCGGCACCGGCTCGTCCGTCACGCGCTCTCCCCCACGGCCTGGGCGTCCACCGGCCGGACGTCCGCCAGTCGGACGTCGAGGTAGGCGGCGAGCCAGCGGTCCAGTTCGGCGAAGGCCTGGGTGCGGGCGGCCTCGCCCGAGAGCACCAGGTCGTGCATGCCGCCCTCGATCCGGACGATGGTGACGTGCCGGCCCAGTCGCGGGCCCTGGCCGGCGATGTCGTCGGCGCGCAGCACGGCGTCCGCGTGGTGCAGGGCGTTGTGCCACTTGGTGGTCGCGATCGACCTGGTCGACGCCATCAGCAGCACCGGCACGTCGATCCCGAGCCCGTGCCGCAGCTGCCGGTGGCCCTGGTGGATGGCGGCCAGCCAGCCCGCGTACAGCGGGAAGCCCTCGGCGGGCTTGAGGGCGAGGTCGAAGTCCCACTCACCCCGGTGGTCCTTGTGCAGGCTGTGCGTGTAGTGCGGGTTGAGCGTCGACGGCAGCACGCGGGTGGGCGCCAGCCGGCCGATCGCGGTGACGGCCGGGCCGCCGACGGTCCGCACGGCGGGCGCGGCCGGCATCGACAGGAACGGGCTGTTCAGGAACAGCCCCTCCACCAGGCCGCGCCCCGAGCGCCGCCCCGCCCACAGCGCGCCGATCAGCCCGCCGGTGGAGTGCCCGTTCAGCAGCAGCCTCCGGTGCCCGTCCACCTCGCGGATGATCCGCACCGCCTCGTCGATCTCCTCGTCGTACTCGGCGAGGTCGCGCACGAAGTTCGGCGACTGGTGCGGGCGCAGGGAGCGGCCGTACTTGCGCAGGTCCAGGGCGTAGAAGGAGAACCCGAGCGCGGCGAAGTGGTCGGCGAGGTTGGTCTGGAAGAAGTAGTCGTTGTACCCGTGGATGTACAGCACGGCCCGCTCCGCCCCCGGCACCAGACGGCGCACCAGCGTCGCGCAGACCTCCCCCTCGGCGTCCGGCCGCAGCGTCAGCTCGGCCGTCTCGTAGGGGGCACCCAGGATGTCTTCCCGAAACTCCATCTGCGCCGCACCCGTCCTCATGCTCGACCTGCCGTCCGTCGCAGGTGTTCTTGATCCAGGACCCCGACAATACCGGCCGGTAGCCCGGGGCTGCCTGTCGGGCGGCGCTCTGCGGGGCACCGGTGTGACCCGGCCGTCCGCGCCTCCTGATCGCTCCCCGTGCGCCTGCTGTGCGCCGGTGGTCATGTGGAACGCTACCCGGACAGATCCAACTCCGGTTATCACGCAGGCGAGTTGAGGAGAACACATGCCGCAGGCCGGCCACACCGATCCGTCGCTGTACCGTTCGGCCGCCGAGGCGATCGCCGCGCCACCGGAGACGCTGGCGTACGTCGCCGGGTTCGACCGGGCCGGGGAGCGGCCGGACGCGCTGCTCACCGTGGACACCGATCCGGCCTCGGCGAGCTACGGGAAGGTCCTCAACTTCGCCGAACTGCCGACGCTGGGCGACGAGTTGCACCACTTCGGCTGGAACGCCTGCTCCAGCGCACTGGCGCACGCCTGCCACGAGAACCCCGAGCGGCGCTACCTCCTCCTCCCGGGCCTGCGCTCCTCGCGGCTGCACGTGATGGACACCCGGCCCGACCCCGTCCGGCCGCGCCTCGTCAAGACCGTCGAGGCGGCGGAACTCGCCGCCAAGGCCGGCTACTCGCGCCCGCACACCCTGCACTGCGGGCCGGACGGGGTGTTCCTGTCCTGCCTGGGCAGCGGGGACGGGAACGACGGGCCCGGCGGGGTGGCGCTGCTGGACCACACCACCTTCGAGGTGCTGCGCGCCTGGGAGACGGAGCGCGGGCCGCAGCACTTCGCGTACGACGTCTGGTGGCACCTGGGGACGAACGTGGGGGTGACCAGCGAGTGGGGCACGCCCTGGATGGTGGAGGGCGGGGTCGTCCCGGAGCTGCTGCTGGGCCGCAAGTACGGGCACGCGCTGCACTTCTGGGAGCTGGACTCGGGGCGGCACCTGCAACGGGTCGACCTCGGCGACCAGTACCAGATGGTGCTGGAGCTGCGCCCGGCGCACGATCCGCAGGCGGAGTGGGGCTTCGCCGGGGTGGTGACCAACGTCGAGGACCTGTCCGCCTCGGTCTGGCTCTGGTACCGGGAGGGCCCGGCGTTCACCGCGCGCAAGGTGATCGAGATCCCCGCCGAGCCCGCCAAGACGGAGGACCTGCCGCCCGCGCTGCAACCGTTCGGCGCGGTGCCGCCGCTGATCACGGACATCAACCTGTCGGTGGACGACCGCTGGCTGTACGTGTCCGCGTGGGGCACCGGCGAGCTGTTCCAGTACGACGTGTCGGATCCGTTCCACCCCAGACTCGCCGACTCGGTGCGGCTGGGCGGGGTCGTCGCCCGCACCCCGCACCCGGCCGCGCCGGGACGCCCGCTGAGCGGCGCCCCGCAGATGGTCGAGATCAGCCGGGACGGGCGCCGTCTCTACCTCACCAACTCCCTCTACGGCGCCTGGGACGACCAGTTCTACCCGGACGGCATCGAGCCGTGGATCGTCAAGCTGGACGCCGACACCGAGGCGGGCGGGTTGAGCGTCGACGAGCGCTTCTTCCCGCACGGCGCCGACTTCCGGGGCCTACGGGTACACCAGACCCACCTCGCGGGCGGCGACGCCTCCTCGGACTCCTACTGCTACCGGTAGGACGTCCAGCGGCCCGTACGGCCTACCGGTAGGACGTACCACTACCGGTAGGCCGTACGGCTAGCGGGCGAGCGCCTGGTCGTAGCGGACCTGGGCCAGGGGCAGCCCGGCGGCGAGCAGTTCGGAGCGGACGGAGGCGACCATGCCGGCCGGGCCGCTGACGCAGGCGAGGTGCTCGCGCCAGTCCCCGGCGCCCGCGACGGCGTCGGCGAGCCGGCCTGCGGTGACCGGGGTGAGCGCCAGCCAGGGCTTGTGCAGGCCGAGTTCGGAGAGCGCGGACCAGTCGTAGAGGTCGCCGCGGTCCCGGGCGCCGACGAACAGGTGGACGCGGCGGCCGCGCGGGCGCCGGGCGGCCTGCTGCTCGACGATGGCCTTCATCGGGGCCAGGCCGGTGCCGCCGGCGACCAGCAGCAGGTCGCGGGTGTCGTCCTCGGGCAGCAGCCCGCCGCGCGGCGGGCCGAGGCGCAGCCGGTCGCCGACGGCGGTGCGTTCGACGAGGGCCGCGCTGACCCCGTCCGGCCCGGTGCGCCGGACGTGGAACTCCAACTCGTTGTCGGCGCGCGGCGCGCAGCCCATCGAGTACTGCCGCCAGGTGTGCGGGAGCGTCGGGTGCTCGACCGTGCCGTACTGTCCGGCCCGGTACGGGTAGGGCTCGCCGGTGCGCACGCGCAGGACGGCGAGGTCGGGGCGGCGGCGCTCGTGGCCGGTCACCACGGCGTGCCAGTACGGGGGTTCGGTGAGCGCGGAGTCGGCGCCGGCCGTCATCGCCGCGACGGCGAAGCGCAGCATCCGGACCCAGGCCGCTTCCATCTCCCCGGTCCACCGGGCGGCCGCCCGGTGCCGGATCGCCGCGCACAGGGCCTCCTCGAAGGCCTCGTAGTGGACCGGCCGGACGCCCAGTTTGCGGTGGTCGCGCCCGAGTTGGCGCAGGGTCGAGGCCAGTTCGGCCGGGTGGTGGAGGTGGTCCACCAGATGGCGGAGGATCCGCTCCAGGTGGGCCTGCTGGAACTCCATCGAGGCGGGGAAGAGCGGACGCAGGTAGGGGCGGCGGCGGAACATCACCGCGTAGAGGTGGTCGATCAGTTCGGAGAGCGGTTCGAGCAGGCCGAGGTCGCGCCGGATCAGCCGTTGGTCGGCGGCGCCGTCGTAGCCGCCTGGCCCGCCGGTGCCACCGGTGCCGCCGGCGCCGGCGCCGGCGCCGGCCGAATCGGGCCCGAACGGCGAGGCCGGGGTGAGGAGTTGGCGGCGTAGCCGCATCGCGTGGTGGCGGGCGATCAGCCGGTCGTACTCGGCGGTGGTGCCGCTGGTGGTGTTTCCGCTGGTGGTGGTGTCCATGACCCGTCCAGTCAATCGCCGCCCGGTTACCGGCGAGAAGGGCCGATGGCCCCGATCGGACCCGGGACCATCGACCCCTTGACGGGAAGACCCGACGGGAAGGCCCGACGGGAAGGCCGGGCAGGGAGGCCCCGCGTCGCTACCGGGCGGGATCGGCCGGGGTCGCCTCGGCGGGCTCGGGGCGGAACTCGGTGGCCGCCCAACTGGCCAGCAGGCGCAGGGATTCGGCGGAGCTGGAGCCGGGCTCGGCGTGGTAGGTGACGAGCACCTGGTCGACGTCCCCGGCCGGGCGCAGCGTCTCGTACTGGAGGTTGAGCCGGCCGACCACCGGGTGGTGCAGCCGCTTGGTGCCGTGGCCCTTGTCCTGGATGCTGTGGGTGGCCCAGAGGCGGCGGAAGTCGGCGCTCTTGAGGGAGAGTTCACCGATCAGCGAGGCGAGCCTGGGGTCGTCCGGATCCCGTCCGGCGTCCAGCCGCAGCATGCCGACGACGTCGGTCGCCTTGCCGTCCCAGTCCTCGTAGAGCTCGCGGGAGGCCGGTTCGAGGAAGAGCTGCCAGGCCATGTTGCGCTGCTCGGGCTGCATCGCGGCGAAGTCGCCGAGCAGGGCGGTGCCGAGCCGGTTCCAGCCGATGATGTCCAGGCGCCTGCCGAGGACGTACGCGGGCACGCAGTCCATCGCGTCCAGGAGCTGCTGGAGCGCGGGCCGGACCCGCTGCGGGCGGGCGGCGGCCCGGCCGGGGCGACGGCGGACGGGCCCGGTGAGCCGGCCGAGGTGCTCGCGCTCAGCGGGGCTGAGCCGCAGCACGCGGGCGATGGCGTCCAGGACGGCGGCGGAGACGCTCTCGCCGTGGCCCTGTTCGAGCCGGGTGTAGTAGGCGGTGCTGACTCCGGCGAGCAGGGCCAGCTCCTCGCGGCGCAGGCCGGGCACCCGCCGCCGGGTGGTGCTGTCCGGCAGGCCCACGTCCTCGGGCCGCAGCCGGGCGCGGCGGGATCGGAGGAACTCGCTGAGTTCGGTGCGCTGGTCCATGTCTGCAGTATGCGGGGAATCCGGGCGGCGGGGGCGGGGGGAAGGGTGATACCGCCGTGCGTACGTTCCGTGGTCGTACGTCCGGGGTCCCTAGGCGTGGCGTACGTACGAAAGGCTCTGGTCTGGCTGGTCGCGCCGCACCGGCGCAGGCTGGAAACATGACGAACTCGACGAACGCAACGACGACGAGCACCACCGAGGGCACCACCCGCACGGTCGCCGCCTACGCCGCGGCGCGGCCCGACTCCCCGCTGGAGAAGACCACCGTCACCCGCAGGGCGGTGGGCGAGCACGACATCGTGATCGACATCAAGTTCTGCGGCATCTGCCACTCCGACATCCACCAGGTCGGCGAGGACTGGGGCACCGGCATCTTCCCGATGGTCCCGGGCCACGAGATCGCGGGCGTGGTCACCGAGGTCGGCCCGGGCGTCACCCGCTGGCAGGCCGGCGACCGGGTCGGAGTCGGCTGCATCGTCGACTCCTGCCGGGAGTGCGACAACTGCCGGGCCGGCCTCCAGCAGTACTGCACCGGCCAGGGCGGCACCGTCTTCACCTACAACAGCGTCGGCCACGACGGCCTGCCGACCTACGGCGGCTACTCCTCGAAGCTGGTCGTCGACGAGGCGTACGCGCTGCGCATCCCCGACAACCTGCCGCTGGACGCCGCCGCGCCGCTGCTGTGCGCCGGCATCACGCTGTACTCGCCGCTCGCGCACTGGGGCGCCGGGCCGGGCAGGAAGGTCGCGATCGTGGGCCTCGGCGGGCTCGGCCACATGGGCGTGAAGCTCGCCCACGCCATGGGCGCGGAGGTCACCGTGCTCAGCCAGTCGCTGCGCAAGCGCGAGGACGGGCTGAAGCTCGGCGCCGACCACTACCGGGCCACCTCCGACCCGGCCACCTTCACCGAGCTCGCGGGCACCTTCGACCTGATCGTCAACACGGTCTCCGCCGACCTCGACCTGAGCGCCTACCTCGGCCTGCTGCGCACCGACGGCACCATGGTGCAGGTCGGCGCGCCGGAGAAGCCGGTCACGGTGAACGCGCACGCGCTGCTCTCCGGCCGCCGTTCGCTGGCCGGTTCGATGATCGGCGGGCTGCCGGCCACCCAGGAGATGCTGGACTTCTGCGGCGAGCACGGCATCACCGCGGAGATCGAGCTGATCCGCGCCGAGCAGGTCAACGAGGCCTACCAGCGGGTGCTGGCCGGCGACGTCCGGTTCCGCTTCGTGATCGACGCCGCGACGATCTGACCGTCACGGCCCGACCCCGCACTCCCCCGTGCCCCGACGCCCCGCCCCCTGGTGCTCTCCCATCACCAGGGGGCGGGCGCCGTCGGGGCGCCTCGGGCTAGACCCCGGCCGTGCCCGCTCGGGACGACCGGCGTTCCTGGCGCCGGTCCTCCCGCCGCTGCCGCCCCCGGCGCAGCGGCTGATCGGGCAGCCAGCCGAAGGTGAGGCAGGCGCCCACCAGTCCGAGCAGCATCCCGATCACGAAGCCGCCCAGGTTGGAGGTGAGCCAGCTCGCCAGCGCGGCGAGCACGGCGAGGACGGAGTAGAACAGCCGCTGGGCCGGGTTGAACAGGATCAGCAGGCCGCACAGCACCATCACCGCCGGCACCAGGTAGCCCGCCAGCCCCTGCATCCCGATGTGCAGGACGACGGGCAGCGGGGCACGCAGGGTGAACAGGATCTCGGCGCCGCCGAACAGCACCAGCAGCCCGCCCCAGAACGGCCGCTGGCCCCGCCAGTCGCGTTTGACCGGTCGGGTGGTGGCGGGGGCGGGGGCGGGAGCCGTCCCCACGGCCCCCTCCGCGACGCCCTCGCCGGAACCGGCCGGCTCCGGTACGGACTCCGTCATGGTCAGCAGCCCTGGGAGCTGAAGCTCAGCCGCAGGTTGGGCAGTTTGAAACCGACGGCGGTGCTCGCGTAGTTGTGCTGCTTGAGGTGCGTCAGCACGACGGTGTCGGCCTGCTGCCCGAAGACGCCCGGGTTGCCCTTGCCCGCGTTGCCGGCCTTGGTGTAGGTGCTGGCGTCGCCGCCGATCTCGATGTTGGTGAACTCCGCGTCACCGGACAGCATGTCGGAGTCGGTGGTGAGGTCGGTGGCGGAGACGGGGGTGCCGGCGTCGCCGGCGTGGATCACCAGGTTGACGCCACCGAGGTCCACGCTCTGGCACAGGTTGGTGATCTCGGCCTTCTTGATCGCCGAGACCGCGACCAGCACCTGACCGCCGGTGGAGCCCTGGTTGGGGCTGTCGGGGATCATCGAGTCCAGGCTGCCGAACTGGGCGAAGCCCTTGCCGTCGAGCTTGTCCGCGGTGATCGTGAACGGCATGCCGCTGATGGAGAACTGGGCGGCGAGTACGCCCTGGGCGGTGAGGGCCATCAGGACGGCGCCCGCCGCGACGGCCGGAACGGCCATCCAGGCGCTGCGCTTGAGCCGTACCCGCCCTCTCCTGGTGCCGGTCGGCGTCTCCGGGGTCTCGGCCGCGGCGGCGGCGTCCTCGGACATGGCCATGTGTGCTCCCTGTTGGGTGGGTGGGATGTGCAGGCACTGGCACGGTGCCCTGGCGCGGACAGCGTTCCACGGCCCGACCGGGCCGCCCGCCCCTCGGCAGCGGGGCGGGCACGGTCAGGCCGCGCTTTGAGTAACTGGGAAGCTACTGCCCGGTAGTGGCCGGGTCAATACGGGTGCACGAAGGATCTTCACCGATCGGCAACCCGAGCCGGACGGCCGCCTCCGCCGGGCCGAGGAAGGGCGCGAGACAGAACATGCTCAACACCGGCAGGAGTTCCGGAAGTTGAACCGTCCGACCGGAGTCGATCCGCCGGTAGAGCGCGCTGTAGACCCCGCCCACCACGGCATCCACCAGCTCCACAACCCGCACACCGCCCAGTGGTTGGGGCACCTCGGCGAAGAACGCCCGGAACCGGGTGAGGAGTTGGTCCCGCTCACGGCGGCCGGCCGGTCCGACCGCCTCGATCTCGATCACCGCCATGGTCGCGAAGGCCGGTGTCCCCGCCAGCAGATGGAGCATCGCGCCGAGCGCCTGCCGGATCCCGGCGCACCAGTCGGACTCCGCCGCGAAGGCCGCCGCCATCCGCCGGAGCACCACCCCGGTGCCGTGCCGGTGCGCGGCCAGGAAGGCGTCCTCCTTGCCGCTGAACAGCTCGTAGAAGACCGGCCTGGTCACCCCGGCCGCGCGGCAGATGTCGCTGACCGTGGCGTGCTGGTAGCCGCGCGCGGCCACCGTCTGGACCAGTCCGTCGAGCAGCCGCTCGCGCTGGGTCGCGGCCACCACGCCCGGGGGCAGCCGGCTCGGGCCGCGCTTGATGGACCGGGCTGGGTCACGACCGGCCCGCGCGCCCGGCAGCAGGATCACGTCGGCACTTCGGAGGTGTTTCCGTTCCATCACCAACTCCTGTTACCTGTATTGACATTGACGTAACATCGGGTTTACAACACTGACAGGTTTCCAACCGGTGGGCGACCCTGTCACCACCGGACGACCTCCAGGGGCTCCGGCGGCCCCGGGCGAGCAGCCCGGGCCACGGGACCACGAGCGGACGCAGGCCCGCGGCGGTGGCAGCCGCCGACGTGCACTCCTGCACTCGCAGCGCACGTCCGCACCTTCACACCGCTGTGCCGTACGAGCGGGCCCGTGGCGCCGGGCCCGCCGCACCACGGCCCCGCGAAGCCCCCGGCACGCCATGCCCACGCACCTCCCCCGCCGTGCACGCCACCACACCCGCACCGCGGGCCACCCCCACCCGTCTCCGCACGGAGAGAGGTCACCCTCATGCGCTTTCGCCGCACGCTCGGTACCGCGGCCCTCGCCGCCCTCGCCTTCACCTGCGCCGCCGTCGCACCCGCCCAGGCCGACGGCTCCGCGGTGCTGACCACCGGCAGCAGCAGCGGCCCGGACGTCGCCGTCGGCGACGTCCTCACCGCCAGTCTGGTCTCGGGCACCACCGCCACCTTCTACAGCAGCGCCAGCGGAACGAGCGGCATCAGCTGTGCCAACTCGGCCTTCTCCGCCACCGTGACGGCCAACCCGGCCGCCCCCGGCAGCGCGGTCGAGCAGCTCAACACCCAGACCTTCGGCTCCTGCTCCTCCAACGTCCTCGGCGTCACCGGCGTCAAGAGCATCACCGTCAACAACCTGCCGTTCACCAACACCGTCGGCGACGGCCCCGGCAACCCGGTCGCCCTCACCCCCGGCGCGGCCGGCGCGATGAAGACCACGGTCGTGCTCAGCACCATCCTCGGCAGCGTCAACTGCGTCTACCAGACCACCACCGGCATCTCCGGCACCACCTCGAACACCGGCAACACCATCGGCTTCACCTCCCAGCCGTTCAACCTGGTCTCCGGCTCGGGCCTGTGCTTCTCGACCGGCTACTTCAGCGCCACCTACGGCCCGGTCACCGACACCTCGGTGGCGGGCAGCCCGCTCATCTTCGTCAACTGACGACCCGAGGGGCCTTCGCCGACTGACGTTCGGTCAGACGTCGTCAACTGACGGCCGACCGGCGGGAACAGACGAGCGGCGTACGGCGACCGCGGTCGCCGTACGCCGCTCCGGCGCGCCCGCACGCCCGCACGCCCGCCAGGTGATCCAGAAGCACGCCCCGCCGCCGGCCCGGCTCAGCCTTCGCCACCCGCCGAACCCCCGAGACGGCGAAGTGACCGGCCGGTAGGGTGCTGCCGCACGGACACGGCCGACAGGAACGGGGCGGGCAGATGAGCGGCAGCAGCGACGGCACGGGGTTCTTCGCATCGGTGGCGGACACCGCCGACCAGCTGGCCGCCACCGGCTACCTGGCCTCCACCGCCGTGGCCACCACCGTCTTCCTCGCCGACCGGCTCGGCAAGCCGCTGCTGGTCGAGGGCCCGGCCGGGGTCGGCAAGACCGAACTCGCCAAGGCGGTGGCCGCGATCGGCCGGGCCCGGCTGGTCCGGCTCCAGTGCTACGAGGGCATCGACGAGGCCCGCGCGCTCTACGAGTGGAACCACGCCAAGCAGTTGCTGCGGATCACCGCCGGCCGCGACGAGGGCTGGGACCAGGCCCGCACCGACATCTTCGGCGAGGAGTTCCTGCTCACCCGCCCGCTGCTCACCGCCATCCGCGGCGACGAGCCCACCGTGCTGCTGATCGACGAGATGGACAAGGCCGACGTCGAGGTGGAGGCGCTGCTGCTGGAGGTGCTCAGCGACTTCCAGGTCACCGTGCCCGAACTCGGCACCATCGCCGCGAGCCGCCGCCCCTTCGTGCTGCTCACCTCCAACGCCACCCGTGAACTGTCCGAGGCACTGCGTCGACGCTGTCTCTTCCTCCACCTCGACTACCCGGACGCCGAGTTGGAGCGGAAGATCGTCCGGCTCAAGGTGCCCGGCCTGGACGACACGCTGGCCGCCTCGCTGGTCCGGGTGGTCGGCGCGCTGCGCGCGATGGACCTGCGCAAGGCGCCGTCCGTCGCCGAGACCATCGACTGGGCCCACACCCTGCTGGCGCTCGGCGCGGACACCCTCGACGAGGCGGTCGTCCAGGACACCCTCGGGGTGATCCTCAAGCACCAGGACGACATCCGGAAGGCCGCGCAGAAGCTCACCCCCGCATGACCACCGCCCCGCCCCCGGCCGATTCCGCCGCCCGGCTCACCGGCCTGGTCCGCGCGCTGCGCGGGCACGGCCTGCGGATCGGCCCCGCCGAGACGGTCGACGCGGCCGCCGTCCTCGACGTCCTCGGATTCGCCGACCGCGAGCAGATGCGGGCCGGCCTGGCCGCCGCGCTGCTGCGCTCGGACACCCAACGGGCCGTCTTCGACGCCACGTTCGACCTGTTCTTCCCGCTCGGCGTCGGCACCCCCGAGGCCGTCCGCGCCGACCCGCCCGCACTCCCGGACGACCCCCGGCCACCGCGCCCCGGCCACCCCGACCCGCTGCGCGACGACCTGCGCGAGCGCCTCGCCGCCGCCCTGACCGCCGACGACCGGGCCGCCCAGGCCCGGCTGGCCGGCGAGGTGGTGGAGGCCTTCGGCCGGTACGGCGCCGGTGCCACGCCGGCCTCGGACGGCTGGTCGGCCCACCAGGCGCTCGGCCGACTCGCCCCCGAGACCCTGCTCGCCCGGATCCTCGCCGCCCTGCGCGAGCGGGCCACCGCCCCGGACCTGTCCGACCGCGTCCTCGCCGACGAGATCCGCCGCCGCATCCAGGACTTCCGCGCCTTGGTCGCCACCGAGGCCCGCCGCCGGGTCGCCGAACTGCGCGGCGCCGAGCGGATCGCCGAACGCGCCGTCGCACCCACCGCCGACCGGATCGACTTCCTCGCCGCTGGCCGCGACCAGCTCGCCGAACTGCGCCGCACCGTCCACCCGTTGGCCCGCAAGCTGGCCACCAGGCTGGCCGCCCGGCGCCGCCGCGCCGCACGCGGACGGATCGACCTGCGCCGCACCCTGCGTCGCTCGCTGTCCACCGGCGGGGTGCCGCTGCGCCCTGCCCACCGGCTGCGCCGCCCGGCCCGGCCGGAACTGGTGCTGCTGTGCGACGTCTCCGGCTCGGTGGCCGGATTCGCCGACTTCACCATGCTGCTGGTGCGGGCGATGAGCGAACAGTTCAGCAAGGTACGGGTGTTCGCCTTCGTGAACCGCACCGCCGAGGTCACCGCCCTGCTGGCGCGCGGCGACGCCGACCCGGCCCGGCTCGCCGCCCGGATCCTCACCGAGGCCAAGGTGATGGGCCACCACGGCAACAGCGACTACGGCTCCGCCCTGGGCGAGTTCGCCGAACGGCACCTGGACGCGGTCGGCCCGCGCACCAGCGTGCTGATCCTCGGCGACGCCCGCAACAACCACCGCGACCCGAACCTGGACGCACTGCGCCGGATCGCCGACCGGGCCCGGCGGGTCCACTGGCTCAACCCCGAGCAGCCCGCCCTCTGGCGGACCGGCGACTCCGCCGCAGCCGCCTACGCGGGCGTCGTGGAGATGCACTCCTGCCGCAACGCCCGCCGCCTCGGCGAACTGATCGCCCGCCTGCTGCCGGTGTAGGGAGTGTCCGAGTCCGCCACCGTGGCGGCCTAAGCCTGGGCCTGGGCTTGGGCCTGCGCCCGAGCTTCCTCGGCCGCCACCTGGGCGGCCCTGGCGGCCAGCGGGTTGATGTCGGCCCGGCGCGCCCACTGCATGGCCGTCAGCCGCTGGACCACCACGATCGCGGCGACGGCCGCGACCAGGCGCAGCGCCGAGCCGGCGGTCTCCACCCGGATGGTCTCGCGCAGGTCCTCCAGGCTGTCGAGCACCGTCAGGTTCACGTACTTCATCATCGAGTTGGCGATCCGGTTGACGACCAGCGCGCCGATCCAGGTGGACCACCACAGGACCAGGACCTTCTCCGACACCGTGCGGCGCCGTCCCTCCGCGTCCAGCGGAGCGCTCGCCCGCCAGCAGTCCACCATCAGCTGCCAGGGGAACCAGAGCAGGACGAACGGGGTGACCCAGGCCCCGATGGTCCAGCCGCGTCCGCGCCGGTGCCCGTGCGGCAGCAGCAGGTCGGCGTTCTGGCGGATGCGGTAGAACCAGATGATGAACACCACGGCGGTGGCCAGCGCCAACGGAAGGAAGACCCCGTTCAGCCCTTTCACCAGGGAGTCCACGGCATCGAAGTCGTCGAGGTCAGCCGACCCGTCCGCCAACTGGCCCAGCAGGACATCGGACCAGAGGCCGGCCACGACCGCCCCCGCCGCCAGCATCGCGTTCACCCCCAGCAGGACGTAGACCGCGATGGCAAGGCTGTTCGCCGGTCGGAGCGCCGCCGCCCAACCCGGCGCCGCCTCCGCGCAGCCGAAGCAGCGTCGGCTCTCGGTCCCCGCGGGACGCGCCCCACACGCCACACACACCATCAGATCGTCAACTCCTGGAATCGCCGCGTGCTCGGACTCGCACGCCGGTGCCGCCAGCGCCCCGACCGGGGCGGGCGCGCCGACTCTAGGGGATCATCGACGTCCGCTGCCAGCGAGATTTCGCAGCTCAGCGGCGGTATCGCCGGATAAACGACAGATCGCGCGGTAATCGAACGCCGGGGAACCGACCCCGGGTCACCACCCCGACCCGGCGCACCCGTCCCGCTCGATCCGGGTGTGCGGTCGACGGACCCCGGGCGCAGGACTGGTGAAGGGGTGCGAGCGTCCCGGGGAGGTCGAACGCGGCGTCAGGCCGAGGGCACGGGCAGCAGCCGGTAGGCGTCCCCCTCCGTGCGCACGCGACCGGCGGTGGGCGGCGCGAAGTGGGTGCCGAGCAGCAGGGTGTCCGTGTCGGCGAGGGAGCCGAGGAGCTTGCGGCGCGAGGCCTCGGACTGCCACGGGTCGATGTCGACGCAGGCGCCGATGGCGGGGTGGGCGAGCTGGACCGGGTGGTGGACGCAGTCACCGGTGATCAGCGCCGTCTCGCCCCGATTGGTCAGTTCGACGGCGACGTGGCCGGGGGTGTGACCGGGGGTGGGGATCAGGCGCAGGCCCGGGGTGATCTCGACGCCCTCGGCCGGGACGTCGACGAGGTCCAGCAAACCGGCCCGCTCGACCGGGATCACGGAGTCGAGGAACATCTGCCTGCGCGCCTCCTCCAGGTCGTACCCGGCCCAGAACTCCCGCTCGGCGCGGGAGGTGAGGTAGCGGGCGCGGGGGAAGGTGGGGACCCACTCGCCGTTCACCTCCCGGGTGTTCCAGCCGACGTGGTCGGCGTGCAGGTGGGTGAGGACCACCAGGTCGACGGAGTCCGGGGGGAAGCCGGCGGTGGCGAGGCGCTCCAGGTAGTCGGTCCGCAGGTGGTGCCAGGCCGGGTTGGCCCGCTCCTTGCCGTTGCCTATGCCGGTGTCGACGAGGACGCGCAGCCCGCCCACGGCGAACGCGAAGCTGTGGCTGTCGAGGTGCAGGACGCCCTCGTGGTCGGCGAAGTGGGGGTGCAGCCAGTCGTGGCCGGTCACCACCTCGGGGGTGGCCTCGGGCAGCAGCCACGGCCCGGTCGCGGGCGGCAGGAGGGTCTCGTCGATGCGATGGACGGTGACGCCTCCCACCGTCCAGGCGGGGATGGGGGCGGGGGCTTCGGACGTGGCGCCGGACATGGAACTCCTCCCGTAAACGCAATCTGTTTGCGTTAAGCCATCGTAGGACCTACAGTCTGGCTAACGCAAACGGTTAGCTTTTGGTGCGGGTGCCATCTCGCTCCAGCCCCGATCAGGAGAGAACGCCCATGTCCTCCGCCGAACCGCCCACCACCGAACGCCCCTCCGCCGAACCTCCCACCGGTCCGTCCGCCACCGAACGGCCCGCCACCGACCTCACGCCGCCCGAGGCCGCCCGCTGGGCCGCCCGGGCCGGGCTCCCCCTGCCCGCCGACCGCCACGACCCGGTCGCGGCCACCGCCAACCAGCTGCTCTCCGTCGTCGCGGTCCTGCGGGAGCTGGACTTCGGGGACACCCCGCCCGCGAGCGCCTACCGCGCGGAAAGCGCCCACTACACGGATGAGGAGACGCACGATGCAGCCGTATGAGCTCTCCCTCGCCGCCGCCGCGGAGGAGATCCGGGCCCGGCGACTGTCCCCCGTCGAACTGGCGGACTCGGTCCTCGACCGCATCGAGCTGGTCGAACCGCACCTCGGCGCCTACGTCGCGGTCACCGCGGAGCGGGCGCGCCGGGCGGCCCGCGAGGCCGAGCAGGAAGCGGCGCGCGGCCTGCACCGGGGGCCGCTGCACGGCGTGCCGATGGGGCTCAAGGACCTGATCGACGTCGCCGGGCTGGCCACCACGGCCAGCTCCCGGGTCCGCGCCGACCACCGCGCGCAGGCCGACAGCACGGTCGCCGCCCGCCTGGCCGCGGCCGGCGCGATCCTGGTCGGCAAGACGCACACCCACGAGTTCGCCTACGGCCTGACCACCCCGCAGACCGGCAACGCCTGGGACCGCGGCCGGGTCGCCGGCGGCTCCAGCGGCGGATCCGCCGTCGCCGTCGCCGCGGGCGCCGCGACCTTCGCGCTGGGCACCGACACCGGCGGCTCGATCCGGGTGCCCGCCGCGCTCAACGGGGTCGTCGGCCTCAAGCCGACCTACGGCCTCGTCCCCCGCCACGGCGTCGCGTCCCTGTCCTGGTCGCTGGACCACGTCGGCCCGATCGCCCGGACCGTCGAGGACACGGCCCTCGTCCTGGACGCCCTCGCCGGGCACGACCCGCGCGACCCCGCCTCGCTGGCCACCCCCGCCGTCGGCCACCGGCCGGGCGCGGACACGGACCTGGCGGGGCTGCGCGTCGGCGTGCCGCGCAGCTACTACTTCGACCGCGTCGACGTGGAGGTGGAGGCCGCCGTCCGGCGCGCCATCGAGCACCTGGAGGCACTCGGCGCACGGCTCGTCGACGTCGACATCCCGATGACCCGCTACCTCCAGGCGACTCTGTGGGGGCTGGTGGCACCGGAGGCCACCGCCTACCACGAGCGCTCCCTGCGGGCGGTGCCCGAGCTGTACCAGGCGGACGTCCGCGCCCTCCTGGAGGCCGGCGAGCTGATGACCGCCGGGGACTACCTGCGCGCCCAGCGCTCCCGGACGCTCATGCGGCAGGAGTGGGCCCGGATGCTGGAGGAGGTCGACGTGATCGCCGCCCCGACCGTCCCGGTCACCGCGGTACGGACCGACCAGGAGGCCGTCACCTGGCCCGACGGCACGGTCGAGAGCGTCCCCGACGCCTACGTGCGCCTGTCCGCCCCCGCCAACATCACCGGGGTGCCCGCCCTGTCCGTCCCGGTCGGCCGGGACGCGGCGGGCCTGCCGATCGGCATGCAGCTGCTCGGCCGGCCGCTCGGAGAGCGCACACTGCTGCGGGTCGGCCACGCCTACGAGCGGACGCAGCCCGCCCGGGCGCTCGCGCCGGCGGCCTGAGAACAGCAGGCGGGCCGGGCCGGACGGCGCCGGCCCGCCGTCCGGCTCCGAGGCGGGCCCCGGCACCCCGGCACCCCGTAAACGCAAGGATTGTGCTTTAAGGTGTTTATCATGAGTCGCAAACAGATGGTGCGCCCCGGCGGGCGCAGCGCCCGGGTCCAGGCATCGGTGCACACCGCTGTGCGTGAACTCCTCGCCGAGGTGGGCCGCGACGCGCTGACGGTGCCGCTGGTCGCGCAGCGCGCGGGCGTCACCCCGTCGACGGTCTACCGCCGCTGGGGTGATCTCCAGGAGCTGCTGTCCGACGTCGCGGTGGAGCGCCTGCGGCCCGACACGGCGCCGGAGGACCTGGGCGACCTGCGGTCCGACCTGACGGCCTGGGCCGAACAGTTCCTCGACGAGATGGCCTCCCCCTCGGGCCGCGCCTACATCCGCGACGCCCTGCTCGGCGACCCGGACGGCGGCAACGCCGGCCAGTGCTCGGACTACGCGGCCGAACAGGTCGGCGCCGTGCTGAGCCGGGCGGGCGGCCGCGGGGAGGACACGCCCGGCGTCGAGGCGGTCATGGACGGCGTCGTCGCCCCCCTGATGTACCGCATCCTCTTCCGCCCGGCCGGCCTCGACCCCGCGTACGCGCGCCGGCTCGTGGCCGAACTCCTCGACCCGTACGGGGCCGGTCCTTCGGGCGGATGATCGTTCACCGGGCGAGGACGGGCAGCTCACGTTATCGACGGGCAGCTCAAGTTATAAGCTTCTGCGGGACGTTCACGAGCCCGGCCGCTGGTCGGGACCTCGCCTGGGAGGAAGCGTCGTGGGGAAGAAGATCCCGGTGCGGACCGGATGCCAGAACTGCTCGCGGTGCACCGGCTCGATCGGCGGCAACGCGGCCCGCAAGACGGTGCGGGGCACCGGGGTGGCGCTCGGCGCGGTGGTCACCGTCGGCCTGAGCCTCCTCTTCATCCGGAGGTGCCGCGCCTGCGACCACCCCATGGGCAGCCACCACCACCACTGATCGCGCCGCCGGACCTCCGCAACCCGGCTCCGACCCGGCATCCGGGCCGGAGCCGGGCGGGCGTCAGGCGTCCAGGTGCTTGAGGAAGTCGAGCAGCGCCTCGTTGACCTCCGCCGGGCGCTCCTGCTGCGTCCAGTGCCCGGTGTCCGGCAGCCGGACGTGGCGGTGCAGCTTGGGCACCCGGCTCAGCAGGTGGGCCAGCACCTCCGGTGGGACGAGCGCGTTCACCATGTCCTGTTCGCCGGCCACGTACAACGCCGGCACGTCGATCGTCACGCCGTCGAAGGCGGCCATCAGTTCGGCGTTGCGGTCGATGTTCCGGTACCAGTTGAGCCCGCCCGTGAAGGCGTGCTCGCCGTGCAGGGCGTAGTCGGCCGCGAGGGCGTCGATGTCCGCCTCGGTGAGCCAGGCCGGCAGCTGCGCCGGCTCCGGGATGGTGTCCAGCAGGACCTTGCCCTCGGGGACGACCCACGGCTGCGGCTTCCCCCCACCGCGCGGGCCACCGCCCAGGATGCGGCGGAAGCTGGACTTCACGTCGGCCGCCAGTTCGGCGTCGGCGCGGCCCGGCTCCTGGAAGTAGTTCTGGTAGAAGCCCTCGCCGAAGTTCTCCCGGGACTCCCGCAGCGGCCGCGGCCCGCTGGGCAGCGGCGGCACGCTCAGCCCGGCGACCCCGCGCACCAGGTCCGGCCGCAGCGCGGCGGTGGCCCAGGCGACCGGCGCGCCCCAGTCGTGCCCGACCACGACGGCCCGCTCCTCGCCGAGCGCGCGGATCAGCGCCGTGACGTCGCCGACCAGGTGCAGCAGGGAGTACGCGTCCACCCGCTCGGGCTGCTCGCTGCGGGCGTAGCCGCGCTGGTCGGGGGCGACGACCCGGTAGCCGGCCGCGGCGAGCGGGGCGAACTGGTGGCGCCAGGAGTACCAGCTCTCCGGGAAGCCGTGCAGCAGCAGGACCAGCGGGCCCTCGCCCTGTTCCGCGACGTGCAGACGGACACCGTTCACCTCGACGTGGCTGTGCTTGATCGCGTCGTTCAAGTCCCGCTCCCGGTCCGGTGGAAGGGCCGGGGCATCCGTTTCGCCCCGGCCCTTCCCGGCGCAACACCGCCGGGGCGCGGGGCATTCCCGCCGCCCCGGGGAGAACGGCCGAGGCCGCCCCGGAACTCCGGGACGGCCTCGGCGTGGTGATGGAAGGTCAGTTCACCGTGTAGCTGTAGGGGATCGCCGCGAGCACCGAACCGGTGGTGCCCAGGGTGTTGTTGGCGGTCGCCACCGAGCTGGGGGCGGACACCAGGTACAGCACACCGTGGACGGTGCTGCCCTTCGCACCGGTCGGGGTCACGGTGACCTGGAGCGAGCCGCTGGCGCCCGGCTGGACGGTCACCGGGTTGGCGGCCGGGGCCGAGGCGTTGACCGCCAGGGCGTACGGGTCACCGGTGCTGGAGGTCAGCGCCGGGTCGAACGCCTGGGTGTGCGCGGTCGCGGTGATGGTGGCGGTGCCGGCCGGGGCGCCGGCGGTGCCGAACGGGCCGACCTGCTGCAGGAAGGTGCCCCACACGCCGGGGAGGACCGGCTGCGACGCGCTGCCGTTGTCGGTCACGACCGAGATGGTCGAACCGTCCTGGGCCTTCTTCAGGTCGCCGAAGAGGTCCGGCGAGCCGGTGGTGCCGGACAGCTCCAGGTGGGCCGGCGTCGAGGAGGCCGCCACCGCCTTCAGCTGGTCGGTGCCCGGCGGGACGAGGAAGGACGGCACCGCGGAGGTGAGGCTCAGCGGCAGGGTGACCGTCGCGGAGGCGCCCTGCGGCACCAGCGGGATGTCGGTGCGGCGGTCCAGGCGGCCGTCGGCCGAGATCTTCTGGGTGGCGACGGTGTTGTTGGTGTAGTTCACCTGGACGGTGACCGGCTTGCCGGCCGCCAGCTTGGCGTGCGGGTCGTTCGGCAGGCCGGCGGCGGTGGCGACGTTCTGGTTGAACGCGACGGTGCCGGCGAAGTCCTGGGCGAGCTCCTGGCCGCTGACCGGGCCGAGCACGTTCAGGACGAACCGCCAGCGGCCGGCGGCCGGGTTGACGGTGGTGGCCGAGACGCCGGCGGTGGTGCCGGTCAGGTTGCCCTGCGCGTCGAGCAGGCCGTTGCCCTCGATGTCGATCGGGGTGCCGTTCGGGCTGATCAGCGCGCCCTGCATGAGCAGCTTCGGGTCCTTGGCGACGGTGACGCCGACCCGCAGGTCCTTCTGGCCCTTCGGGACGTCGAAGGCGTACGCGAAGCTCTGCGTCGGCGAGGCGTTGCGGCCGTTGCCACCGGTGATGGTGCCGGTGAAGGCGCCCTTGCCCTGGTTGACCGGAACGAGGCTGCGCAGCACGACCGGAACGCTGGTGGCGGTGCCGTTGGAGCTGGCGACGGTGATCGCCTGGCTGGAGTCGCCGCTGGTGCCCGGGGTGGTGAGCTGGACCTTGAGGGTCTTGGTCTCACCCGGCTTCAGGTCCGCGACGCTCGGGCTGACGGCGCCGGCCGGCACCGCGCGCTGGGTGGCGGTGCCCAGCTGGACCGGGCCGTTGTAGCCGGCCTTGCCCGCCGGGGTGTACAGGACGGCGGTCCACTCGCCGGCCACCGGGTGCGGGACGTCCACCAGGCCGAAGTCGGCCGGGGTGGCGCCGCCCTGCGGACGGGTGTTGGTCTCGAAGCGGCCCGACGGGTCGAGCAGCGTCATGCGGACCACGGAGCCGTTGGTGACCGGGCTGGCCGCACCCTGCCAGGCGATCGACGCCGCGAGGCGGTCGGCGCCGGCCGGGACGGTGAACTTGACCTGCTTCTGCACCCAGGTGGCGCCGTTGGTGGCGTACTTGAAGGTGTCGGTGGAGGCCGTGTCCAGCTGGACGGTCTGCTGGTTGCTCGACTGCGGCACGAAGGTACGGGTCGCGCCGCTGACCGTCTGCGGGGCGGAGCTGGTGTTGGTGACGGTCACGTCGGCGGTGTGGGTCGAGCCGGGGTTGCCGGCGATGTCGACCTGACCGGTGGTGACGACGACGGTCTTGCTGTCCGACGCGCCGGAGCCGGCGTGGTAGCCGCGGGCGGCCTCGACGGCGGCGCGGACGTTCAGCAGGCCGGCGCCCTGCTCCTCGGCCGGGACGCCGAGGTCCTGGGCGGTGCCGGTGATGAACTTCTTCACCAGCGCCGGGGCGGGCGACTGGCCGTTGTGGGTGTCGCGGTAGGCCTGGATGACCAGGGCCGCGGCGCCGGTGACGAACGGCGCGGCCTGGCTGGTGCCGCCGAACGACTGGATCGGCGAACCCTGGCCGCTGTAGCCGGTGCAGTCGGTGTACTTGCTGGTGTCGGGCGAGCAGAGCGCCCAGTCCGACTCGCCCGGCGCGACCAGGTCGACCGTGCGGCCGGCCTGGGTGAAGCCGCCCGAGGAGAGCGCGGAGATGCGGTTGTTGCTCCAGGCCTTGTTGGAGAACTGGGCGGCCGCGTAGCCGGTCTGCTGGTAGTTCTGGTTGTCCGTCGAGGCGCCGACCGCGATCACGTTCGGGTCGGTGGCCGGGGTGCCGATGGTGCCGCTGATGCCCGCGTCGCCGGTGGAGACGGAGACGGTGACACCGGCCTTGACGGCCTGGTCGTTGAAGAGCGAGATGGTGTCGTGCGCGCCGCTGTCCGGGGTGACGTTGCCGCCGAAGGACTCGTTCAGCACGTCGACCTTGGCGACCGAGACCGCGTAGTCGATGGACTGCAGGATCGACGAGTTCGACATGATCTCGCCGCCGGCCCGCAGGGCGACCAGCGAGGCGTCCGGGGCGAGGCCGCGGATGCGGATGTTGCAGCCGGCCGGCAGACCGCGGGAGGCGTTCACGAACTTCGAGACGTCGTAGACCTGGCGGCCCTGGGCGATGACCGCCGAGGCGTCGCCGAAGGCCTCCGCGCCACCGGTCGGCGCGTCCACGCCGTCGCCCGCGAAGTCCTGGTAGTCGACGACCGCGTGCGAGCCGTCGGCCCGGATGAAGTCCGGGTTGTTCGGGTCGAGGCCGTCCGCGATGTAGGCGACCTTGACGCCCTTGCCGGTGGCCAGGTCGGCCGCGCCGGGCTTGCCGTCGGCGCCGACGGCGTGCGTCGAGTAGAGGCCCTCCGGCTCCAGCAGCGGCTGGGACGGGTCGGACGGGCAGATCGTGTTGGTCGCGTTCTGCTCGGCGCCCTGGCCGTTGCTGCCCGAAACGGCCTGCGGGGCGGCGGCCTTGGCCGACTTGGCACCGGACTTGGTGTCCGCGGCGTCCTTCGCGGCCGCGGCCTTGCCGGCGGCCGGCGGCGTGACAGTGACCTGCTCGTCCGCGACGACCGAGGCGACGGCCGGGTCGGCCAGCAGCGCGGCACGCAGCGCGGGGCTCACCGTGGCCGAGAACGCGTTCCCGACCACGAAGCTCTTGATGTTGGTGCCGCCGTTGGCCTTGACCTTGTCCAGCAGCGGCGCCTGGGCGTTCGCGGCCTTCTGCTTACGGGCGCCGAGGTGGCCGTTGTCGGCCGGGGCGTCCGCTATCTGGTCCTTGAGAATCACGATCACCGGCACCGGGGTCCCGTCCGCGGACGCCACGGGGGCGTTCTGCGGGTCCGGGAGCGGAGCTGCGTTGGCGCTGGACCCGAAGGTCAGGACCATGGACGCGGCGGTGACCGTGACGGCAGCTGCTAGCTGGGATTTCCGCCAGCCGATCAATGGACATCCTTTCGTCTGATGAGACGTCAGGTTGCGCGGCCCAGCGTACGCGAATCCAGGTCGGACGCGTGGTTGCTCCGGACCGCGCGTCCCGACAGCGGTCGCATTCCAGCGCATCCGACACGACCACGACAAGGGGGGAAATCCCCATTAGAAAGTAAAAAAGACCATCAGAAAGTAAAATTCACGGCAGAAATCGGGCCATGTCCGCCCCTTTTCGCTGACCAGACCCGGTCGGAACTGTCCGATCCCGGTCGGAAAAAATCGGTGGCGAACTCTGGACAGTGGCGGACCACCGCCACCTGGGACACACCGTCAGCACCGCCACACACCCTTCCCCCCGGACCCACTCTGAAACCGGACATGACAGAACGGGCGCGCGGTCACACCGACGCCCGGTGGCCGGAATCCCCCGGCCGCCGAGCGATCAGCACCCGATCAGCCGGCGGCCAATCGCTCCTGGGCGTCCGCCAGATCCTCGGCGGTGGGCGCGTCGTCCTGGGTCAGCCGGTGGCGCCAGTACCCGGCGAAGTCGATCGACCGCTTCGGCACGCCGCGCTCCGCCACCAGGTGGCGGCGCAGCGCCCGCACCGCGCCCGCCTCCCCCGCGAGCCAGGCGAACGGCGCGCCGGCCGGCAGCGCGGCGGCCCGCACGGCCCCGGCCAGCACGACCCCGGGGGCCGCCCCGCCCCGGACCGACCAGTGCACGGCCAGCTCGGCACGGCTCTCCAGCGGCTGCCGCTCGGCCTCGTCCGCGACCTCGACGAACGCGAGGGCCCGCACCCCGGCGGGCAGCGCCTCGACCAGCGTCGCGATCGCCGGCAGCGCCGTCTCGTCCCCCGCCAGCAGCACCCAGTCGGCAGCGGCGGCGGCCTCGGCGAGCGGGACCGGCGGGGCGTACAGCGCCGAGGGGCCGACCATCCCGAGCCGCTGCCCCGGCTCCGCGCGCTCCGCCCAGGCGGCGGCCGGACCGGTGTCGCCGTGCAGCACGAAGTCGATCTCGACCAGGCGGGTGCCGGGCCGCCGGCGCCGGAGGGTGAAGCTGCGCAGCAGCGGGCGCCCCGCCTCGGGGATCGCCAGGTACGCCTGGTACCAGCTCATCGGGTCCTCGCTCTGCGCGGGCAGCTCGGGCACCGCCTGGCCGGGACGGGGGAAGCACAGCTTCACCTGCTGGTCGGGCGCCGTGCCCACGGAGTCCGCCAGGGCCTCGGCCTCGAAGGTGACCCGGGCGGTGCGCGGCGTGATCCGGCGGACCTCGACGACCTCGACGAAGGTGACGGGCAGTGTCATCGCAAAACCCCTTCGGTTGATAACCTTACGACATAAAGAGTTGTCGTGGCCGAGGATACTTTACGCCATAAGGAGTTGCTGCATGGTCGTCTACGCCGGACAGGGCGACGCCCACCGGTCCCTGTCCCTGCTCTGGGGCGCACCACCGCAACCGCGCACCGGGCGCAGCGGCCCCAAACCGGGCCTCAGCGTCGACGCGATCGTCTCCGCCGGCATCGCGGTCGCCGACGCGGACGGCATGGCCGCGCTCTCGATGCGCGCCGTCGGCGAACGGCTCGGCCGCACCGCCATGGCCCTCTACACCTACGTCCCGGGCAAGGCCGAACTCCTCGACCTGATGCACGACCGGGCACTCGGCGAACTGCGGCCTTCCGTCGCGGACTTGGAGGGCTGGCGCCCCGCCGTCACCGCCTGGGCCGAGGAACTGTACGCCTGCTACCTGCGCCACCCCTGGATCCTCCAGGTATCGCAGGCCCGCCCGGTGCTCGGACCGGCCGAACTCGCCGCCATGGAAAGCCTGTTGCGTGCCCTGCAACCGGCCGCCCTCGCACCCCCGCGGCTGCACGGCGTCGTCGCGGCGCTCTGGCAGTTCGTCCGCGGCACGGCCGCCGTGGCCGCCGAATCACGCGGCGCCGCCGCCGCGACCGGCATCGCCGACGAGGACTGGTGGACCGCCCGGTCCGCCCGACTCGCCGAACTGGCACCGGACTTCACCGAGCGTTTCCCCCTGCTGACCGCCCTCCAGGGCGCCGCCGACGGCACGCCGCAGGACCGCGACCGGGCGGCCTTCCGCACCGGGCTCGCCGTCCTGCTCGACGGCGTGGCGGCCTCGGGGGCGGGGGCTGATCAGAGTGCCGGTCGGGGTGCCGGTCGGGGCGCGGATCAGGGCTCGGGTTGAGCCGCTGATCAGCCTCGGCGGGCCGCCGGGATCGCCAGCAGGATGCCGAGCACCAGCAGGGTGGCGTACCCGGCGGTCTCATGGCCGTCCGGGACCAGGAAACGGACGAAGCCGAACAGCCGGAAGCCCCCCAGCCAGTCCGCCGCCAGGCCGGACCCGCCGCCGAGGATCAGCACGAAACCGAGATAGCCGAGCAGCGTCTTCATGCCCCGAGCCTAGGCAGCTCCCGGCGCCCGGGAATCCGACTTTCGGCGCGACCCGGGGATGACCAAAGTCGTCCCGGCGGCTTCCGCCGGCCGTCCCGGAGCCGCCGGTCGCCGCCCGCCCGCCGCCCGGCCGTCCCGGGGCCGTACCGCCCGGGGTCCGGACCGCCGTACCCGCCCGGGGTCCGGACGGAGCAGCAGGCGCGGCGGCCCGGCCGCGCCCCGGGTACGTTCGCCGTGTGCAGCAGATGCCACAGCATGTCAGCAGAGTGGCGGCGGCCGCCGCGGTGTCCGCCCTGATGCTCGCCGCCGGCGCCCCGACCGCCCCCGGGCAGGACGCCGCCGGTGCGATCGGCGGCGAACGGCTCGGCCGGTCCGCCGTCCAGGTCGCTCCGCTGGCCGGGGCGCCCGCGCTGCCGCCCACGTTGACCGGGCGGTCCTGGCTGGTCGCCGACGCCGGCACCGGCGAGGTCCTCGCGGCCCACAACGCCCACCTCCAGCTCCCCCCGGCCAGCACCCTGAAGATGCTCTTCGCGGACACCGTGCTGCCCAAGTTCGACCGCACGACGGAGCACAAGGTCACCACGGCCGAACTGGCCAACGTCGGCGCCGGCAGCAGCCTCGTCGGCGTCAAGGAGGACCTGCCGTACCGCGTCGAGGACCTCTGGCGGGGCGTCTTCCTCAGCTCCGGCAACGACGCCGTCCACGTCCTCGCGCACATGAACGGCGGCCTCCAGCAGACCGTCGCCGAGATGCAGGCCCGCGCCCAGGCCCTGCAAGCCCGCGACACCAAGGTGGTCTCCCCCGACGGCTACGACATGGACGGCCAGGTCTCCTCCGCCTACGACCTCACCCTGTTCGCCCGCGCCGGGCTGCGCAACGCCGACTTCCGCTCCTACTGCTCCACCCGCACCGCGCACTTCCCCGGCGGACTCGACAAGCTCACCGGGCAGCGCACCAGCTTCGACATCGCCAACACCGACCGGCTGCTCGGCAAGTACCAGGGCCTGATCGGCGTCAAGAACGGCTACACCACCAACGCGGGCGCCACCTTCACCGGCGCCGCCCAGCGCGGCGGCCGCACGCTGCTGGTGACGGTGATGCACCCGGACACCCAGACCCGGGTCTACGACGAGGCGGCCGAACTGCTCGACTGGGGCTTCGCGGCGGCCGGCAAGGTCCAGCCGGTCGGGCAACTGGTGGAGGACACCGCCGCCGCCCACCCGGCCACCATCACCGGCCGGGCCGGCGCTGCCTCCTCCGCCGCCCCCGCCGCCATCGCCGGCCAGGCCCACCCGCAGGCCGTCCGGGGCAACGACCCCGGCCTCGCCCCGGCCGCCTGGACGGCCATCGCACTCGGCGCCGTCCTCGCCCTGTGGGCCGCCGGGCGCACCGCCGCCCGCCGCCGCGCCGCACTCGCCGCCGACCCGGCCGCGCTCCCCGACCCGGGCGCCACCGCCCTCGGCGGGCACGGCCACCGCGGGCTGGCCCGCCGGGCCCGGGCCCTGGTCAGGCACGCCCTAGACTTCCGGCCATGACCACGCCCGACCCCGTTTCCTCCGACCGGCTCGCCCGGATCGTCAGCCTCTCCTCCGGGAGCTACCTGCTCGTCACCACCTACAAGAAGGACGGCACCACCGTGCCGACCCCGGTGTGGGTGGTGCGCGACGGCGAGGCGCTCGGCGTCTGGACCGTCGCCGACTCCTGGAAGGTCAAGCGGATCCGCAACCGCGCGGACGTCCTGGTGGGCCCCTGCGACGTCAAGGGCCGGCCGACCGGCGAGCAGTACCCCGCCACCGCCGAGATCCTCAGCCCCGAACGCACCGCCGCCTACCGCACCCTGCTGCGCCAGAAGTACGGCCTGCTCGGTGTGCTCACCCTGCTCGGCAGCCGCCTGCGCCGCGGCGAGCGCGGCACCGTCGGCATCCGGATCACCCTCACCTGACGCGCCACCCGGCTGGCGGGGCCCCCGGTCACTCGCCGGGCCGGGCCGGCCCGGGGAAAGGCGTGACGAGCAAGGGCGTGGGAGAGGCCATGGAGGACAGGGACGCGGACGGGGCCCGGGGCGGGCTGCCGCTGCTGGTGGTGGACGCGGCCAACGTGGTCGGGTCGGTGCCCGACGGGTGGTGGCGGGATCGACGGGGCGCCGCCGAGCGGCTGCGGGACGCGCTGGTCGCCGTCGCCGGGCAGGGCCTGCCGGAGCGGCCCGGGCCGCTGGAGGTGGTGCTGGTCGTGGAGGGCGCGGCCCGGGGTGTGGACGGGCTGCCCGAGGTGCGGGTGGTCGCGGCGGCCGGCAGCGGTGACGACCGGATCGTCGAGCTGGTCCGGGCGGCCAGAGCCGAACAGCCGGACCGGGACTGCCTGGTCGTCACCGCCGACCGCGAACTGCGGGCCCGGGTCGGCGCGCTGGGCGCGGCGGTCACCGGGCCGCGCAGCGTGCGGCGTTAGGGCCGGTCCCGTTCAGTCCCGTTCAGTCCCGTTCAGTCCTGTCGCGCGCGGCAGGACCGAACGGGACCCGTTCCGGGACCCGCGGCGGGGTCAGTCCGCCTGGGTGGCGTACATGCCCCAGTGGATCGCCTGGTCGGAGGCGGTCACCGTGAACAGGAGGTCCCGGCCGGGCCGGGCGGGGATCTCCACCGAGCCGATGCCGGTCGCGCCGACCGGGCACTGGACCGTGAAGTCGGCCGGCGCCAGGCCGGCGACGTGGACCTGGACCGAGCCGCCGCCCTGGCAGCCCACCGTCACGGTGAAGGGCTGCGAGGGGTTGACGGAGGCCGTCACCGCGCCGCCGTCGCCGATCCAGTCCGGGATCCAGATCAGGCCCGTCTCCCCCGGGTGCGGCAGGATCTCCCCCGTGCCCATACCGCTCTGGACCGCAGCCGGGCCCGGCTGCGCCGCGGCCGTCCCGGCGACCGCCAGTACCGCCGCCAGGGCGGCCGCGCTGGCGGCCAGCATTCGCTTCCCCGTACGTGTCATCGCTACTCCCCGCTGCGTTGACCATCCGTCCGGCCGCACGAGCGCGCGCGGCCGGGCCGGGTGCCGACCCTCGGCACACGAAGGGATCTTATGACGATCAGATTTCGCCGAGGGCGGATTCGCCCGAACCCCGGCCCTCGAACCACGCCCCCGCGCGGCGGGCTGAAGCGACCCCGGGGCTGAACGCGTATGGGCGCCTCCCGGAACCCGACCACGGGCACCGGCATCTAGTCCCGTACTTCGCGGGTCGTTGATTCGTATGGTGTGACCGGTCCGGGAGTGTCCCGGACCGGTCGTGTGGCGTTGATCCGGATGTGTCGA
>NZ_JBFBFU010000044.1:0-58525 GCF_040684355.1 Kitasatospora sp. NPDC091276 | reverse complement strand
GTGTCGGAGGCGGCGTACCGGGGGGTGTTGGAGGAGGCGGGTCTGCCGGGGGACTTCGCGGAGCTGTTCTCGGTGATCCTGGACGGTCGTAACGCCTCGTTGGGGGACGGGGTGCGGCGGGCGTTGGGGCGTGAGCCGCGGGACTTCGCCGACTTCGCCCGCGAGGCCGCCGCGTCCGGGGTCTGGGACGTGTGAGCCGCCCACCACGCCGCACAACTCGCAGGCCAGTCAGTTTCGTTGATCGTCGGTGCCGGGCCTCGCCGACTTCCTGACCGTCCATCCGGGTCGAACCCGGGAGCGGTACGGAAGCCGGTGCCCGGGCACCGTGGTGGCCCCCGCGCTGGGCGGGGGCCGGGGAGAAATCGAAGGATTACCGATGCGCTCGAACCAGACCGCGACTCCAGCTTCCTACTCCGCTCCATCCTCCTTCGGCGGCCTCGCGCCGGGCGCCTCGGCGGCCCCCGCCGCACGGAGCAAGGCCGCCGGGCCCGTCCTGGCGGGCGCCACCATCGCGATGGGCCTGATGGCGGGCCTGTTCTTCGCCTTCGACGTGTCCGTGATGCCGGGCCTCGCGGCGGGCGACGACCGGACGTACGTGACGGCGATGCAGCACATCAACAAGTCGATCGAGAACGGCATGTTCGGCCTGGTCTTCGTCGGCGCCTTCGTGGCGACGGGCGTGGCGGCCTGGCTCCAGCACAAGGCCGGCCGGCGCCAGGCGGCGCTGTGGGCCGCCGGGGCGACGGTGCTGTACGTGGTGGCCCTGATGGTCACCATGGGCGTCAACATCCCGCTCAACAACCAGCTGGCGCAGGCCGGCGACCCGTCCCAGATCACCGACTTCGCGGGCGTGCGCGCCAAGTTCGAGGGCACCTGGGTGGCCACCAACATGCTCCGCACGCTGCTCTGCACGGGCGGCCTGGCGGCCCTGACCCGGGCGCTGGTCCTGCACGGCCGCGCCTCGCGCTGAACGGCCGGGCCCCGCAACGGGGTTGACGCCCCTGGTGGATCCCCACCGGGGGCGGTCGCCGTGCCCGGCCCCGGTGCCTGGCCCGGTGCCTGGCCCTGATCCCGGCCCTGTTCCCGCGGCTGGTCAACCCGCCGGGCAGCTGGCCGAATTCACCCCCGGCCGGTCGCGGCGGCGGCGCCCTTCGGCGCAGACTGGTCGGTACAGGGCGGTTCCGGCACCAGGGGCAGGGGGCAGGCATGGCCGTACATTCCGGCAGGCGCAGGGCGGTTGGGCGGATTCGGACCGCGATCGGCGCACTCGCCGTCGCCCTGGTGGCGGGAGCGGCGGTCGCGGTGCCGGCCGCACCCGCCGAGGCGGCGGGCGCCAAGGCCGACAAGGGAGGGAAGGTCGTCTACCTCACCTTCGACGACGGCCCCAGCCCCACGTACACGCCGAAGATCCTCGGGATCCTCGCCCGCTACGGCGTGCGTGCGACGTTCTTCGAGATCGGGCAGAACGTCGCCGCCCATCCGGCGCTCACCGGGCAGGTCGCCCGGGCGGGCCACAGCGTGCAGAACCACTCCTGGTCGCACCCGGACCTGCGCCGGCTCTCGGCCTCCGCCGTCAACGCCCAGGTGGCGAACACGGACAAGGCGATCCGCGCCCAGACCGGCCGCACCCCGAGCTGCCTGCGCCCGCCCTACGGTGCGGTCGACGGCGCCGTGCGCTCGCGCGCGGCGGCGCTCGGCAAGCAGGTCGTGCTGTGGTCGGTGGACCCGACCGACTGGTCCCGGCCGGGAACGGCGGCCATCCAGTCCCGGGTGCTGAAGAACGTCCGCGCGGGCTCGGTGATCCTGTTGCACGACGGCGGCGGAGACCGCAGCCAGACCGCCGCCGCGCTTCCGACGATCCTCTCCACCCTCAAGGCGCGCGGGTACACCTTCGGGACCCTCTGCGGCTAGGGCGGGACCGGCCCCGGATACGCCTTCGAACTCCCACGACGCGCGCGGGAGTTCGAAGGCGTATCCGGGGGTCCGACCGGGCGCGGGGTCAGGCCTGGCCGTGCAGGATCAGCGCCCAGGCGAGGCAGGCGACGGCGGCGGTGCAGAGCAGGGCGCGCAGCACGTTGAAGCGGACCCAGCGGGCTTCGAAGCGCCCCCGGACGGCGGCCGGGTCGGTGATGCGCCGGGGCTCGCCGCCGGCGGCGAGTTCGTCGTTGAGCGGGATGTTGACGGAGCGGGTGACGCCGATCGCGGCGATGTAGAGCACCAGGGCGGCCACGGTGGCGGGTAGCGCGTGGTGGCCGTCGGAGGGCAGGTGGAGGGCGACGGCGGCGCCGGTGGTGAGGAGGGCGCCGACGAAGCCGAGGACGAACCAGCCGTTCAGGATGGCCACGTTGATGCGCTGCATGACCTCGATGAAGGTGCGGTCCTCGACCCGCGCGAGCGCGGGCATGACCGAGCACGCGAACGCGTAGAACAACCCGGCGGTCAGTCCACAGGTGACGGTGGCCGCCACCAGTGCGAGTGTGCGTGCCAGTTCCATCTTCGTAGCCCCTCACTGTCTCTGCGTATCTGCGTATCGGTTCGTCCCCCGTGCGCCGATCATCCGGCATCCGGGCCGCTCGGGCCACCTCGATCACTCAAGACCCTCTCAAATGACGAACCGTCAAATGATGTCTTGCCGTCTACACTTGGGCCCATGGACACTCTGACGGGACTCCTCGACGGCCCCAAGGCCCGCGGCGCGTTCCTGCTGCGCTCGATCCTCACCCCGCCGTGGTCGCTGCGGATCGAGGACCGGGCCCCGCTGTCGGTGGTGACGATGGTTCGCGGCGAGGCCTGGATCCTGCCCGAGCGCGGCACGCCGCTGCTGCTGCACCCCGGCGACGTGGCGATCGTCCGGGGTCCGGAGCCGTACACGGTGGCGGACGACCCCGACACCCCCGTGGATGTGATCGTCGGCCCCGGGCAGGTCTGCACGCGCGGCGGGGTGGACGTCTCCGAGGTGATGTCGCTCGGCGTCCGGACCTGGGGGCAGGGCCGGGAGGGCGACCAGGCGTCCTCGGTGGTCCTGTCCGGCACCTACCAGGCCGAGCACGAGATCGGCCAGCGCCTGCTCGCCTGCCTGCCCGCCCTGCTGGTCCGCCCGGCCGGCACCGGCGCCGACGACACCCTGGTGCACCTGCTGGCCGCTGAGATAGGGCGCAACGAGCCCGGTCAGGAGCTGGTCCTGGACCGCATCCTGGACCTGCTGGTCGTCTCCGTGCTGCGCTCCTGGCTCGCCGCCCCCGACTCCGGCGCCCCGGCCTGGTACCGCGCCCAGCACGACGCCGTCGTCGGACCGGTGCTGCGGCTGATGCACGACGACCCGGCCACCGCCTGGACGGTCGCCGACCTCGCCCAGCGGGTCGGGGTGTCGCGGGCGGGCCTGGCCCGCCGCTTCACCGGCCTGGTCGGCGAACCGCCGATGGCCTACCTGGCGGGCTGGCGGCTGGCCGTCGCCGCCGACCTGCTGCGCGAACCCGAATGCACCGTCGCCTTCGCGGCCCGCAAGGTCGGCTACAGCAACGCCTTCGCCCTCTCGGCGGCCTTCAAACGCGTCCGCGGCGTCAGTCCGCAGGAGCACCGCCGCCTCGCCGCGACCGGCGCCCCGGTCCAGCAGGCCGGCTTCTCCGGCCCGGCGGAGACGGTCATCCTGGCGGGCTGACGCCGTGGCCGTGGCCGTGGCCGCCGACAGCCAGGGCCTGGGGATCCAGGACCGGGAATCCAAGGCTGTAATCCCATTTGCCTAAACTCATTAGGTAATCCCATACTGACTATAGCCGGATGGCAGAAAGCACATGGCACGGGCAGGGCCCGCACAGAACGCGATGGAACAGCGATGAACACCTCTTTCACCACCCCCGTCACCGAGGCCCTGCTGCACGGCCACCTCGACGTCGAGCACACCGGACGCGGCCTGCTGCCGCACCGCCTGCCCGCCCGGGCCCGCCGGCAGATCCCCGACGAACAGCTCGCGATCGCCGAGTCCCAGCCCTCCGGCGTCCGGCTGGCCTTCCGCACCCGCGCCACCGCGATCGACCTGCACACCGTCCCGACCAAGCGGGCCTACGTGGGCGTGCCCACCCCGCCCGACGGGGTGTACGACCTCCTCGTCGACGGGCGGCTGACGGCGCAGACCACGGTGTCCGGCGGCAACCTGCGCACCGTCGATATGGTCACCGGCCGCGTCGAGCTGACCCAGGGCCCGCCCGGCACCGCCCGGTTCACCGGTCTGCCCGCCCGGGACAAGACCGTCGAGATCTGGCTCCCGCACACCGAGACCACCGAACTCCTCGCCCTCGACACCGACGCCCCCGTCACCCCGGTCCCGGACGGCACCCGCCGTCGCTGGCTGCACCACGGCAGCTCGATCAGCCACGGCTCCAACGCCACCCACCCGACCGGCACCTGGCCCGCCCTGGCGGCGGCCGCGGGCGGCGTCGACCTGGTCAACCTCGGCTTCGGCGGCAGCGCGCTGCTCGACCCGTTCACCGCACGCGCGATCCGCGACACCCCCGCCGACCTGATCAGCCTGAAGATCGGCATCAACCTCGTCAACGCCGACGTGATGCGCCTGCGTGCCTTCGTCCCGGCGGTGCACGGCTTCCTCGACACCGTCCGCGAAGGACACCCGGCCACGCCGCTGCTCGTCGTCTCCCCGATCCTCTGCCCGATCCAGGAGGACACCCCGGGGCCCCTCGCCGTCGACTTCAGCACCGGGGCACTGCGCTTCCGGGCCACCGGCGACCCGGCCGAGACCGCGGCGGGCCGCCTCACCCTCACCGTCATCCGGACCGAACTCGCCCGCATCGTCGCCGCCCGCGCCGCCGACGGCGACCTCAACCTGCACTACCTGGACGGCCGTTCGCTCTACGGCCGGACCGACCATGACGACCACCCGCTCCCCGACGACCTGCACCCGGACCAGGCCGGCCACCACCGCATCGCCGAGCACTTCACCCGCCTCGCCTTCGGAGACACCGGCCCGTTCGCGGACTGACCCGCCGGCCGTCGCCCCCGTACGCGACAATGATGCGATCAAGGGTCGATGTCCAAGGGGGAGAAGGTCGATGAAGCGCGCGAGGACCGCGATGGCCGCAGGCCTGGCCGTGGCCGTGACGGCCGTGGCACTGGCCGGTTGCGGATCGGTGAGCGTACCGGGCGGCGCGACCGGCGGCACGCCGGTCGGCGGCGCCCCCACCACCGCGACCACCCCGGCCCGAGAGCCCGGCCAGGCCGGAGCCGAGGCCCTGGCCCGCCACGACCGGCTCTTCCCCCAGGTCGCGGCGAAATGCGCGGGCGTCGCCGCCACACCGCCGTCCGCCCCGGCCGCCGCCCCCACGGGCGACGGCGGTACCTGGGCCGACAAGTACGCGGAGAACCACGCCTACAAACAGACCGTCAGGCTCCTCGCCGACGCCCAATGCCGCGGCGAGGCCCACGCGGCACGGATCGCGGACGCCCTGCGGCCCGCCGGCACGCCGGCCGTCCTCGACGAAGCCGGCCTCCGCGCGGCCCTCCAACGCCTCGGCTACCCCGCCGAGCTGGTCAACGTCCGCACCTCCACCGGCGCCCCCGGATTCGACCTCCAGATCCCCGAAGCCGTCTTGTGCGTCAGCGGCCTGCTGACCTCCCCGCCCGACGTCCACCCGCACGGCATGTACCTGGACGGCGGCTGCACCGAACCCAAGGGCGGCCACTGACCCGGCAGCAGAAGCCGGGCGGGGAGGCCCGGACGGGGAGCAGCGCTCGCGGGGGACGTTCCCCGGGCGTTCACCGTGCGGAGGCCGGCCGTCCGGTCGGCGGTCCGCGTCGTGCCCCTAACGTCGCGATCACCGTGCACGGCCCGAGGAGCTGCCCCGATGAACCACCATCAGAACGACCTTCCCCACGACGACCACGGGTCGAGCTGCCCGCGGACCGTCGGGTTCGACTCCGACGCGCCGGCGGCGGCCGGACGCCGCGCCTTCCTGCGCGCGACGGGGCTGGTCGGCGCCGGGCTGGCGGTCTTCGGGGCGGGCTCCACGGCGACGGCGGCGGCGGACGAGCCCGCTGACGCGACGGCCGACGCCTTCGGCGCGCCCGCCGCCGCGGACGACGGCCGGGGCGCCTGGGATCCGGACCCGGACGGCCCCCGGTTCTCCCTGGCGGTGATGCCCGACACCCAGTACCTCTTCGACGACGACCGGATCCACCCCGCCCCGCTGGAGGCCTCACTGCGCCACGTGCTGGACGGCAGCGACGAGAACTTCGTCTTCCTCGCGCACCTGGGCGACGTCACCCAGAACGGCAAGGCCGAGGAGTTCGCCGCCGCGGGCAAGGCGTTCGCCCTCCTCGACCGCCACGGCGCGGCCTACAGCGTCCTGGCCGGCAACCACGACGTCGGCTCGGGCAGCGACGACCAGCGGGGCCGGACGGCGTACCTGGACACCTTCAACCCGGCCCGGTTCGCCCGCTCGGCGACCTTCAAGGGCGCGAGCCCGGACGGCTACAACACCTACCACCTGTTCCGGGGAGCCGGTCGGGACTGGATGGTGCTCTCGCTGGACTGGCGGCTGTCCGACCGCGGCTTCGCCTGGGCGAACTCGGTGATCGCCCAGCACCCGACCGTGCCGGTCATCCTCACCACCCACGACCTCGCCTACGCCGACGACGGCGGCGCCGCCCAGCTGTCCGACCACGGGCACGCGCTCTGGGACAGGCTGATCAGCGGCAACGACCAGATCTTCCTCACCCTGAACGGCCACTACTGGCCGCCCGGCAGCACCACGCTGACCAACAAGGCCGGCCACGACGTCCACGTCCACATCACCAACTACCAGAACCGGTACTACGGCGGCGCGGCGATGATCCGCGCCTACCGCTTCGACCTGGACCGCAACACCATCGACGTGCGGACGTACTCGCCCTGGATCCAGCAGTTGGCCGCCGAGAAGGTCAACCGCCTAGCCAGCCAGGAGATCGAGCTGACCGGCCCGGTGGACAGCTTCTCGGTGCAGGTGGACTTCGCGCGGCGGTTCGCCGGCTTCGCCCCGGTCCCGGCCCGCCCGGCCCGCCCCGCGCGTCAGGTGACGATCCCGGGCACGGTCGCCTACTGGCGCTTCGACGGCGGCCGGCCGGCCGGCAGCGCCGTCGCAGACTCCCAGGTCGTCAAGGACCTGAGCGGTCACGGCAACGACCTCGTCAAGCAGACCGCCCCGGGCAGCCCGGCCGGGACGCTCACCTGGTCCACCGAGTCGCACCCCGACCAGCCCGGCCGCGGCAGCCTCTACTTCGAGGGCCGGGGCAAGCCGGTCCAGGGCGCGTACCTGCAGACCGTCGCCAAGGCCCCGATGAACGCCGACACCTTCCAGCAGGGCTACACCTTCGAGGCGTTCTTCAAGCTGCCGGCCGACTGGGACGCCGGCCGCAACGCCTGGACGGCGCTGCTCAGCCGCTGGGGCACGAGCGGGGAGGCGGGGAAGACCGGCCCCGACACCGACCCGCAGGAGCCGGTCGCCACGCTCAGCCTGTCCGGCGGGCGGGAACTGCAGTGGTGCGTCTACCCGACCAACCTGAGCGGCCCCGTCACCAACTGGGGCCACGAACTCCCGCTCGGCGCGTGGTGGCACGTCGCGGTCGTCAACAACAAGCGGCTCACCCGGATGTACGTGAACGGCTGCGAGGTCGTCCGCAACCCCTCGACACCGTCCGAGGGCCTCAGCACCCTCGGCCACCCCTGGCTGCTCGGCGGCTACGAGTACGGCGGCGCGCTCAGCCAGGTCTTCCACGGTTGGATCGGCGACGTCCGCGTGGTCAACCGCCCCCTGCCGGTCCGGGACTTCATGATCTCCTGACACCCCCGCGCCCTGGGGCGCCCGCCCCGCGGGCGCCCCGCCCGTCAGCCTCCCAGGGCCCGCAGCGACACCCACAGCGCCAGGACGGACAGCACCAGCGCCGACGGGACGGTGAGCAGGCCGAGGCGGGTGAACTCGCCCAGCCGGACGGTGCTCCCGTGCTGCTGGACGATCTTGCGCCACAGCAGGGTGGCCAGGGAGCCGGCGTAGGTGAGGTTGGGGCCGATGTTCACGCCGAGCAGCATCGCCAGCACCGCACCCGGGCCGGAGGCCGCCGTCAGCGGCAGGAGGACCAGAACGGCGGGCAGGTTGTTGATCACGTTCGCGAGGACGGCGGCCAGCACGGCGACCGCGAGCAGGGACGGCAGTCCGGTGCCGGCGGGGACCACGTGGCCGAGCGCGGCGGCGAGGCCGTTGTCGACGACGGCGCGGACGACGATCGCGAGGGCGACGACGAAGGCGAGGAACGGAACGTTCGCGGCCCGGACGACCGCCGTCGGCGTGATGCGGCGCCGGGCGAGCGCCCGGCCGGCCAGCACGAGGGCCCCCGCCGCGGCCGCCCACGCCGGATTGACGCCCAGTGCGGAGGTGAGGACGAACCCGCCGAGCGTGCAGGCCACCACGACGAGCGCGAACAGCGGCAGCTCGGGGGCCGCCTCGTCCGGTGGCGGCGGGGCCCCGCTGTCCAGGTCGGCGGCGAAGAACCGGCGGAAGACCGCGTACTCGGCGCCGATCGCCACCAGCCACGGCAGGGCCATCAGCGCGGCGAACCGGGTGAAGCTCAGGCCGCTGGCCGCGAACGCCAGCAGGTTGGTCAGGTTGGACACCGGAAGCAGCAGCGACGCGGTGTTCGACAGGTGTGCGCAGGCGTAGACGTGCGGCTTCGGCCGGGCGCCGAGCCGGGTGGCGGTCGCGAACACCACCGGGGTCAGCAGCACCACCGTCGCGTCCAGGCTCAGCACCGCGGTGATCACCGAGGACAGGGCGAACACCTGCACCAGCAGCCGTCCGGGCCGTGCGGCGGTCCGGGCCATCCACGCCCCGCAGGCGTGGAACAGCCCCTCCTCGTCGCACAGCTGTGCCAGTACCAGCACCGCCGCCAGGAACCCGACCACGGGCCCCAGCCGTTCGGCCTCCTCCAGCGCGTGCGCGGGCGATATCGCGCCGGTGGCGACCAGCAGGGCGGCGGCGGGCACCGCGACGGCGGCCTCGGGCCAGCCCCACGGCCGGACGACGGCGCAGGCCAGCACGGCCAGCAGCAGTACCAGGGCCAGGCCCTCCGCGAGCGGGGTGTTCAGTGCGGGCTCCCTTCGGGACCAGCCGAGTCCGGCTGACGGCCACCCGGACGGGTGCGCCGGCTTGCGTCCCTTCGAGCGACCTGCCCGGTTCTCTGGACCGGCGGCCGGGCTGAACTGCTGCTATGAATTTTTTGAGCTTATCTGTTCGGCTCCCGTTTTTTTGAGGAGGCATCCTCATGGGTGCGGTTGCAACAACTTCAGCCGACGCCGCCGTGGTGCACATTCTCTGGATCAATGCGGGTCTGAGCTGCGACGGGGACTCGGTCTCCCTGACCGCGGCGATGCAGCCCAGCATCGAGGAGATCGTCACCGGCGCACTCCCCGGCCTGCCGAAGGTCGCCGTCCACTGGCCGCTGATCGACTTCGAGTGCGGTCCGGTCCAGGGCGCGGACAACTTCGTGGAGTGGTTCTTCAAGGCGGACCGCGGCGAGCTCGACCCCTTCGTCCTGGTCGTCGAGGGTTCCATCCCGAACGAGACGATCAAGGAGGAGGGCTACTGGTGCGGTTTCGGCGACAACCCGGACACCGGCCAGCCGATCACCACCAGTGAGTGGCTGGACCGCCTCACCCCCAAGGCCACCGCGGTGGTCGCCATCGGGACCTGCGCCACCTACGGCGGCATCCACGCGATGGCCGGCAACCCGACCGGTGCCATGGGCGTGCCCGACTACCTGGGCTGGGACTGGAAGTCCAAGGCGGGCCTGCCGATCGTCTGCGTGCCGGGCTGCCCGATCCAGCCCGACAACTTCGCCGAGACGCTGACCTACCTGCTGTACCAGCTGGCCGGTTCCGCGCCGATGATCCCGTTGGACGACAAGCTGCGTCCGGCCTGGCTGTTCGGCGCGACCGTGCACGAGGGCTGCGACCGCGGCGGCTACTACGAACAGGGCCAGTTCGCCACCGACTACGGCACGCCCGAGTGCCTGGTGCGCCTCGGCTGCTGGGGCCCGGTCGTCAAGTGCAACGTCGCCAAACGCGGCTGGATCAACGGCATCGGCGGCTGCCCCAACGTCGGCGGCATCTGTATCGCCTGCACCATGCCGGGCTTCCCCGACAAGTTCATGCCGTTCATGGACCCGCCGCCCGGCTCCCGGGTCTCGACGGGCGCCAGCTCGGCGTACGGGGCGGTGATCCGCCGCCTGCGCACGATCACGGGCCGGACGGTCGACCAGGAGCCCAAGTGGCGGCACACCGGGCGCCGCCTGACCACCGGTTACCGCCCGCCGTGGTGACCCCTTTCCCCCTTCGGCCCGCCCGCCCCGCCCGGGGCGGGCGGGCCGTTGCAGAGCCTCCTCCCGCTGACAGAAGGGCATGACAGACGATGGCACCGACGACCAGGACGGCCGGCGACGGCAGCGGTCTGGTGGAGATGTCCTGGGACCCGATCACCCGGATCGTGGGCAGCCTGGGCATCCACACGAAGATCGACTTCAAGCAGAAGAAGGTCGCGGAGTGCTACAGCACCTCCTCGGTCTTCCGCGGCTACAGCGTCTTCATGCGCGGCAAGGACCCGCGCGACGCGCACTTCATCACCAGCCGGATCTGCGGCATCTGCGGCGACAACCACGCCACCTGTTCGGTCTACGCGCAGAACATGGCCTACGGGGTCAAGCCCCCGCACCTCGGCGAGTGGATCATCAACCTCGGCGAGGCCGCCGAGTACATGTTCGACCACAACATCTTCCAGGAGAACCTGGTCGGGGTCGACTACTGCGAGAAGATGGTCCGCGAGACCAACCCCGGCGTCCTGGAACTGGCCGAACGCACCGAGGCGCCGCACGCCGGCGACCACGGGTACCGCACCATCGCCGACATCATGCGCTCGCTGAACCCCATCGAGGGCGAGTTCTACCGCGAGGCGCTCCAGGTCAGCCGCTACACCCGGGAGATGTTCTGCCTGATGGAGGGCCGCCACGTGCACCCCTCCACCCTCTACCCCGGCGGCGTCGGCACGGTGGCCACCGTCCAGCTGTTCACCGACTACCTGACCCGGCTGATGCGCTACGTGGAGTTCATGAAGAAGGTCGTGCCGCTGCACGACGACCTCTTCGACTTCTTCTACGAGGCCCTGCCCGGCTACGAGGAGGTCGGCCGGCGCCGCGTCATGCTCGGCTGCTGGGGCAGCCTCAACGACCCGGACCACTGCGACTTCACCTACCGCAACATGACGGACTGGGGCCGGCGGATGTTCGTCACCCCGGGCATCGTGGTGGACGGCAAGCTCGTCACCAACGACCTCACCGAGATCAACCTCGGCATCCGCATCCTGCTCGGCAGCTCCTACTACCAGGACTGGGAGGGCAAGGAACTCTTCGTCACCCACGACCCGCTGGGCAACCCCGTCGACCCCCGCCACCCCTGGAACCAGCACACCATCCCGGCCCCGCAGAAACGCGACTTCGACGACAAGTACAGCTGGGTGATGTCCCCCCGCTGGTTCGACGGCAAGGACTACCTCGCCCTCGACACCGGCGGCGGTCCGATCGCCCGCCTGTGGTCTACCGCGCTGTCCGGACTGGTCGACATCGGCTACATCAAGGCCACCGGACACAGCGTGCAGATCAACCTGCCGCGCTCCATGACCAAGCCGGAGACCACCTTCGAGTGGAAGATCCCGCAGTGGAGCAACGCCATCGAACGCAACCGCGCCCGCACCTACTTCCAGGCCTACGCGGCCGCCGCGGCCCTGCACTTTGCCGAGAAGGCGCTCGACGAGGTCCGGGCCGGGCGCAGCCAGACCTGGGAGCGCTTCGAGGTGCCGGACGAGTCGATCGGCTGCGGCTTCACCGAGGCCGTACGCGGCGTGCTGTCCCACCACATGGTGATCCGGGACGGCAAGATCGCGAACTACCACCCCTACCCGCCGACCCCGTGGAACGCCAGCGTCCGCGACAGCTTCGGCACCCCCGGCCCCTACGAGGACGCCGTCCAGAACACCCCGATCTTCGAGGAGAACCCCCCGGAGACCTTCAAGGGCATCGACATCATGCGCGCCGTGCGCAGCTTCGACCCCTGCCTGCCCTGCGGCGTCCACATGTACCTGGGCGACGGGAAGACGGTGCAGACCATGCACGTGCCCACCGGGCTGAGCGGACTCACCGCATGACCCCGGAACAGGCGGGGGCCCGCATCCAGGAGGCCCTGGACCAACTGGCCGGCGCCGACGCGCAGGAGGCTGGCGAGCACCTCGTCCGCGAACTGATGGCCCTCTACGGCGACGCCCTGGCCCGCCTCGTCCAGGCCCTGCCGCCCGCCGCGCTCGCCCGGCTGCTGGACGAACCGTCGCTGGCCGGGCTGCTCGTCCTGCACGACCTGCACCCCGAGGACGTCACCGCCCGCATCACCCGCGCACTCGCCACCCTGCCCGAACCGGTCGACCTGGCCGCCTTCGACCCCGCCACCGGCACCGCCCGGCTGCGCCGCACCCGCAGCGGCTGCGGGTGCGGCGAACAGGACATCGAGAACGCCCTGGCCTGCCACGCCCCCGAGGTCACCGCGGTCGAGCTCGAACGCCCCGCGGAACTGCTGCAGATCGGCGCTCGGCCCCCGGCGGACGCGCGATGACCTTCCGCCAGCTCGACCGGCCCGGCACCGCGCTGCTGCGTCGGCTGCGGGAGCCCGCACCCCCGCAGCCGCAACGCTGCGAGTTCTGCGGCCGGCACCTGCCCGCCGAGCACCGCCACCTGGCGGACACCGACCAGCAGGCGCTCACCTGCGCCTGCACCGCCTGCGCCCTGCTGTTCCAGCAGCCCGGCGCGGCCGACGGCCGCTACCGCGCCGTCCCCGACCGCTACCTGACCGACCCGGCCCACCCCCTCGGCGAGGACGCCTGGGCCGCCCTCGGCATCCCGGTCGCCACCGCGTTCCTGCTGCGCACCACGCGTCTGCAGCGGTCCGTCCTGCTCTACCCCGGCCCGGGCGGCGCGACCGAGGCCGAACCCGACGAGGCCGCCTGGCAGGCCGCGCTCGGCGGCAGCCGCCTCCACGCCGCGCTGCGGCCGGACGTCGAGGCGCTACTGCTGCGGCGCGACACCGATGGCATCCAGTGCTACCTGGTGCCGGTCGACGTCTGCTACGAACTCGTCGGCCGACTGCGGCGCTGCTGGAAGGGCTTCGACGGCGGGGCCGAGGCACGCGCCGAACAGACCGCCTTCTTCGACCGCCTGGCCGCCCGGTCCCGCGCCCTCCCCGAAGGCGGCGCCCGGTGACCTCGATCTCCTTCGCCTGCACCGGAGTGCGGGCCGATCCCTACGCCGCCGGGCCCGCCCTGGTCTTCCGGCTGCGCATCACCGCCCCCGCCGACGTGCGGGTGCACGCGCTGGCGCTGCGCTGCCAACTGCGGATCGAACCGGCCCGCCGCCGCTACGGCGACGCCGAGGGCGGGCGGCTGACCGACCTGTTCGGCGAGCGCTCACGCTGGGCCGGCACCCTCCACCCGGTCCAGTTCGCCCAGGTCCCGCTGCTGGTCGGCGCGTTCACCGGCGAAACCGAGACCGACCTGGTGGTGCCCTGCACCTACGACATGGACGTCTCCGCCGCCCGCTACCTCGCCGCACTGGACGACGGGGACGTGCCGCTGCTGCTGCTCTTCTCGGGTACCGCCTTCGCCGGCCCCGGCGGCTTCCAGGTCACCCCGGTGGCCTGGGACCAGGAAGCCGCCGTGCGGATGCCGGTCAAGGTCTGGCGGGAGGCGATCGACGCGCACTTCCCGGGCTGCGGCTGGCTCCGGTTGCCCGCTGACCTGATGGCCGAACTGCTCGCCTACCGCTCCCGGCACGCCCTGCCGTCCTGGGAGGCCACCGTGCGCGAGCTGCTCGGCACGGCCCGGACCACAGCGCCGACCCGGACCACAGCGACGACCCAGACCACAGCGCCGACCCGGACCACAGCGACGACCCAGGCCGCGAAGCCACCCCAGGCCGTCAAGGCGGCCCAGACCGCGAAGGGGGAGCGGTGACCGCGCCCGCCCACGAGAGCGAGAACAGGTTCGCCCACGCCCGGCAGATCGCCGACGCCGTCCTGTTCGAGGGCTACGTGCTCTACCCCTACCGGGCGTCAGCGGCCAAGAACCGGCTGCGCTGGCAGTTCGGCGTCCTGACCCCGCCGCGCTACGGCGCCGACAGCGGCGAGCACTCCCACCAGCGCACCGAGTGCGTGATGGAAGCGCGCCGGGGCGACCAGCTGGCCGTCGAGCTGCGGTTCCTGCGCCTCCAACGGCGGACGGTCCAAGAGGCCGGCAGGCAGGGCGGATTCCGGACCGTCGATGAGCTGGAGCTCGCCGACCGGGTGCTCGCCCCCTGGGACGAAGGGGTCGAGGAGCGGATCGAACTCCTCATCCCGGTCGAGGAACTGGCGGCCGGTGAAGCCGTCCGCGGCTTCGAACTCGACGCGTCCGAGGACGAGGAGCCGCTCGTCGAGGACGGCGCGCTGGCCGGGCGGCTCCTGCGCCGCCGCGAACGGGTCCAGGGCCGACTGCGGATCACCGCCCAGGACGTACCCGGCCCCTACCGGGCGCAGCGGCTGACCGTCCTGGTGGAGAACACCTCCGACTGGGACCCGGTGCCCGGCACCCGACGCGAGGCCGCACTGGCGCACGCCCTCGTCTCGGCCCACCTGCTGCTCGGCCTCGACCGCGGCTCCTTCCTCTCGGTGACCGACCCGCCGGAGTGGGCGGGCGAGGCGGTGCGCGCCTGCCGCAACGAGCACACCTGGCCCGTGCTGGCAGGCCCGCCCGGCAGCGGCAAGGTGCTGCTCTCCTCGCCGATCATCCTGGAGGACCACCCGCACATCGCCCCCGAGAGCCCCGGCGCGCTCTACGACGCCACCGAGATCGACGAGATCCTCGCGCTGCGCACCGCGGCCCTGACCGAGCGGGAGAAGCGCGAGGCCCGGGGCACCGACGACCGGGCCGGCGCGGTGATCGACCTCGCCGACTCGATGCCCCCCGAGATCCTGGAACGGCTGCACGGCGCCGTCCGGGGGCTGCGCGAACTCACCCACCCCGAAGCCGGGGCGGACCGGCCCTGGTGGGACCCGGGCAACGACCCGCAGACCGACCCCGAACGGGACCAGGTGATGATCGACGGCCGCCCGGTCGCCGCCGGCAGCCGGGTGCGGCTCCGGCCCGGGCGCCGCCGCACCGACGCCCAGGACGTGTTCCTGCACGGGCGCACCGCGCTGGTGGAGGCGGTGCTGCACGACGTCGACGGTTCGGTGCACCTGGCCGTCACCGTGGACGACGACCCGGGTGCCGACCTGTGGCGGGCGCAGGGCCGCTTCCGGTACTTCCAGCCGGACGAGGTCACCCCGGTGGAAGGGCCGTGAGCGCCGACCGGACCGGGCGGGTCCTGGTCGCCGGGGTCGGCAACATCTTCCTCGGCGACGACGGCTTCGGGGTCGAGACCGTCCGGCGCCTCGCCGCCCGGGAGCTGCCCGCCGGCGTCGAGCTCCTCGACGTCGGCGTGCGCGGCGTGCACCTGGCCTACCAACTCCTCGACGGCTACCGGACGCTGGTGCTCGTCGACGCCACCGCGCGCGGCGGCGAGCCGGGGACGGTGTACCTGATCGAAGCGGACGCCGGACCGGTGGAATCGATGGTCCTGGACGGCCACCGGATGGGCCCGGACGCCGTGCTCGCCCTGCTCGCGACCCTGGCCGCCGGAACGGGCGGCACCGCGCCCGGGCGGGTCCTGGTGGTCGGCTGCGAACCCGCCTCACTGGAGGAGGGGATCGGACTGAGCACCCCAGTGGCCGCCGCCGTCGACGAGGCGGTCGCCGTGATCCTGCGCGTCCTCACCACGGACGCACACACCCACAGAGAGGCGGCACCATGCTGAAGAACCTCGCCGTCGCGGCCGCCGCGGCCGTCCTGGCCGCAGCCGCGGCGCTGATCTGGCAGAGCCTTCCCGACCTGAGGCGCTACCTGCGGATCCGGCGGATGTAGGAGCGGATGCGGTAGCGGAGCAGTACGCGCGGGGACCACCACCGGCGTGCTGCGAACAGGTAGTCACGGATACGGCGGCGGCGCGGCTTCGAGCCGTTCCCGCCGCCGCACCCTGTAATGGGGCCTGTTGCTCACGGGGCCCGGACACCGGGCCCGCGCCCCCACGGAGCCGGGCGCCTCCAACCGCGGGAAACGAGACAGATGCACGAGATGTCGATCGCGACGGCCGTCGTCGACCAGGTGGACCGGGCCGCCCGCGCACACGGGGAGAGCGCCGTGGCCAGAGTCCGGCTGCAGATCGGCGAACTGGCCGGAGTCGTCCCGTCGGCACTCGACTTCTGCTTCGAACTGGCCTGCGCTGGAACGCTGTTGGAAGGTGCGGTGCTGGAGACCGAGGCCGTCGCCGCACGGGCGAAGTGCACGCCCTGCGGGGTCGAGTGGAGCGTCGGCATGCCGCCCGACCTGGGCTGCCCGCGCTGCGCCGGCGCCAGGGTCGAACTGCTGGCCGGGCGTGAGCTGCAGATCCTCGGCGTCGAGTGGTCCGAGCCCCCGACGGGCGCCCGGACCGATCAAGGAGGCTGAAACCGATGTGTCGCACCGTCGATCTCCGGCAGGCGGTTCTCGCCCGCAACGACGACGACGCCCGGCGGCTGCGGGCGGAACTGGCCGCCCGGGGCACCGTCGTGGTGAACCTGCTGTCCAGCCCGGGCAGCGGCAAGACGGCGCTCCTGGAGGCCGAACTCGGCCTGGCCCGGGAGCGCGAGGTGCCCGTCGCGGCCCTCACCGCCGACCTCGCGACCGAGAACGACGCGCGCCGGCTGGCCCGTTCGGGCGCGCCGGTGAAGCAGGTCCTCACCGACGGCCTGTGCCACCTGGAGACGGCGATGCTGCGCGGGCACCTGGCCGGCTGGCTGCCGCCGGACACCCGGCTGCTGTTCGTCGAGAACGTCGGCAACCTGGTCTGCCCCGCCTCCTACGACCTCGGCGAATCGCTGCGGGTCGTCCTCGCCTCGGTCACCGAGGGAGAGGACAAGCCGCTCAAGTACCCGACCGCCTTCGGACTGGCCAACCTGGTGCTGGTCACCAAGGCGGACCTCGCGGTCGCGGCACAGTTCGACGAAGCGGCCTTCCTCGCGAGCGTCGCGCGGGTCAACCCGGGGGTGGAGGTGGTCTTCACCTCGGCCCGCACCGGGCAGGGCGCCGGTGCGCTGCTGGACCGGGCGCTCGCGGTGCTGGCCGGAGCGCAGGTCCACCGGCCGGTGATGGCCGGCGCGCACGACCACGACCACGACCACGACCACGGCAACCACAACCACCACGGCAACGACCACGACCACGCGGGGGTCCACGACCACCCGCACCCGGCCGTGGACCTGCCGTGACCACGGATCAGCAGCCGCCCCTGCTCCAGCGCCGCCGGGTCGCCGTGCGCGGACTCGTCCAGGGCGTCGGCTTCCGACCGTTCGTCTTCACCCTCGCCACCGAACTCGGGCTGTCCGGCAGCGTCACCAACACCGGCGAGGGCGTGCTCGCCGAGATCGAGGGCACCGGCGAGGCGGTGACCGCGTTCTGCCGGCGCATCGCCAGCGACGCGCCCCCGCTCGCCGACGTCGCCTCGGTGGACCACCAGCCGCTGGCCGTCACCGGCACACCGGGCTTCGTCATCACCCCCTCCCGCGCCGACGGACCGCACCGCACCCAGATCCCCCCGGACACCGCCACCTGCGCCGACTGCCTCGCCGAACTGGCCGACCCCGCCGACCGCCGCCACCGGCACCCGTTCATCAGCTGCACCAACTGCGGGCCCCGCCACACCATCGTCACCTCCCTGCCGTACGACCGGGCCAACACCACGATGGCGGCCTTCGCGATGTGCCCCGACTGCGCCCGCGAGTACGCCGACCCGGCCGACCGGCGTTTCCACGCCCAGCCCGTCGCCTGCCACACCTGCGGCCCGACCCTCACCCTGTCCGTCCCCGGGCTCCCCGTGCTCGACGGCGAGCAGGCGCTCACCGAGGCCCGGCGCCTGATCACCTGCGGAGCCGTCCTGGCCGTCAAGGGCATCGGCGGCTACCACCTGGCCTGCGACGCCACCGACGCGGACACCGTCGCCTTGCTGCGCCGGCGCAAGCGGCGCGGTGACAAGCCCTTCGCCCTGATGGCCCGCGACCTCGAACAGCTCAGGGCGCTGGCGGCATCCGGGGCGGTGGAACTGGGGCCCGTCGAGGAAGACCTGCTCACCGGCCCGGTGCGGCCGATCGTACTGCTGCGCCGGGGGCAACACCGGCTCGCGGAACTGGAAGCAGCCGCTCCGCGCAGCCCCGACCTCGGCGTGCTGCTGCCGTACACCCCGCTGCACCACCTCCTGCTCGCCCCTCCCGGCCCCGGACTGCTGGTCATGACCAGCGCCAACCTGTCCGGCGAGCCCATCGTGACGGACGACCGGGAGGCCCTCGCCCGCCTCGCCCCGCTGGTCGACGGCTGGCTCACCCACGACCGCCCCATCCACGTGCCCTGCGAGGACTCCGTGGTGCGGGTGGTGGACGGGCAGCCGCTGCCGGTACGGCGCTCGCGCGGCTACGTGCCGCTCCCGGTGCCCCTGCCGGTGCCGGTGCGGCCCGCGCTGGCCGCGGGCGGCGACCTCAAGAACACCTTCGCGCTGGCCCGGGACGGCTACGCCTGGCTGTCCGGCCACCTCGGCGACATGGACGACCTCGCCACCCTCCGGGCCTTCGACCGCGCGGTGGACCACCTCGGCGCCGTCACCGGCGTGCAGCCCGAAGTGCTCGTCGTCGACCGCCACCCCGGCTACCGCTCCGCCCGGCACGTGCGCAGGTCGGCCCGGGGCCGTGAGGTGCGGGACGTCCAGCACCATCACGCGCACATCGCCTCGGTGATGGCCGAGCACGGCCTCGACGGCAGCCGGCCCGTGATCGGGATCGCCTTCGACGGCACCGGCTACGGAGAGGACGGCGCGGTGTGGGGCGGAGAGGCGCTGCTGGCCGACTACCGGGGCTTTCGGCGTCTCGCCCGGCTCGACTACGTTCCGCTGCCGGGGGGCGACGCGGCCGTGGTGCGCCCGTACCGGATGGCGCTGGCCCATCTGCGGGCGGCAGGACTCCCGTGGGCGGCCGGCCTGCCGCCGGTGCGCTCCTGCCCTGCTGACGAACTCCGACTGCTGTCACAGCAGTTGGACCGATCGGTGAACTGCGTGCCGACCTCCAGTATGGGCCGGCTGTTCGATGCGGTGTCCTCGCTGGCCGGGGTCTGCCAGCAAGCCGGGTACGAGGCGCAGGCGGCGATCGAGCTGGAGGCGGCCGCCCTCGCGCACGGGCCGGTGGTCGGCCCGGGGGAGGCCTACGCATTCCAACTCGCCGACGAGGGCGGGGTGGTGACCGCCCGGCCGGGGCCGGTGCTGGCCGCGGTGGTGGCGGACCTGGCGGCAGGGGCGCCGCCCGGACTGATCGCCGCCCGGTTCCATGCGGCGGTGGCCGCGCTGGTACGGGCGGTCTGCGCCGAGATCGGGCGGCGGCACGGCACCCAGACGGTCGCGCTGAGCGGCGGCGTCTTCGCCAACGCGCTGCTGTCCTCGGCGTGCGCGCGGGGCCTGGCGGAGGACGGGTTCACCGTGCTGCGGCACCGCCGGGTGCCGCCCAACGACGCGGGGCTCGCGCTCGGCCAGTTGATGGTGGCGGCACGGGCCGACGGCTGAGTGGCCGCCCGCACGGAGTTCGGCAGGTTCGGAGGAACCGGAGAGAGGAGGGAGACCGCGATGTGCCTGGCGGTACCCGGAAGAGTGTTGGAGATCGCGGAACGCGACGGGACCAGGATGGCGGTCGTCGACTTCGGCGGGGTCGTCAAGGACGTGTGCCTGGAGTACCTGCCGGACCTGGAGGTGGGCGAGTACGCCATCGTCCACGTCGGGTTCGCCCTGCAGCGGCTGGATGAGGAATCGGCTCGCCGGACCTTGCAGCTGTTCGAGGAACTCGGCCTGCTCCAGGAGGAGTTCGGCGACCCCTGGGAGGCCGCGGAGACTGCGGAGACTGCCGCGGCCTCGGCGGCCTCGGCGAAGCGGGAGGAGGAACGGTGAGATACCTGGAGGAGTTCCAGAACCCCGAGCTGGCCGGCGGCCTGCTCGCCGACATCAGGGCGACGGTCACCCGGCCGTGGGCGCTGATGGAGGTGTGCGGCGGTCAGACGCACAGCATCATCCGACACGGGATCGACCAACTGCTTCCTCCCGAAGTCGAGTTGATCCACGGCCCGGGCTGCCCGGTGTGCGTCACCCCGCTGGAGGTGATCGACAAGGCGCTGGAGATCGCGGCCCGGCCCGAGGTGATCTTCTGCTCCTTCGGCGACATGCTGCGCGTGCCCGGCACCGGCCGTGACCTCTTCCGGGTACGCGGCGAGGGCGGCGACGTCCGGGTGGTGTACTCCCCGCTGGACGCGCTGCGGATCGCCGAGGAGAACCCGCACCGGGAGGTCGTCTTCTTCGGCATCGGCTTCGAGACCACCGCACCACCCAATGCCATGGCGGTGCACCAGGCCAGGAAGCGGGGCATCGGCAACTTCAGCATGCTGGTCTCGCACGTACGGGTGCCACCCGCCATCGAGGCCATCATGAACTCGCCGCAGTGCCGGGTCCAGGGCTTCCTCGCCGCCGGACACGTGTGCAGCGTGATGGGGACCGACGAATACCCCGCGCTCGCCGATCGCCACCGGGTGCCGATCGTCGTCACCGGCTTCGAACCGCTGGACATCCTGGAAGGAATCCGGCGCACCGTACGGCAGTTGGAGAACGGCGAGCACACCGTCGACAACGCCTACGCGCGGGCCGTACGCCCGGAGGGCAACCCGGCGGCCCGGGCCATGCTGGAGGACGTCTTCGAAGTGACGGACCGGGCCTGGCGCGGCATCGGCGTCATCCCGGACAGCGGGTGGCGGCTCTCCCCGGGCTACCGCGACCACGACGCCGAGCACCGCTTCGACGTCGCGCGGATCACCACCGTCGAACCCGCGCAGTGTCGCAGCGGGGAAGTCCTCCAGGGGCTGCTCAAGCCGCACCAGTGCGAGGCCTTCGGCACCGCCTGCACCCCGCGCACCCCGCTCGGCGCCACCATGGTCTCCAGCGAGGGCGCCTGCGCCGCCTACTACCTCTACCGGCGGCTCGACGCGCCGGGCATCGCCCGGGAGGCGAGCCCCGTTGGCTGAGACCCAGACCCAGACCCAGACCCAGACCCAGACCGGCGCCGGCGGCGCCCCGGACATCCTCGGATGGAGCTGCCCGCTGCCGCTGCGCGACCACCCCCGGGTGGTGATGGGGCACGGCGGAGGCGGGGTGCTGTCGGCCGAACTGGTGGCGAACCTGTTCGCCCCGGCCTTCGGCGGGCCGGTGCTCGCCGGGCTCGCGGACTCGGCGGTCGTCGAGCTCGGCGGTGCCCGGCTCGCCTTCTCCACCGATTCCTACGTCGTGCGGCCGCTCTTCTTCCCCGGCGGCAGCATCGGCGACCTCGCGGTCAACGGAACCGTCAACGACCTGGCCATGAGCGGGGCCCAGGCGGCCTATCTGTCCTGCGGCTTCATCCTGGAGGAGGGCGTGGAGACGGCCGTGGTCGCGCACGTCGCCCAGGCGCTGGGCGCCGCCGCCCGGGCCGCCGGGGTGGAGGTGGTCACCGGCGACACCAAGGTCGTCGAGGCCGGGCACGGCGACGGCGTGTACCTGAACACCGCCGGCATCGGGCTCGTCCCGGCCGGAGTCGACATCCGGCCGCAGCGCGCCGCCCCCGGTGACGTGGTGATCGTCAGCGGTGAGATCGGCCTGCACGGCGTGGCCATCATGAGCGTGCGCGAGGGCCTGGAATTCGGTGTCGAGATCGAGAGCGACTGCGCAGCCCTCGGCGGACTGGTGGCCGCGATGCTGGCCGTCACACCCGACCTGCACGTGCTGCGCGACCCCACCCGGGGCGGCCTCGCGGCGGCGCTCGGCGAGATCGCCGAGGCCGCCCGGGTGGGCGTCGTGGTGAACGAGCGGGCCGTCCCCGTGCCCGCGCAGGTCGCCAACGCCTGTGCGATCCTCGGTCTCGACCCGTTCTACGTCGCCAACGAGGGCAAGCTGGTCGCCTTCGTTCCGCGCGAGCACGCCGACGCCGTCCTCGCCGCGATGCGGGCGCACCCGCTGGGCGCGCGCTCGGCAGTGATCGGCGAGTGCGTGGTGGACCACCCCGGCATGGTCGTCTGCCGCACCCTCTTCGGCGGCACCCGCGTCATCGACCTGCCGATGGGGGAGCAACTCCCGCGGATCTGCTGAGGGTTCCCCCGCCTCGTGCGGGTGGGGGGAACGGGATCGGGGCTCGCGCCGGCTTCACCGGTACGAGCCCCGATCCTCGTCCAGGGCGTGCGATCAATCCGGGGGCACCAGTGCCGCACGGCCCGACGGAGCCGGAATCCTGCCGGTCCCGGGTGTGCCCGGGACCGGCAGGGCGGCGGTCAGCGGCGGGTCCGGCGGAGCGTCAGCAGCAGGCCGGCAGCGCGGCGCGGTTCGGGCCGAACGCCTGCTCCGGCGGGGGAGGTGCGGCGACCGCCGGCGCGGCAGCGTCGCTGCCCACGCCGGTGCAGCCCGCGAGCGGCGCGAGGGCCGGCGCGAGGGCCGGCGCGACGGCTGCGGTCAAGACAGGGCGGGTCGTGCGACGACGCATGCGAAGTCCCCCTCAAGGGGGCGAACCGGCCTGTCCGGGCTGAATACGCTCAGATAGCGACACGGGAACGGGATGATCCCCGGGACTGACCTCACCTGACCACCCGTCACCGAATCGGCGCCGGGATCCGGCGGACCGGCCCGCCCGGGCGACGGGCGAGCCGAACGGGCTGTCCTCGCCCGGATCCCCGTCAGGGGGCGAGTCGGAACTCCTCCAACTCCATGCCGTACCAGCGGGTGGTGCGGCCCAGCGCGGTCATGCCGAGCCGGTGGCAGACGGCCAGCGACGGCCGGTTGTCCGGCCGGACCACCGAGTGGATCTCGGCCAGGCCGTCCGCGAATCCCTTGGCCACGGCGCCCTGCGCGGCCTCGGTGGCGTAGCCCTGCCCCCAGCTGTCCGGATGGAGGTGCCAGCCGACCTCGACCTCTCCGTCGCCGTCCGGGATCGGGGCGAGCAGGACGGAGCCGGCGACCACGCCGGTGTCCTTCCGTTCCGCCGCCCAGATGCCGAAGCGCGGGTCGGCCGAGCGGGAGCGGAAGCGTTCGATCGTCGCCTCGGCGTCAGTGAGGTTTTCCAGGGTGCGGGGATCGCGGCCCAGCCACTGCGTCACCTCCCAGCGGGAGTAGATGTCGAGTGCCCGCTCGCGGTCCTCGGGCTGCCACTGGCGTATCGTCAGGCGATTGGTCGTGAACATGGACGTGATTCTGCTCCCACTGACCTGCGGGTGCCAGGCGCAGGCGCTTTCGGCATCGACCGCGCGGCCTCCCCCGCAGGGCTTCCACCTCGCAGCTTCCACCGCTCCGACCTGACGGGCTCCCGTGCGCAGGGCGACTTTGGGCCAAGATTGTCTGTGCATGCGATCAGCACATGTCGTGCACACCTCCTCCCCGTAGGGTGTGGCCGTTCCAGGAACCGGTCAAGGACGGGATCTGGACCTGTTCGGGCTCGCCGATCGTCCCCGGGTACGTCATCACCGACCACATCCGCAACGGCTGCAACGGCGTCGGGTCCTGGCGGCACCGCGCACTCGTCGTGCCGGTGCCTCCGGCACGCTCCCACCAGGGCAACTGGTCGAAGTTGTCGCCGTCGACCCGCACAGCGTCGAGATCCACGCCGCCCATCGTGTCCGCACAACGGATGGTTGTGCCTTCCCGGCAGATCGGTTGTTTGATCCCGCCATTCGCCATCCGCTTTGATGCCGGTGGTCATCGGGTGGTTGTTCGGATCGGCGAAAGGCGTACGGGCATGAACGGGCGGCGGGCACTGGGGCGACGGTTCGGATGGCTGTGGGCGGCGTTCGCGGTCAGCTCCTACGGCTCGGGGCTCGGATTCGGCGCGTTCCCCCTCCTCGCGATCCTCGTGCTGCACTCCGGACCGACCCAGGTGGCGCTGCTGTCCGCCGCGGGGCGGGCGGTGGGGGCCCTGGTCGCCGTGCCGCTCGGTCCGTGGATGGAGTTCCGGCGCAAACGGCCGGTCATGATGGCGATGGACCTGACCCGGTTCGCGGTGCTGCTGAGCGTCCCCGCCGCGTTCGCGCTCGGCCGGCTCAGCTTCGCCCAGCTCCTCGTCGTCTCCGTCGTCACCGCCGCGGCCGACATCGCCTTCAAGGCCGCCAGCGGCGCGTACCTCAAGACGCTCGTGCCAGCCCAGGACCTGCTCGTCGCGAACAGCCGGTTCGAATCGACGACGTGGACCGCCACCACCGTCGGGCCACCGCTCGGCGGGGCCGCCATCGGACTGTTCGGCCCGGTGGTGACCGTGGTCGCCGACGCCCTCAGCTACCTGCTCTCGGCCCTCGGCATCCGCGCCATCGGCGGCACCGAACCGCACCCCGCGCCGACCGGCGCACCGCGGCTGCGCGCCGGGGACCTGCTCGAAGGGTGGCGCCACATCCTCGCCCACCCCACACTGCGCCCGCTGTTCCTCAACACGATCGTGGTCAACGGCCTGATCATGGCCGCCGAACCGCTGATGGCCGTACTCCTCCTCGGCCGCCTCGGCTACGCACCCTGGCAGTACGGCCTCGTGTTCGCCTCCCCCTGCGTCGGCGGCCTGCTCGGGTCACGCCTCACCCGCCCGCTCGCGACGCGCTTCGGACAGCACCGGACGCTGCTCACCGCCGGAGTGCTGCGCGCGTGCTGGCCCATCGGGCTGGCGTTCGTCCAGCCCGGCGCCCCCGGGATCGTCCTCATTGTCACCGTCCAGCTCGGGCTGGTCACCTGCTGCGGCCTGTTCAATCCGCTGCTGGCCACCCACCGGCTCGAACAGATCGACCCCGACAAGCTCGCCCGCACCCTCGCCGCATGGTCGATCAGCAGCAGTGCCGCCATCGCGGCCCTCACCGCCCTCTGGGGCCTGCTGGCCGCCACCACCAGCCCCCGCACCGCGATCGCCGCCGCCGGAATCCTCCTCCTCGCCACCCCGCTGCTGCTCCCGCGTCGCGAGAGGACGCCCCGGAAAGCAGGGGAACAGGCCGCGAGCCTGACCTGAGACGCGGGAGGACCTGGCACGCGGGAACTCGGACAGCTGCCGGTCAGATATCTCGGATGTCGTGGATGTCTCGAATATCAGTGCGGCCCACGGCGGTCGTCGAACTGGACCTCCAACTGCGGCCAGGTCGCGGCCAGGTGTGTCAGGTCGTCAGGCGTCGGGCCGGTGAGTGTCGGGCCGGTGAGCGTTGGGGTGGTGAGCGGGCCCACTGGTGCGCTCGGCTTGAAGTGGACCAGTGTCCCGGTCGTGCCGTCCACCTCGATGGGCTCCAGGCCGGTGACGGGGATGCCGAGTTCGTAGCGCTGGGTCCAGGCTCCGTTGAGACGGCGGTTGGTGTGGACGAGCCAGTCGCTGAGCGCTGCGACGACGGACATGCCGCGCCGGGGATGACCGTCGGGCAGCACTTCGGCCTGTGGGGAGTCGAAGAACCGAAGGTCCTTCGTCGCCATGACCGGCTTCTTCACGCTCCGGCCCCGCTCGTCCACCCGGGTGTCGGTGCCCCGCCCGTCGTCCCTGACGGACAGCGAGCCGTCGGCGTGGAGAACGAGGACACAGCGCCCGCCGCCACTGCCTGACGCTTCGTCGGCCGCATAGCCGAGGACTTCCAGGACGAGGTGCCACGGTCCGTCCGGAGCGAACTTCGCCGGGTTCTGCCTGATGTGCGCCAGATGGTCCGTATCGACGGTGCTCGACCAGTCATGTGTCGTGTTGACCCACTGGGCCCTCGGTGCATTCATCGGGCCAGGATGCCGCAGGCCGACGACGGCTCCGGGACCGGCCCCGTGACTGAGGACGGTTCGCTGGCCGATGGTGCTACGGCCGTTGGGTGTCAGAGCAGGACTGCTCCCGCGACTGCCGCCGACGCCGTGACGAGAAGGCCCACGGTGCCGCTGGTGACTCCGCTCCTCCAGGACCGCTGTGCGGACGCGAGGTCCGGGGTGAAGTCGGCCGGGTCGGCGGGGGAGTAGTGGATCGTGACGTTCCGGCCGTACGAGTTGGTCGGGTCCGGCAGGCCTGAAAAGCAGTAGGCGGTGACGGCCGCGCCCTCGTGGGTGGTGAAGGCGACCACCGGCGTCTGGCTGGTGGACGTGTAGCCGTCCTCGTCGGTGCGGACGTTCCTGACGACGGCGACCACACGGCCCGGAACGGGAACCATCGCGGCCAGGGTGTCGAACCGGCTCCGCGCCTGGCGGACCTCCTGGGGCAGGGAGCACGCGAGGAACACGCTCCACGGCGCCCCGACACCGATCAGGGCCCACGGCCAGCCCCAGTCGATCGCGGCGACGACCACCAGCCCGACGTAGATCAGGAACACCGCGAAGTTCGGCCAGCCGAGCCCGTAGCGGCCGGCCCGGAGGTCGTTGGTGAACCGGAAGGCGTGCGGTCTCCCGGGCGGATAGCGGATCCCGATCTCCCGGCCCGTCCAGGCCGTGTTGATCCTGTCGCCGCATTCGCCGTCGTTCGTCACGGTGAACTCCTGCCCGGTGGAGGAGTCTTGGAAGGTGACGACGACCGCTATGCCGTCCCCCTCGGAACCTCCGTGCCGCGGCTCCTGCACCCGCTCGATCCGCCCCATCACCCGGACCGTCCGCTGGGCTCGGGTCACCCCCGCCAGCGACCGCCCGTACCCGAGCAGTGCCAATGTGCCGAACACCCCGCACCAGAGCGCCAGACAGTCGTGCCAGCCCATGCGTCCTCCTCCTGTCCCTCCGGGTACGGTCCGCCGGGGATTCTTCGCTGCCGTGGCAACCCGTCGCGTGCAAGATCTACCACGTCCGGGCCGACGGGGAGCCGTGGCGTCCGGCCCAAGTCGGGTGCTGGAAAGCAGTCTTGATGTCGAAGCGCGTCGAGCGCGGGTGAAACGCGGTGATCAGCGTGCCGGGGTGCGTCGCACCACCTGGCCCTCACCGTTCGCCTCCAGCGAGGCACTGCCCTCGGGCCCGGTCACGCCGACCCTGATCGTGAGGGAGCCGGCGAGATGGTCGGCGGTGATCTGCCAGGACGTCGGGGAGCGGACGCCGAGCGTCGTTTCGGCCTCCTTGACCAGGGCCGGGAACCGCCCGTAGGGCAGGGACAGCGGATCGAACTGGGGGGCCTTCGTGCCGCTCGGGGAGAACACGACCGACAGCACGCGTTCCTGCGCGAAGACGGTGATCGCCTGGCGCGGATCCTTCCCCTCGGTAAGGGAGTTGATGGCCTTGCGTAGTTCGCCGTCGTCGAGGAACGACTGGTCCGGCCCGAGGGAGACCGTCCCGGTCCCGGACGACACCACCGTGGTCGACCACGTCGAAGTGACCGTCGGTGCCGGAGAAGCGGAGTCCTGCTGTTCGAACAGGTCCACGCGGAACAGGAAGACCACGGCAGCCGCGGCGAGCAGCAGGCCGAAGAGCCCGACGAAGCCGGTCGAACGGCCCTCGGGAGGCTCGGTCACCATGGTCGACTCGGGAGCCGAATCCAGCTGAGCGCCGGCCGCCCGCTCCTCCCACTCCGGGGTCGGCCGCTTCACGATCCTCACCCGCCACGGCCTGTCCTGCGGATACTTCACCACCAGGACGCCGCGCGGCCGGTAGTCGGGGAGGTCGACCAGGTTGATGTCCTGAGTGATCCCGACGCGGTAGGCCGGCTCGTCATCCGGTGCGACGGTGAGATCGAACCGCACCGGCACGTCGCTCGTCTCACCCCCAATGGCGCGCAGGCTCTCGATCATCGCGAGCGCCGTCCGGGGCACGACGGCTGCCTCCCGGGCCCGCCGCGGCGCCCCGGCGAGGAGGAGCAACAGGCCGTAGGCGATGGGCAGTCCCAAACCCCCGATGAACAAGGGCACCTTCTCGATGACCACGCCGACGACGAGCGCGGCCAGCGAGCCCCCGATCACGGCCCCCGTCAGGAAGCTGCGGGCGAGGGCGACCGGAGTGCTGCGCGGAGGCGGCGCGCTCGTGGTGATCGTCATACGGGTGATTGTGTCGGGCCGGGGTGACAGCCGGTAGGCCTGGGGCGGGCGTTGTTCGCGCGGGGCCGGCAGGGTGCGGAGCGGGACGGCTGGCAGGAGCGGTCGGAGCGGTCGGAGCGACGGGCGGAGGGCTGCGTGCGCTCCTCGAAGGGCAGGTCTCGGGTCGTGCCCGTCGCGGGGGCGGTTTCGACGGGTGGCCCGGTTCGCCAGCTCCCGCGGTCGACTTCACGGGAGTTGGCGGTGAGCAGCTGCTCTGTGCGCGAGCCGCGAGCCGCGAGCCGCGGGTAGGGCGCGAGGGGCGGCGGGTGGCTATCGGATGTCTGTGTTTGTGTGTTGTGTGAGTTGGTGGTTGAGGTTGGTGAGGGCGTTGTGGGTGGCTTTGGTGTGTTGGTTGGGGATGGTGTGTTTGGGGAGGAGGGTGGGCCATCCATGGGGGGTGGTGGTGAAGGTGATGGTGAGTTTGGTGTGTTGGTTGTTGTGGGTGGGGGTGAGGGTGTAGGTGGTGGTGCCGGTGAAGTGGCCGGTGTGGGTGGTGGTGAGGGTGTGTGGGGGTGTGATGTGGGTGGTGGTGGCGGTGAAGTGGATTTTGGGTCCGGGTTTGGTGTGGCCGTTGGGGTGGACGGTGATGTGGGTGGTGCCGCCGGGGTGTTCGGGGGTGGGGTTGCCGGGTTGGTGGGTGTTGTGGGGGGTCCACCAGGTGGTGGTGCCGTTGAGTTCGGCGATGAGGTGGTTCCAGACCTGGTGGGTGGGGGCGTGGATGACGGCTTCGTTGACGAGGTCGTAGGTGTGGATGGCGGGCCCTCCTGTCTTTTCCTGGGTTCCTGAGGTTCTGATGCCTTGCGTTCCTGAGTTCTTTTTTCGGGCGTTCGAGCCTTAGGGTCTTCTGGTTTATTGGTATTTTGGTCTGTATTTCTTTTCTGTCTGTCGCCTGCCGTTCACCGCTTGCCGTTCACCGCTTGCCGTTCACCGCTTGCCGCTTGCCGTCTGCGGTCCGGCGTTTGTTGCTTGTGTCTGTGGTTTGCTTGTTGGTTTGTTTGTGTTTTTGTGTCTGCTTGTTTTATTGGTGCATGTCTGCTGTGTTCCTGTGCCTGCGCGTGTTCTTGTGTCTGGGCTGCCGTGTTTCTGGTGTCTTCTGCCTGCGTGCCTGCGTGCCTGCGTGCCTGCGTGCCTGCGTGCCTGCGTGCCGCGTGTCGGCGTTTTTGTGCCTGTGTCGGTGCTTGCGTGCCTGTGTGTTTATTTGTCGGTGCTCGTGGCCTGTGGGGCTATGCCGGTGCCTGTGTGCCTATGTCTATGCCTATGTTGGCGCCTGTGCCTGTGCTCGGTGCCCGTGGCTTGTGCTTGTGCTTGTGTGCCCGCGGCCGGTGGCTTGTGGCGCCTGTGCCTGTGCCTGTGTCTGCGTGCGTTACCTGTTTCTGTGTCTGTGTGTGTTTGTGTTGTTAGGGGAAGATGTTTTGGCCGGGGGTGAGGGTGTGGGTGGGGTCGTATTTGTGTTTGGTGTTGGTGAGGTTGTTCCATTGGGGGCCGTAGTGGTTTTTCCAGTCGGTGGGGGTCATGTGGGGGATGGCGCCGACGAGGTAGCGTTTGGCGCCGAGGGTGGTGGCGTGGTCGTAGAGGGTGCGGTTGTGGGTGAGTTGGGTGGTGGGGTTGGTGTTGGGGTGGGGGAAGGTGAGGAGGTCGAAGAGGTAGGTGGTGGGTTCGTTGGGGGTGATGGCGTAGGGGTGGGTGATTTTGTTGGTGGGGAAGGGGTAGAAGAGGAGGAGGCCTTGGCCGAGGGTTTCGGGGGTGAGGAGGGGGGTGGCGTAGGTGATGAAGTTGGCGGCTTGGGTGGCGGGGAGGAAGAGGCTGAGCCAGGGTTTGGGTTGGTTCCAGTAGCCGAGGTTTTTGAGGTTTTGGGTCCAGGTGTCGGCGCGGTAGGTGTATTCGCGGTAGGTCTGGTCGGTGATGGTGGTTTGGCTGGGGTCGGGGTTGAGTCCGGTGAGGAGGGGTGTGGGGTTGGGGGGTGTGGTGCCGTTGTAGTAGGTGGCGGTTTCGATTTTGTAGTGGGGGGTGGTGTTGGGTTGGGGGATGATTTCGCCGATTTGGGTGTGGAAGCGGCCGTCGTTGAGGATGGTTTGTTGGTCGGTGAGGTAGGTGGTGAGGTTGTTGTAGTAGAGGTTGAAGACGAGGGCGCGTTGGGGGGCGGGGATGAGTTTGACGGTGGCGCGGATGATGATGCCGAATTGTCCGGCGCCGGCGAGGGCGGCGTGGAAGAGGTCGCGGTTTTTGGTGGGGGTGGCGGTGAGGAGGCGGCCGGTGCCGGTGATGATGTCGATGGATTCGACGGTGTCGGCTTGGAGGCCGTGTTTTTGGACGGTGTTGCCGATGCCGCCGATGCTGATGGTGCCGCCGATGGAGAGGTGGAGGTAGTCGGTGAGGCAGGGTGGGGTGAGGCCTTGGTTGAGGGCGGCGTCGGTGAGTTGGGCCCAGGTGACGCCGGCGTCGACGGTGGCGTTGGTGGGGGTGATGGTGTGGATGCGGTTGAGGGTGCGGGCGTCGATGCTGATGCCGCCGGCGGGGGAGGCCTGGCCGTAGTTGGAGTGTGATTCGAGGTCGTTGTCGGTGCCGCTGCGGCCGTTCATGGCGACTTTGAGGCCGTTGCAGCGGGCGTAGTTGATGATTTTGATGATGTCTTGGTCGGAGCCGGGTTTGAGGACGGCGTGGGGGGTGTTGGTGGTGAGGCGGCCGAAGTCGTGGCTGAATTCGGTGAGGGTGGCGGTGTCGGTGGTGAGGGTGCCGTCGAGGGTGGGGACGGGGGAGAGGTGGCCGTGGGTGGTGGGGGTGTTGGTGGTGGCCCAGGTGCGGGTGGTGGTGTTGTAGGCGGTGATGAGGGCGGTGGTGGCGGTGGTGGTGAGGAGGGTTCGCCTGGTGAGGTTGGGGTTGGGCATGGGGGTCCTGTTCGGGTAGGGGTGGGTGTTGGGGTGGTGTGTGTCTGTTCGTGGTGTGGGTGTCTGATGGTGTGACGGCCGCGGGTTGGGCTGTGGGTGGTTTTGGGGGGCGGGTAGCCTGCCGGGGTGTGGTGGGTGGGCTCTGGGGGGGGGGGGCTTGCTGGGGTCGTGTGGGTGTTCGGTTGTGGGTTGTGTGTCCGGTTCTGGTTTCCGGTGGGGTGTTCCGGGGGTGTGGGCCGGCCGGGCGGCGGGGTCCGTGGGTGGGCGGGTGCCGCCCGGCCGTGTTGGGTGTGCCTGTGTGGTTGTGCCCGTGTGCCCGTGTGCCGTGTGCCCGTGTGCCTGTGTGTTCGGGGGGTCTGGCTTCTGTGTGGGTTGGCGGTCGGGGGTTAGGGGGTGGTGTGGGTGACGGTGGCGCGTTGGTAGTTGAGGAGGTCGAAGCGGCGGGTCTGGCGGCGGAAGCGGTAGGTGTAGGTGGGCCAGATGGAGGGGTTGTTGCCGTGTTGGTCGGTGTACCAGCTCTGGCAGCCGCCGGTGTTCCAGACGGTGTTCTTCAGGCGGTCGGTGAGGGTCTGGTTGTAGGTGTTCTGGGCTTCGGGGCGGACCTCGACGGAGGTGATGCCGTGGGTGTCGATGGTTTTGAGGGCGTCGATGATGTAGGCGATCTGGGCTTCGATCATGACGGTCTGGGAGGAGTGGCCCAGGGTGGTGTTGGGGCCCAGGAGCATGAAGAGGTTGGGGAAGCCGTGGATGGTGGTGCCGCGGTGGGCTTTCATGCCGTGGGTGTGCCAGGTGTCGCGCAGGGTGGTTCCGTCGCGGCCGTGGATGCGGCGGGCGATGGGGCGGTCGGTGGCGGTGAAGCCGGTGGCGAGGATGATGGTGTCGATGGTGCGGGTGGTGCCGTCGGCGGTGGTGATGTGGGTGGGGCCGATGTCGGTGATGGTGTCGGAGACGATGTCGACGTTGGGTTGCTGGATGGCGGGGTACCAGGTGTTGGAGAAGAGGAGGCGTTTGCAGCCGACGGTGTAGTCGGGGGTGAGGCGTTGGCGCAGGCCGGGGTCGGGGACGGATTTCTTGAGGTGGCCGGCGGCCATGTTCTTCATGCCGGTGGTGCGGCCTGGGCGGGACATGAAGAACGCGACGATCTCGCGGCCGTTCTTGTTGAAGGCGCGGCGGAAGCGCTGGTAGCCGGGTAGGTGGCGCAGCATCCAGGTGTGGCGTGGGGTGTTGGGCTTGTCGGGTTTGTGGGCGACCCAGGGCGGGGTGCGCTGGTAGAGGTCGAGGCGGGCGACCTGGTTCTGGATGGCGGGGACGAACTGGATGGCGGAGGCGCCGGTGCCGATGACGGCGACGTTGCGGCCGGTGAGGTCGTGGTCGTGGCGCCAGCGGGCGGAGTGGAAGAGGGTGCCGGTGAAGGTGGCCAGGCCCGGCAGGTCGGGGACGGCGGGTTCGGAGAGGTAGCCGGTGCCGGTGATGAGGATCTGTGCGGTGTAGCGGCCGTGGGTGGTGTGGATGCGCCAGTGGCGGTGGTCGGTGTCCCAGTGGGCGTCGAGGAGTTCGTGGCCGTAGCGCAGGTGGGGTTCGACGCCGAAGCGGTGGGCGGTGTCCTTGAGGTAGGCGTGGACTTCGGCCTGGGTGGCGAAGGTGGACTTCCATTCCGGGTTGCGGGCGAAGGAGAAGGAGTAGAGGTGGGCCTGGACGTCGCAGGCGCAGCCGGGGTAGGTGTTGTCGCGCCAGGTGCCGCCGAGGTCGGTGGCGCGTTCGAAGACGAGGAAGTCGTCGGTGCCGGTCTGCAGGAGGCGGATCGCGGTGCCCAGGCCGGAGATGCCGGCGCCGATGATGGCGACTTTGAGGTGGCGTACGGCGGTGGTGTCGGGGTGGGTGGTGGCGCCGGCGGGTTCGGGTTGGTCGGCGCCGGAGGGGGCGGGGTGTTCGGCGGTGGTGGTCATGGCCGGGGTGTCCCCTTTCAGGCGCGGCGGGTGAGGGTGACGCGGAAGTTGTTGAAGATGTGGTCTTCGAGGGTGTAGGCGAAGATGTCGAGGTAGCGCTCGAAGCGCTGGACGGTGGTCTCGTCGGCCATGGCGACGGCTTCGTCGCGGCGGGCGGCCAGGAGCTGGAGCCAGGCGCGGCAGGCGCGGGCGAAGGACTCGGGTTCGTTGCGGATCTCGGTGACTTCGAAGAGGCCGTCGAGGCCGGCGGCGAGTTCGGGCAGGCGCGGGATGTGGCAGCCCTCGAACTCCTCGCGCTGGAGGAACTTGAGGTCGTCCAGGAGCTGGCGGCGCAGCGGGGGGTTCTCGACGGTCATGGTGTGCAGGACGAAGCGGGCGCCGGGCTTGAGGAGGGAGTGGACCTGCTTGAAGAAGACGCGGTAGCGCTGGGTGCGCTCCTTGGGGGTGAGGGAGGAGAGTACGAAGTGTTCGAGGGCGTTGATGCAGAACGCGGCGTCGTAGGGCTCGCCTTCGGCCTTGTGGTCCTCCCAGCTCTCGACGCGGGCGTGGATGGCGGGGTTGTCGAGGGCGGCGACGAAGTCGGCCTGGGTGCGGGAGAGGGTGACGCCGACGGCCTGCTGGACGCCGTGGACGGTGGTGAGGCGGTTGAGCATGGTGCCCCAGCCGCAGCCGATGTCCAGGACCTTGGCCTTGCCGGCGGCCTGGGCGAGGTCGGTGAAGACGTCGAGCTTGCGTTCCTGGGCCTCGTCGAGGGTGGCGACGAGGTCCTCGCCGTCCTCCCAGTAGCCGCCGGAGTACATCATGGTGGGGCCGAGGATGAGCCGGTAGAGGTCGTTGCCGACCTCGTAGTGGTGGCGGATCGCGTCGACGTCGGGGTTGATGGAGCGGGTCTCGGCGGTGGTCATGCGGGTGTGCCCCTGTTCTGATGGCGGATCGGGTGGACTGGACTGGACTGGGCTCGGCCGTGTTCGGCCGGGCCGGGTGGTGCCGGGTGGTGCCCGGCCGGGCTCGGCCGGGCGGTGGGGCCGGGGGCGCCGTTGTCCGGGTGGTCGGCCGTGTCGGTGGCGGTGGTCGGTCCCGTGCGGTGCGGGCGTTCGTGCCGGTGAGGGCGGTTGGCGTGTGTCCGTGTGGTGGCCGGGCCGCCCTGACGCGGTGCGTGCCCGGTGTGGTGCGTCCCGGTGCGTGCGTCCCCGGCGCGGTAGGGCCCTGGTGCGGTAGGTCCTGGCAGGGTCGCCGGCGGTGCGGTGTCCACGCCGCGGTGCGTCGCGGTGTGGTGTGGTGCGTCCCCGGTGGGTGCGTGCCCGGTGTGGTGTGTGCCTGGTGTGGTGCGTCCCGGGCGCGGTAGGGCCCTGGTGCGGTGGGTCCCGGCACGGTCGCCGGCGGTGCGGTGCGGTGCGGCGTTGTGCGGGGTGGTGCGGTGTCCGCGCCGTGGTGCGTCGCGGTGCGGGGTGGTGCGGTATCCACGCCGTGGTGCGGCGTCGTGCGGTGTGGTGTCCGGGCCGTGGTGCGGCGCGGTGGGGGGTGGTGGGTGTCGTGCGTGTGGGTGCGGTGTCTCGGGTCAGGTAAGCGCGTGTCTCGCAAGCGGTGCGCAAGCGTGGGTGGGGGGCCGGGGTTGCGGGGCGTTTGCGTGGGGGTGGGTTTCATGCGGTTTCGACAAGACACGCGGCCCCCACGGCCTTCCCGGGTTTCCCCGGAGGGGTTTTCGGGTTCCGTCGCGGTGTGTCCCGTGGCCTGTGGGCGGCGGGGTGCGCGGTGGCGGTGTCCGTCACCCCCCGGGGGTGTGTGTTCTCCGGGTCTGTTCTGCCTCATCACGTGTTGGCGCCCGTTCCGGGGCGTCCAGGAAGGAACGATCACTCATGTCCGACATCCCCACCATCGAGGACCTGGCCGCGCAGTTGCAGGCGGTCTCCGGAGCGCAGGAGATCGACGCGGACGCGGCGCTGCAGCACATCGCGGACGTGGACTCGCTGGATCTGATGGAGTGGCTGTACGGGTTCCAGAACCAGTACCCGCACATTCCGGCGGACGAGTCGCTGTTCGCGGACATCGACGACACGACGACGCTGCGGGTGGTGCACGAGCGGATCCTGGCGCTCGTGGGCCAGGCCGGCGTCTGAGCGCGGGGCACTGCTCGATGAGCGGCTTCGACATCACCGGGTGGGGGATCTCGGTCCCCGAGCGCGTGGTGACCAGTGTGGAGCTGGCGGAGCGTTTCGGTGTGGACGAGCACTGGATCGTCTCCAGGTGCGGGATCCGGGAGCGGCGGGCGGTCGGGGCGGGGCAGAGCACCGCGTCGATGGCGGTTCAGGCCGGGCGCCGGGCGCTGGAGCGGGCGGGGCTGTCGGGTGCGGACATCGCGCACCTGATCGTGGCGACGGCGACGCCGGAGCAGCCCTCGCCGGCGACGTCGGCGTTCGTCCACGACGAGCTGGGTATCGCGGGCAGCGCGCACGACGTGAACTCCGAGTGCGCGGGGTTCGTGTACGCGCTGGTGACGGCGGTGGGTCTGTTGCGTATGGATCCGCGGCCGATCCTGGTGATCGGTTCGGACACCCACACGCTGACCGCGAACCCGGCGGACCGGGACCTGTCGATCCTGGTGGGTGACGGGGCCGGTGCGGTGGTCCTGCAGCCCGGCCCGGTGGAGCGGGTCCTGGCGTGGAACCTGGGCGCGGACGGCTCGTGCAAGGACAGTCTGAAGGTCCTGGCGGGGGGTTCGCGGATGCCCACGACCGAGGAGACGGTGCGCCGCGGTCTGCACTACGCGCAGATCAACGGCAACGAGATCTACCTGAACGCGGTGCGCTACACGGTGCGTACGATCCGCGAGACGCTGGAGCAGGCGAAGCTGACGCCGGCGGACGTGGACCATGTGGTGCCGCACCAGGCGAACATCCGGATCATCAACTCGGTGCTCGCCCATACCGGGATTCCCGCGGACCGTCTGGTGGCGAATCTGGACCGGTACGGCAACACCGCTTCGGCGTCGATCCCGATCGCGCTGGCGGAGGCGTTGGACGCCGGGCGTATCCAGGACGGGGACACGGTGCTGCTGGCCGGGTTCGGTGCCGGGATGACGTGGGGTTCGGTCCTGTTGACGTGGGGAGGGGCGCGGTGAGCGGCAAGGGTGCTTTCGGGCAGCGGCCCGTTTCCCCGGTGGCGCTGGTGACCGGTGCGTCGGGGGGGCTGGGCCGGGAGCTGGCGCTGGCGCTGGACGCGGCCGGGTGCCGGGTCGCGGTGCACTACAACAGTGCCCGCCAGGGCGCGGAGGAGGTGGCGGGCAAGCTGGCCGGCGACCATGTCCTGGTCAGTGGGGACGTGGCGGACTACGCGCAGGTCACCGCGATGTACGAGCGGATCACCGAGGCGCTGGGCCCGGTGGACGTGCTCGTCAACAACGGGGCGGTGCGCAGGGACGCGCTGATGGCCATGCAGGATCCGGCGCAGTGGCGGCAGGTGATCGACACGAACCTGGTCGGTTCCTTCCACACCGCGCGGGTGTGCGTGCCGGCGATGCTGCGGGCCCGCTGGGGCAGGGTGGTCAACATCGTCTCGCCGTCCGCGCTGATCGCCACCGCCGGGCAGACCGCCTACGCGGCGTCCAAGGCGGGGCTGATCGGGCTGACCCGCACGCTGGCGGCGGAGTGCGGGCGCCGGGGGGTGACGGTGAACGCGCTGTCGCCCGGGTTCATGATCACGGGGATGACGGACACCCTGCCCGAGCACGTGGTCGCCGGGATGCGGGAGAAGGTGCCGGTGCCGCGGTTCGTGACCCCGCAGGAGGTCGCCCGTTCCATGGGGCTCTTCCTCGACCAGGACTGCATGACCGGACAGGTCATCAGTATCGACTCGGGAGCCTCCATCACCTGACCCGCCCTCTGTTCCCGGCCCGCCCGGTCCCCTTCCCGGCCCGCCCCCCCTTGGTGAAGACCTGGGGGGCGGGCCGGGCGGCGTGCGCGGGCGGTGTGCGCGGGCCGGCCCGGGGCCGGGGGCGGGTGTGCCGCGGGGGGTTCTAGGCGCGATGCCGGTGACTTGGCAACGATCGTGAGCCGCTGACCTGCGGCAGTGCTTCGGCCGGAGGGCCGTGGAAGACCGCAAAGTCACCGGCGTTGGTTCTAGGCGAGGACGGCGAGCGCGGCCTCGTAGTTCGGCTCGTCGGCGATCTCCGCGACCAGCTCGGTGTGCAGGACGGTGTCGTTCTCGTCCAGGACGACGACGGCGCGGGCGGTCAGCCCCGCCAGCGGGCCGTCGGCCAGGGCCACGCCGTAGTTCTCGTGGAAGTCGCGTCCGCGCAGGGTGGACAGGGTCCGGACGCTGTCCAGGCCCTCGGCGCCGCAGAAGCGGGCCTGCGCGAACGGCAGGTCGGCGGAGATGCACAGCACCACGGTGTTGGCCAGCGAGCCGGCCTTGGCGTTGAAGGTGCGCACCGAGGTGGCGCAGGTGGGGGTGTCGATGCTGGGGAAGATGTTGAGGACCTTGCGCTTGCCGGCGAAGTCCTGCAGCGAGGTGTCGGCGAGTCCCGCGCCGACCAGCGTGAACGCCGGGGCCTGGCTGCCGGCCTGGGGCAGCGCGCCGCCGACCTGGACCGGGTTCCCCTTCAGCGTGACCTGAGCCATGAAAAGCCTCCTACCAGCGGTGGAATGTGGTGACAACGCCGCCGATCCTACTGCGCGCGCCCGGCGCCGGACGCCGGGCGGCCACCCCTCGGACGCGGGAGGGCGTGCGGGTGCCGCCGCCGTGCCTGCCGGTGCGTCTGCCGGTGCCTGCCGGTGTGCCTGCCGGCGGGGCTGGCGGTGCGCTCACCGGTGCGTCTGCCGGCGGGGCTGGCGGTGAGCCTGCCGGTGCCGCTCGCCGGCGGGGCTGCGGGTGTGCCCGCCAACGGGTCTGGCGTTCAGGCGGACCAGAACGGGTCGTCGTGGCGGGGCAGGACGTCCAGGGTGCCGTCGGGCAGGGTCGGTTCGGGCACGTAGGTGCCGAAGGGGTCGCGGTCGCGGATGACGGGGATGGGGCCGACGGTGGCCTGGAAGGTGATGTTCCCGGCGGCGCCGAACAGCACGGCGACGCCGTATCCGGCGGGTGTGGTGGCGAACATGGCGGGCTGGCGGGGGTTGACGGCGGTGATCCGGTAGCCGCGGTCCTGCCAGCCGCGTTCGGTGACGCCCAGCAGCGCCCCGTACTTGGCGGGGGCGACCCGGGTGGTGACGTGCCGCTCGCGGGTGGCGGTGGCGTAGCCCAGGGAGCGGTCCTGGAGTCCGCCGGTGGTCTGCTCGGTGGAGCGCGGCCAGCCGTCCCGGTGGCGCAGCGGGGGGCGGATGGCGGACATCACCTCGTCGAGGAGCGCGTCGAGGGTGTGGACGGCCTGTTCGGGGGTCATGGCGGGGGCCTTCGGCTGGTGCGGGGTCACGCGGCGGGGGAGGGGCGGGTCCTGGCGAGGGGGCGGCGGGTCCTGGGGAGGGGCGGGTCCTGGCGAGGGGGCGGGGCGGGCCCTGGGGAGGGGTGGTGGTCGGGTGGGGGCGGGTCAGGTGGACCAGTAGGGGTCGTCGTAGGCGGGGAGGATGTCGGGGTTGCCGCCGGGCAGGGTCGGTTCGGGGGTGGGGGTGCCGAAGGGGTCGGCGCCGTGGGGGAGCGGGATGGGTCCCACCGCCGCGCTGATGTCGATGTTGCCGGCGTAGGGGTGGATGGTGATGCCGAGGCTTGCGCCGTCGGGGGTGGTGGCGGCCACGCTGTCGGGTCCGGTGGTGAGGCGGTAGCCCTTGGTCTGCCAGGTGCCGCGTACCGCGTCCAGCAGGGCGCCGTACTTGGCGGGGGCGACCCGGGTGGTGACGTGCCGCTCGCGGGTGGCGGTGGCGTAGCCCAGGGAGTGCTCGTCCAGGCCCTTGGCGTACTGCTCGCGCCAGTCGGGCCAGGCGTCCCGGTAGCGCAGTGCGGGCTGGATGCCGGAGGTCGCCTCCTGGAGCAGGTCGTCGAGCCGGTGCAGGGCCTGTGCGGGCTGCATGAGCGGGCCGGGTGTCGCGCTGGTGTCCCCGCCCCCGCCGCCGGTGGCGGCGCAGCCGCCGGCGGTCAGGGCGAGGGCGAGGGCGGTGCAGGCCGCGGCCAGGGGCGCCGGCCGGGAAGCGGGCCGGGGGGCGGGCCGGGAAGCGGGCCGGGGGGTCTGGTGGGGGGTCTGGTTCATCGCTGGCCCTGGGTTTTCACGTTGTCGTACCGGCCGGCCACGATCTGGCCGATGTTGTTGACCGATTCCAGGGTCTTGGAGTCCTTCTCGCCGGGGTCGGTCATGTAGTCGGAGTGGGACTGGAAGGAGTTCTCCGCTCCGTCGGCGACTTTGAACCGGTTGGCGCCGAACTCCTCGCCGGCGGGGTCCTGGCCGAACCAGAGCTGGTTGTCGGGGCCGAACCAGTCGTACACCTTGTCGGCGATGTAGCCGCCGCCGAGCATGCCGAGCGGGCCGGCGGAGGCGCCGCCCAGGACGCCGCCGAGGTCGTTGGAGACGCGGCCCTTGGAGGGCAGGTGGCTGACCGGGTCGTTCTCGGCGTCGCCGACCCACACGTGGTGGGGGTCGATGTGCAGCTGGGAGGCGTTGGCGGCGCCGGTGCCGGGGGAGCCGACCAGGATGATGTCGTCGGCGCCGGTGCCGCCGGGGCGCTGTGCGCCCAGGCCCACGGTGGTGGAGCCGTAGCTGTGGGCGAGGGCGACCAGGTGCGCGGGGGTGCCCTCGTGGGTGGCGCGCAGTCCGGCCATGAACGTGTCGTAGGCGGCGCCGCCCTTGGCGGCGCGGTCGGTGTCCATCACGTCCAGGGGCCGGGTGTCGCCGTCGGCGAGTTTCTCCAGTCCGGGCGGCGGGTCGTAGCCGAGCCAGACCATGGAGGCGGTCGCGCTGGTGGGGTCGGCGTTGTGCGCGGCGGTCCACACGTTCAGGGCCCGGTCGGCGTCCTTGCCGCCGACGGCGGACAGCGTGGTGCCCAGGCCCGGCACGTAGGCGCTGACGTTCTTCGCGGTGTCGGGGTCGCCGAAGGACAGGATGCCGCGGCCCTGGCCCTGTTCGCCGACGCCCAGCAGGAACGCGGGCGGCTGCTTGCCGTTCTGCACGTTCAGCTTGTCCCGGATCGCGCGGAAGCCGTCCAGTTTCTGCTTGTCGTCGTCCGACGGGTTCGGCTTGTGCTCGTAGGTGTCGATCAGGTGTGCCAGGTTGAGGCGGTTGGCCTGGTCGCGGGCGGTGGCGGGGATGCCGTCGCGCAGGCCCAGCAGGTCGGGGTGGGTCTGGAGCAGGCGCTGCTGCCCGTCCGGGGTCAGGCCCTTCCACCAGGAGTTGACCTCGGTGGGGGCGGCGCCGGCGGGCGGCCAGCCGGCGGCCGTCAGGCCGGTGCCGAGCTCGTCGACGGCCTTGCGGTCGGCGCCGGCCTGCGTCAGGTCCAGTCCGGTGCCGGTGCGGGCCCGCGCGGTCAGGTCGTCCAGCAGCTTGGCGATCTTCTGGTCGGCGCCGTCGGCCTCGGTGACGGCGTGGGAGATGCGCTCCGCCAGGGCCCTGGCCCGCTGCGGCGTGTCGTAGCCGGGGTCGTGGCGTTCGGCCTGCGAGGGCGCCGGCCAGCTGACCGTGCCGTCCTCGGCGACCGTCAGCCCCGCGCCCTGCGCCTCCTGGAGGGCCTCCTTCAGCTTGGACTGCGCCAGCTGGAAGCTCTCCGAGGCCTCGCGCAGCAGTCCCGAGACGGCGGACATCTCGGTGTGCGCGGCGTCCAGGCGCCCGCTGGTGCGCTGCAGGGAGGCGTTGGCGGCGCCGGCCGCGGTGCCGACCCACTGGCTGTTGAAGACGTGCTTGGTGACCTCGGTGTCCATCGCCTGGACGTGCTTGCCGAACGCGCCGGCCAGGGTGTCGTAGGCGCCGGCGGCGCCGGCCAGGGAGGACAGGTCCGCGTCGCGCAGCTGGGCGAGGGTGACCATCAGTTCACCGCCGGCGCGTAGGGTCCGGCGCCGGGCGGCTTGAGGGCGCCGGCGTTGCCCGTGTCGGTGCCGCGGTAGTTGCCGGCGGTCTGGCCCAGTTTCAGGCTCACGCCGTCCACCTCCGAGGCCAGCTTGTTCAGGCACTCCTCCCACGCCGCCGTGCAGGCGTGCAGCGACGCCCCGGTGCGCCAGCCCGACAGCGCCGCGACCGCCGTGTCGGAGGGCTCGTGGATGTGCTTGAGCTCGCCCGGCATCGCCTCACCGGTGTCCTTGGCGACCTTCGCCGCCGCGTCCAGGTCCGCCGGGTTCACCCCGAACAGGGGCCCGCCCGCCGGCGGCCCGTAGGGCCCGTACGGGCCAGGCCCGTCGGAGCCCGCGTACGCGTTCATGGATCCCGTCCCCCCGCTGGTCGACCTACTGCCGTGCCCGCCTCGGGGCCGGGCTCGCGGCCGGGGTCCCGTGCGGGCATGCGAAACCGCACGCTTGTACGGTTCGCGTCGAAGCATGGCGAAAATAGCAGATCAGCCCACCGGCGCCGACCCGGCCGCGACCCGGCCGCGACCCGGTGACGGTCCGGCGGAGGCCCGGTGACGGCCCGGGGGAGGCTTTCGGTGCCCGTGTCCCGGGGGTGGCGCCCCGTCACCCGGGCGCGCACGGCGGATCCGGGGCAGGGACGGGCGGACGGTGGGGCGGCCGGTCGGTGGCGCGGGTCTACGGCTGCGGTGGCCGGGCGGCGATGAAGACGAGTTCGCGGCCCGGCCGGTCGGGGGCGTCGCGGACCTCGCGCAGGGTGAAGCCGTGGGCGGCCAAGTCCGCTTCCACCTCGGCGCGTTGGCGAAAGCGCAGGGTGGAGGTGGAGGTGAGCCGCGGCCCGTCGGCGGTGAACCCGTAGGTCCAGCGGAAGGTCACCAGTGGGCCGTCGACGGCGACCAGGTCGATCCAGGTCTCGACCGGGCCGGTGCCGGGGAGTTCGGTGACGGTGCGGGTGGCGTCGCGGTGCCAGTCCTCCCAGGCCCGCCGGGCCGGGTCGCGGGTCTCGAACACCAGGTGCCCGCCCGGGCGCAGCGCCGCGAAGGCCCGGGCGAGGGTGGCGTGCCACAGGCGCGGGTCGGTGATCTCCTGGGCGGTGTTCGCGGTCATGGTCACCAGGTCGGCCCGCAGCGGGGGCAGGGTCCTGGCGTCGCCGTGGATCCAGCGCACGCGCCCGGCGCCGGGTTTGGCCCGGGCCACCTCCAGGCACGCCCGGGCCGAGTCCACGGCGACGACCTCGGCCCCGCGTGCGGCCGGCAGCAGCGCGAACACCCCGGTCCCGCACCCGAGGTCCAGCACCGTGTGCGCGCCGAGGCCCGCGGCGAGGGCGAGGTAGACGTCCAGGTCGTCGCGGCCGGCCTGCAGCGCGTCGTAGAGCGCGGCGAGCCGGGGGTGGGTGAAGTTCTCGTCGGCCATGCGGGCGACGGTAGCGGCGAAGGGCGCCGCGGGGCCGCCGCCCCGTCCGGGTCCGCTGTCCGGCTGGGCCGAACCGGACCGGGCGCAGGGCCGGTTGGGCCCGGGTGCCTCAGGAGGCGGGGCCCGTCGGCCCGGCCGGGCGGTGCCAGGGGTGGTCGGGGTCCTCGGTGATCCGTACCTGCTGCGGGGCGTCGCGGGGGAAGGTCCAGATCCGTCCCAGGGTGCTGGTGGCGGTCACCGTGGTGTCATCGAGGGTGACGTCGGCGAACGGGTTGGAGGAGCAGGAGATCGCGAGCCACTCCAGGGTGTTCTCGTCGTCGTCGCGGGTCAGCGCGACCCAGCCGATGCTGCCGTGCTCGGACGCCTCGCCCGCGAGGGCGCGGTGGCCGGCGTGGGTGCTGGTGGCGAACACCGTGTCGACGTCCGTCCAGTCGGTGGCGGTCCACGCGCCGGCCCGCAGCAGCTCCCCCCAACTCCACTGCTGGGCCCGCGGGTCGTGGAGCCGGTCGGCGGGGGAGAACCGCATGAGGCGCATCACCGACAGCGACCCGTCGCCGAACACGATGAAGTCCCCGTGGGGCGCCTGGCGGGCGCGCCAGCGCTCATGGACCAGGCCGGCCCGGGGCCGTGCGTCGTCGAAAGCCATGCCCGCCATGATCGCACCCGGCGGCGCCCCGGCCGCGGCCGGGCCCGAACTCCCCCGTGCCGCAAGGCCGGTGCGGCACGGCTCCGCGGCGGGCGACCCGGGCCACCCCCTCCACATACTCGGATCCGAGTAGTACGATCCGAGTATCACCGGCCCGGGACCCCAGCCCCGGGCCCCCGCGTGCGACCACGGAGAGCCATGACCGCCAAACGACCCGCCAACCCCCTGGCCCTCGCCCTGCTCGGCCTGCTCCTCGAACAGCCCCTGCACCCCCACGCCATGGCCACCACCCTGCGCGAACGCCACCTCGACCAGGCCTTCAAACTGACCACCGGTTCGCTCTACGACACGGTGCGCGCCCTGGCCCGCGACGGCTGGATCGAGGCCACCGACACCGAACAGGTCGGCGCGCGCCCCACCCGCACCGTCTACCGCCACACCCCCCAGGGCCGCCAGTACTTCACCCAGTGGCTGGACGAACTCATCCGCGAACCCTCCCGCGAATACCCGAAATTCCTGTCCGCCGTCAGCTACCTCGGCGCCCTGGGACCACACCGCGCCGCCCAGGCACTGCGTGAACGGGCCGCCGCCCTGCAGACCCGCATCACCGAGAGCGAACACGCCCACCACCGCGCCACCCACGAACACCACGCCCCCCGACTGTTCGTCATCGAGGCCGAGTACGGCAACGCCATGCTGCACGCCGAACGCCAATGGGTGCTGCGCACCGCCGAGGAGATCGAACAGGGCACCCTGGCCTGGCCGGAGGCCGCCCCCGATGCCTGACACCCCCGCACCCGCACCCATCCCCGCACCCGCCGCCGCCACGTCCATGTCCGCGCCGGCCCGTACCGGACAGCGCTTACCCGCCGCCGCGCCCGCAGCCGCCGCGCCCGCAGCCGCCGCGCCCGGGGCCGGCGACGCGGACGTCCTGGTCGTCGGCGCCGGCCCCGCCGGCCTGATGCTGGCCTGCGAACTGGCCCTGGCCCGCGTGCGCACCGTGCTCCTGGAACGCGACCCCGCCCCGCCCGGCTTCTGCCGCGGCTTCAACCTCAACGCCCGCAGCCTGGAACTGCTGGAACGCCGCGCCCTGGCCGAACGCCTCCTCGCCGAAGGCCCCACCGCGGCGACCACCGCGTTCACCGCACAGGCCCGCCTCGACCTCGCCGCCATGCGCACCCGCCACCCCTACGTCCTGGGCATCGCCCAGACCAGGGTGGAGGAGATCCTCACCGAACACGCCCACCACCTGGGCGTACGCATCCTGCGCGGCCACCGCCTGGACGCCCTCGACCTCGACGACGACGGCGTCCACGCCCACACCGACACCCCCGACGGACCCGCGCTGCTGCGCGCCGGCTGGCTGGCCGGCTGCGACGGCGGCCGCAGCACCGTACGCAAACTCGCCGCCATCGCCTTCCCCGGCACCCCCGCCCGCCGCTTCACCCTGCTCGCGGACGTGGTCCTGACCCACCCCCGGCAGATCCCCTTCGGCGTGAGCACCGGCCCGGGCGGCACCGTGTTCGCCATCCCCAGGCCCGGCCACGTCCGCCTGATCACCGCAGACCCCCACCCGCCCCAGGACCGGCACGAACCCCTCACCCTGCCCCGCTTCCAGCAGGCACTGGACCACGCCCTGGGACACCGCGTCCCGATCGCCCGCGCCCACTGGCTGACCCGCTTCGGCGACGCCGCCCGCCTGGCCGAACGGCTGCGCCAGGGCCGGGTCCTGCTGGCGGGAGACGCCGCCCACATCCACCCGCCCGCCGGCGCCATCGGCGTCAACGCCGCCATCGACGACGCGATGAACCTCGGCTGGAAACTCGCCCTCGTCGCCCGCGGACAAGCCCCCGAAACCCTCCTGGACACCTACCACAGCGAACGCCACGCGGCCGGCGCCAGACTGCTGCGCAACACCCGCGCCCAGGCACTGCTCGCCGGCGACGACGAGGAACTCGCGCCCGTGCGCGACCTGCTCGCCGAACTCGCACAGGCCAAGGACACGGCCGGCCCCCTGGCCGAGGAGATCACCGGCATCGCCACCCGCTACCCGGCCCCCCACGGCAGCGGCCACCCCTGGGAGGGCGCGATGGTCCCGGACATCCCCCTGCAACACGACACCCTCCACGACGACACCCTCCAACACGGCGCCCTGATACCACTGCTGGCCCGCACCGGCACCGGCGCCCTGCTCCTGGAGGCCACCACCGCGGCCGAGGCGCTGCGCACGGCGGCCGCCCCCTGGGCGGACCGGGTGAGCGCGGCGACGGTGCGGCCCGGCGCCCTGCCCGGCACGCCCGCGGTCCTGGTGCGCCCGGACGGCCACGCCGCCTGGACCGCACCGCCCACCGCACCGCCCCAGGCCGCCGCCGAACAACTGCGCGCGGCCCTGCACCTGTGGTTCGGGCACCCGGCGGCGGCGGGGCCGGGGGCGCCCGGCCTCCCGTAACGCGGCGCCGGGTGCCGCGCGGGGTCCGGGCGCCCCGGCCATCCGGCCGTGTGCCGCCGGTGTGCCGCCGGGCGAACCGGCGGTGGTGCGCGAGGCGTTGGCGGCGCCCGCGGCTCAGGGGTCCGCTGTGCCGCGAGGCCCGTCCCGCCCGCCCGCCGTCCCGCCCGCCCGCCGCCCCGCCCGCCGGGCGGGGCAGCTCCCGCGGCCGCCCGGGGCGGCGGGTCGCCCGGGCCCGGGTACGGCCCGCGCGCGGTGCGGCCCCCGCTGCGGCCGCTACAGGTTGACGCCGCCGGTGACGTCGATCTTGGTGCCGGTGATCCAGCGGGCGTCGTCGGAGGCGAGGAAGGCGACCGCGTCGGCGATGTCCGGGATCTCGCCGATCCGGCCGAGGGCGGTCAGGGCGAGGTTGCGTTCCAGGTTCGCCGGGTCGGCCAGCACGTCGGCGGTCATGTCGGTGCGGGTGAACCCGACGACGACGGAGTTGACGGTGATGTTGCGGGGTCCGAGGTACTTGGCCAGGGTGTGGCCGAACACCTCCAGGGCGCCCTTGGTGAGCGGGTAGCCGATGCCGTGGGCGGAGGCGATACGGGTGGAGACGGAGGAGATGTTGATGATCCGGCCGCCGTCGTGCAGCCGTGGCAGCAGCCGCTGGGTGAGGAAGAACGGCGCCTTGACGTTGACCGCGACCATCTCGTCGAACTCCTCGGGAGTGAGGACCTCGATCGGGCGCCCCATGAGATTGAGCCCGGCGTTGTGGACCAGGATGTCGAGCGCCGCTTCCCCGTGCGCGCGCAGCCCGGCCTCCAGCCCGCCCACGAGGGTGTCCACGTCGCCGGGAACGCCCAGTTCGGCGCCCACGGTGAACGCCCGGCCACCGGCCCCGGCGATCGCCGCGACGCACTCCTTCGCCGCCGCCTCGTTGCTGCCGTAGTGCACGGCGACCAGGGCGCCGTCCCGGGCCAGGCGTTCGGCGATGCCCCGCCCGATGCCCCGGCTGGCGCCGGTGACCAGCGCGACCTTCCCGCTGAGGTTTCCCATGTCCACCCTTTCGACCGCGTTCCGCCGAGATCCCGCCGCCCGACCCCCAAAGGTCAGCCTCAGCCGGGTTTGACGTCCACTCAGGTACTGCGGGGTATGGTGCCCGGCCCCGGCCACGGCCACGGCCCCGGCCACGCCACGGCCGCGCACGCCCGGGCCCGGGCCGGTCCCGCCGCCGCCGGCCCCGCCGGCCCCGCCGGGCTCAGGCGGCCAGGCCCGGGAGGACCTCGGCGCCGGGCAGCCGGGCCACCGCCCATCCGGGCAGGATCAGCTTGCCCCGCCGCCGCCCGCTGCCGATGAGCACGTGATCGGCGGCGGCCACCGCCTCGTCGACCAGCAGCGGCCAGCCGCCCGGCAGGCCGACGGCGGTGATGCCGCCGTACTCCATGCCGGTGGCGGCGACGGCGACGTCCACCGGCGCGAAGGAGGCCTTGCGCGCGCCCAGGTGCCTGCGCACGGCGGTGTTGACGTCCAGACGGGTGTCGGCACGCACCAGGCAGGCGGCCAGGGTGACGTCGCCGCCGCGTTTGGCGGCGACCACCACGCAGTTCGCGGAGAGCTCCAGCGGCACGTCGTAGGCCTGGCAGAACACCGCGGTGTCCGCCTTGTCGGGGTCGGTGTCCACGTACAGCACGGATCCGGCCCACCGCTGCGCGTCCGCGTTCTTCAACGCGTCGGCGACGGGGGCGGCGAGGTCGCCGCAGACCTCGATCGCCGCGCGGACGAGGGGGAAGTCCCCGAACGGGGCGCGCACGTTCTCGTTCATGAATCGGACTGTACCGCGCACCCCGGCAGACCCGGCACGGTCCCGCCGCGGCCCCCGGGGCGGCGAAAACCGGTGCCGGCCCGAGTCGGTGGCGCCGGGCGCGGGAAAGGGGCCCGCCATGGAAGATCCTGCGCAGAACACCGACGAGGCGGCCGCCGGACACGACGGCCCGCCGCCGCACCTGCTCCCCGGCCCGCCGGCACACGCGGTACGCCTGGCCGGCGGCGCCGCGAACACCGTCTGGCTGGTCACCCTGGCCGGCGGCGGACGCGTGGTGGTGAAGTCCACCCCGGCACTGGCCCCCGACGCGTACGCGAAGGAGGCCCAGGGCCTGCAAGCCCTGCGCACCCACGGCGCCCTGGCGACCCCGCGGGTGCTGGCCCTTCACCCGGACGGCCTGGTCCTGGAAGCCCTCGAACAACCGCCCGCGCACGACACCGCCTTCTGGGAACGCGCCGCACACGCGCTGGCCGGCCTGCACGCCACCACCGGACAGCGCTTCGGCTGGGCCGAGGACGGCTGGCTCGGCCGCCTGTCACAGCGCAACCCCTGGACCGAGGACGGACACGAGTTCTTCGCCCGCCACCGCCTGCTGCGCTACCTCGACGAACCCCTGGCACGCCAGGCGCTCGGACCCCGGGGCCGCGCCGACCTGGAACGGATCTGCGACCGGCTGCCCCAACTCCTCCCCGCCGCACCACCCGTCCTCACCCACGGCGACCTGTGGCACGGCAACATCCTCGCCCGCCCGGACGCGACACCGGCGTTCATCGACCCGGCGGTGTGCTGGACGTGGGCGGAGACGGACCTGAGCATGATGTTCTGCACCGGCGGCGTCCCCGCCCGCTTCTTCGACGCCTACCGCGAACACCACCCCCTCACCGACGGCTGGCAGGACCGCATGCGGCTGCTCCACCTGCGCGAACAGCTCAGCTGCGCCGCCCACTTCGGCGCGCGCGACGGCCACACCGGCGACCTGCTCGACGTGCTGCGCACCTACCGCTGACGCGGGCCGCTCGGACGGTGGCCTCAGCGGCCGTCCGGCCTGTGGTGGTCCTGCGGTGTGTCGGGGACCAGTTCCTGGTCGTAGCGGGCCAGGAGGGTCTGCATCATCCGGCGGTTCGGGCGGCCGTCGGCGGCGAGGGCGGCGGCCTCGACGAAGAACTCCTCGAAGCCGGCCGGGGTCAGCGTCACCAGGATCGTGGCGGGGGTGTCGCCGATCGCGGTGAAGGAGTGCGGGTGGGTGCGCGGGACGTGCAGGAAGGCGCCGGGGCCCGCCTCGGTGGTGTGCTCGTCGCACCGCAGCCGGAACGCGCCGCTGACGACGTAGAACGTCTCGTCGTGGCCGCGGTGCAGGTGCAGGGGCGCGCCCTGGCCGGGTTCGAAGGTGGACTCCAGGACGGCGATCGATCCGCCGCTCTGGGCGCCCGCGAGTTTGACGACGTACGGGCTGCCCGGCACGTGGCGGCGCCCGCCGTGTTTGGGGGCCAGGGCGACGGGTTCGCGGTGGACGCCGCCACGGCCGGGCTCCCCGCGGGGCTCGCCGCCGGGCTCGCCGCCGGGTTCCGCGCCGGGCTGCTTGCGGTGGGTGTCAGCCACGGCCGGGCTCCGCGCCGGGTTCCCCGCCGGGCTCCCCGCCGGGCTCCGCGCCGGGCTCCTCGGTGAACTGTTCGCGGTGGCGTTCGGCCCAGGCCCGGAAGGGCGTCGCCGCGCGGCCGGTGAGCTGCTGGACCGCGGGCGTGACGGTCGCGGCGAACGGTTCCAGGGAGGCGGCGCGCAGCGCCATGACCGCGTCCGCGGTCTCCGGGCGCAGGCCGTGGTCCAGGAGTGCCCGGCGGGCGGCGTGGGGCGGGATCTCGGTGAAGGCCAGCGGGGTGCCCAGGACGTCGGCCAGGATCGTGGTCATCTCGCCGGGGGTGAGGGCCTGGGGGCCGGTCAGCAGGTGGGCCCGGCCGTCGTGTCCGGGCTCGGTCAGGGCGCGGGCCGCGACGGCGGCGATGTCGGCGGGGTCGATGACGGAGACCCGGCCGGCGGCGAACGGGGCCCGCACGGTGCGGGCCGCGCGGATCGTCCCGGCCCAGGCGAGGGTGTTGGACATGAAGCCCATCGGGCGCAGGAACGTCCATGCCAGGCCGCTGTCCTGGACGGCCTGTTCGCCCGCGCGGTGCCAGCGGGCGACGGGGTCGTCCGCGTCCGGGTCGGCGGCCCGGCCGGAGGACAGCTTGACGACGGCCTCGGCGCCGGCGCGGGCGGCCGCGGCGGCGAGGCCGGCGTCGTGGCGCGGGATGTCGGGGCCGTCGGAGAGCAGGAACACCTTGCGCACGCCCCGCAGGGCGGCGGCCAGGCTGTCCGGCTCGCCGAGGTCGGCGCCGACGACGTCCACGCCGCCCGGCAGGCGGGCCCGGTCGGGGCGGCGGGTGGCGGCGCGCACGGGGGCGCCCAGGGCGGCCAGGTGGCCGACGAGGGCGCGGCCGACGGTGCCGGTCGCGCCGGTCACGAGTATCACGGGGTCCTCCGGGTGTTCCTCGGCGGGGTGTTTTTTGTCGGGGTGTTCTTCGGCGGGGTGTTCTTCGTCAGGGTGTCGAGCAGGTCGTCGTGCCAGGCCAGGTCGGCCTTCAGGCGGGCGAGGCAGTGCTCGAAGATCCACGGTTCGAGGCCGGTCAGGTCCGGCCTGGCGGCCTCGAACTGCTCCTCGAACAGGGCCACCTGGTCGGCCACGGCCCGCCGGCGCGCGGCCACGGCCCCGGCCAGGTCCTCGTCCGTGAGGTCCGCGGTGTACTGCAGGGCCAGGTCGACCGGGTCGGGCAGCAGGCGCACCCTGCCCAGCGCCGCGTCGCGCAGGGCGGCGAGCTCCCGGCGGCCCCGGCCGGTGATCGCGTAGACGGTCCGCTCGGGCGGGTTGCCGACCTTCTCGCTGCGCACCACCTCGACCAGGCCGTCGTCGGCCATCCGGTGCAGGACGCTGTAGAGCGATCCGGGCTTGACGTCGGTCCACAGCTCGGTGCGGTCGAGCTGGGCCGCCTGGCGGATCTGGTAGCCGTGCATCGGCCCGCCCCGGGCCAGCGCGCTGAGTGCGAAGAGTCGCGAAGTGCTCACAGCACTAGTCGAACACGACTAAAGCCCATAGTCAAACGCGACTACGGGTGCGGGGCCGTGATGGTTCTGCGGGCCCGGACGCGGGGGGCGGGGGGCGGGTGCGGGAAGTCGGCCGGTCCGACTTCCCGCGCCGCCGCGTCCGCTGCCGGGGGCGGGTGCGACCCGGGGCGAAGCGTTCCCGCGGCCCCGCTGCTCCCCGCAAGGGGCCGCCGTTGCAACGGAGTTGGCCGTCCCTGGCGTCTCCGACACCTGTGCGGGGGAGGTCGTGGCCGCCGTGGTCTCGGCCGACGGGCCGCGTTCCCCGACAGGTGCGTGGTGTCAGCCGACCCGACTCGGATCGGGCTGCTGGTCGCCCAGTGCCGCGGTGGCCGGACGGGAGCGGGCAGTCGCCGGGCCGGCACTGGGTTTCCGGGCTGGCGGATATGACTGCTGCCGGTGGCCGGAGGCCCCATCTCGGCCTCCTTTCCGGGCAGGTGGATCCGCGGGACCGTCCCGTCGACGTGCCGGTGGCCCTCGCGCTCCTCGTCCGCGGTCTCCGGGCGGCGCTTGTCGATGTAGTCGCGCACCGTGTTGTCGGACGCGTCGCGGAAGTCGGACCGGCTCGCCAGCCGCCGGAAGGCCCGTTCGATGGTGTGCTTCTGCTTGCGCGGCGCGGTCGGGTCCAACCCGCGGCGATCCCGACGCCGGCCTCCCGACATGACCGCGACCGCAGAGCGGTCTCCGGCAGGACCGTGATCGTCGGACTCACCCCGACGTGCCGGGCGGAGGGCGTACCGCATTCACTCGGGCGCGGGCCTGTCGACCGGACGCGCGGCCTGGTCCGGGCCCGATCTCGGTTCGCGCCCGTCGGGCGGTCGCGGCCCCGGACCGGCGTCCCGGTCCGCTCAGCGGGCGGTCAGCGGGCGGTCAGCGAGTAGGCCGGCAGCGGCGTGTTGCCGTGGTCCTTCGCCAGGGACCGGAGCACATCCGCCTGGCTCAGCACCAGGTCCAGGACCGTCCGCGGCAGCTCGGCCATCCGGTCGACGTTGTCGAGCAGTGCCGTGCAGGCGTCCACCTCCCAGTCGCCGTCCTGTAGGGCGGTTGTGTCCACGGACTGCCCCGGGACGGGATCCCAGCCTGTCGCTGCGAGGACCCGGAGCAGGCTTGCGTGGGAGAACGGAGTGCGCACGTTGCCTTCGCCCCGCGACCCGCTCGCCATGACCTGCCCCTGGATCAGGACGGCCAACAGGTGGGGCAGTTGGTCGGCCGAGCAGGGTGCGAGGTCCCACTCGGCGAAGCAAAGGTTCCGTGCCCAGCGGCGGACCCGGGCGAGGGTCTCCCGCAGCTGGTCCAGGGAGGCGAAGTACCAGGAGCAGTGTGCCAGGACGGCGTAGTCGAATCCGCTGTCGGGGAAGGTGACCGCCTCGTCGAGGACGTCCAGGCCGAAGCGGAAGTCGATGCGAGAGCCCAGAGGCGTCGCCTTGAGGTGCTCCGCCGACTGCCCCAGGGTGACCGGGGCGCCGTACGACGGATCCGCGATGTCGACCGCGACCACCCGGCCCTGCGGGCCGACGGCCTCGGCGAGGACGGCCGTCATGTCACCCTGTCCGCAGCCGACCTCCAGGACCGACGCTCCGGCCGGGATGCCCCAGCTGGAGACGAGTGCGGCCCGGTAGCGGGTCTGGGTCAGCTGGATGTCGGGGCTCACGTCGGCGGCGGCCATGGCGGCCGCGATCGAGGGTGCCGTCGCGATCAGGTCGGTCTTGTTCACAGAATCCTTCGTCGTGCTGTTCGGGAGCGGTACGTGCCGAGACCGTTGTTGCGCAGGTTCCGGATCGGCGCCGCTCGTTGATCCCCAAGAACTACCAGACATGGCCGACCATCCAGCCGTGATGACGACCAGATCATCCGGGACGGGACAACTGGAGCCAGGTCAACTTGCTCCTCGGCGGAGCCACTTCGCGCTGCCGCGGTGGTACCAGCGGAACCTGCTGCAGACACTGCGGCTGTACGGACCTGTTCACGGCCTTCCGCCGGACGGCGGCGCGGCCTGTTCCGACGGCTTTCCGGGCCTTCTCGTGCTCGCCGTTCTGTTCGGCCTGGTGATCCTGCTGGTCGAGGCGGTGTGGCGGGTGCGGGGGACGCCCCGCTGCCAGCTGAGCGTCGAGGCCGGCGGGCCGCAGCCGCGCAGTCTCCTGCCCGGTGTCAAGCCCCGGGCGCAGACGGAGGACTGTCGCCGGAGCCTGACCGCCGCCATCGGCGAGCACGGCGGGGCAGCGGCGCCCCGCACCCCGCACCCGCAGGAGGCCGGAGCGCTGCCGGCTGCGGCCGGCCGCCGCCCCGAGTCCCCACGGACCGCAGGCCGGCGAAGGCGGCGAGGGCGGACCGAAGCGCGGGAAGTCGGCCGGTCCGACTTCCCGCGCGGAACCACTGGTTTGTCGGGGCCCCTCGTCCTACCGGGTCCTGTTCGGCACCCGCTCCGAGGCCCGGTGGATCCGCTGCTGCCGGACGGGTCCTTCGCTCTCACGGTTCGTCGCGGCCCCGGCTGCGCGGCCGGGGCCGCGACCGGGGTGGCTGGCGGGTCAGGCGGTGGGGAAGTCGCCGGCCTTGACCCCGGTGACGAAGGCGGACCAGGCGTCGGCCGGGAAGACCAGTGCGGGGCCGTCGGGGTCCTTGGAGTCGCGGACGGCCATGCCGCCGACGACGACGCGCCCCGCCTCCACGCACTCGCTCGCCTGTGCGCTGTAGCTGCTCTTGCGCCACTTTGTCTGGTCGTTCGCGTGCACGGCTGTCTCCCTTGGCCGCAGGGTGTTGTGAACGAGACGCTACGCCAAGGGGGTTGGCATTCGGTACAGCATCGCGATCAGTGGCGGCGCGTCCGGGTGGGGGCGGACCTCGTTGAGTCCTCGTAGCTCCACGCCGTGTCCAGCGCGTGCACTTTGCCGTCCCCGGCGGCGGGGTTGACCATGAGCGTGGCCCGCTCCTCGGGTCGGGCGGAGAGGAGCGCATCGTGGATGCGGCGGGCGGCGCCGGTGCCGCGCCATCGGGTGCGTACGCCCAGCTCCTTGAGGGCGAACACCAGTGCGGCGGTGAGGTGGTGGGGCATCGGGCGGGCCATGCGGGTCCACCAGCGGTCGGCCGCCTCGACGGTGTTGCCGTAGGCGTAGCCGACGGGCACGCTGCCGGCGTAGCCGATGACGGCCTCGAAGCCGGGCTCACCGCCGTGGCGTTGCAGGCGTTCGCCGAAGGCGGGCAGGGCGTAGTTGGGCAGGTGCAGCAGCGGGGCGCGCACCTCGGCGTACAGGGCGGCCAGTTCATGGCGGACCGCGTCGGTGAGTTCGCGGTGGTGGCGCAGTTCGATGCCGGTCGTGCTGTCGTCCTAGGGGAGTCCGTGAAAGGCCCGGGTCCCTGCCGCAGTGGCAGGGACCCGGGCCTGCCAAACCGTCAGATCTGGCCGAACTCGCCGCCGCGTACGGCCGTCACGAAGGACTGCCAGGCATCAGCGGAGAAGGCCAGCCGGGGGCCGTCGGGGTCCTTGGAGTCCCGGACGCGGCCCGGGTGTGCGTCGTCGACCTCGACGCAGACACCGCCGTCATTGTTGCTGTGGCTACTCTTTCGCCATTCTTCCTGCGTCTCTGCTCGCACGGCCGTACTCCTTCGGAATGCGTCTGATCATCGCCCGGGAGTCCCGGGGCGACAGGGCCTGGGCCCTCAGTAGATCGTAGGACTCACGCCGCTCGGCGACCTTGGGCATTTCGTCGATGACCTCACCGTTCTTTGCACCTTCCGCCCAAGCGATCACACCGCCCGCCGGGAGGGTGTACAGCATGAGGGAACCGCCCATCTCAGGGTGTTCGCCGGCGGCGAAGGGCAGGACCTGGATCGTGATGAAGGAGCGCTTTTCGTCTGCCAGGGCGGTGAGTTGCTCGCACATCACATGGAGTCCGCCGACTGGTCGCCGGAGCGTCGCCTCGTCCAGGATGAACCAACATCGCGGCGGCGTCGTGGAATCCAGCCGCTTCTGACGTTCGAGTCGTGCGGCGAGCAATGCGTCGATCTCTTGCTCGGTAGCGTGCTGTTGGCCTGCACGTAGCGAGTGTCGGGCGAAAGAAGGAATTTGCAACAGGCCGGGGATGGTCGCAGAGGCGAACTCCTCGATGACGGCGGCCTGACCCTCCAGATGGATCGCCTGCCGGTACTTGCCAGGGAACTTCTCGTTCTTGGCCAACTGGTAGATGCGGTCGAACCGGCCGTCGGTGCCGAACGCCGCGTCCAGCATGCCGGGCAGGTCCGGCGGTGGCATTGATTCGGCGCGTTCGACCCGCCCGAGATGCCCCTTCGAGATATTGACGATCTTGGCGAGTTGGTCGAGCGACATACCCGCTCGCTCACGATGGGCACGCATCTCCCAGCCGAACTGGTCTCGCGCCGACCGCCCAGGATCCAGCTCGTTTGGTTGGAACCCCATGCTCAGCCTCCATGTGCCCAATCGCAGCGTGACACAGGGTCACCCTTCCCAGGTTAGCCGCTCAGAGCGACGCTTAATGCACGCAAAGTGAGAATGGTGCGCAGCGATCAAGGCCACAGAGAGCCCATCATGACGAACGATCAACCAGCGGCCCGGCGGCACGGGCCGACGTGGCGAAACTCCCGCATCCGGGACAACTCCGAGGCGAGTGAGGCCATGCCCGAAGTATTGAAGGAACAGCCGGAAACAGTGGGGGAGTACTCCTGCTGGCTGTCGCGCCACCAGAAGTCCGTGCCCGCCGCACGCGGGCTGCTGCGCGGCTTCCTCTCCGACCACGCGGGGGGTGAACTGTTCGCCGACCACTCCGGGCTGGTGCTCGGCGAACTCGTCACCAACGCCGTCCAGCACGCCCGCACCCCGTCCGACCGGCTGCTGTTCGTGCGCTTCGCCCTCTCGGCCGACGACCTGCGGATCGAGGTCCACGACGCCGACCCCCGCCGGCCCGTGCTGCGCCGCGTGGGCGGGGACGAAGAATGCGGGCGGGGGCTGTGGCTGGTGTCCGAACTCGCCCTCCGGTGGGGCTGCCGCCCCCGCGCGGGCGGGGTCGGCAAAGCGGTGTGGGCGGTCCTCGGACCCCGGAGCGGGAACGCGTCGTGACCGCCATCCCTCCCCGCGACTACCCGCACCCGGTCACCGCCGAGATCGGCGGCGTCACCCAGGCCGCCACCTTCGCCCGGCTCGCCGACGCCCTGGCCGCCGTGCGCACCGCCCTGGCCCGCCTGCCCCTCGACGACGACCACGCCGCCTACCTCACCGACCTGTTCGCCCCCGAATCCACCGCCCGCGTCTCCCGCCGGCCGGCCGACTTCGGCGCGCTGCGCACGATCGCCTTCGTCGGCATCCACGCCCACCCCATCCACCTGCGCCCCGCCGAAAGCCCCGAAAGCCCTGAGGGCCCCGACGGCCCCGACGGCACCGCAGGCGCCGACGAGCTCCCGGAGCCGGTGTGAGGCGCAGCTGCGCCCGGGTCGTGAGGTGGTGGTGCCTGCGCGGCCGGTTCTCCCTGCCCGTGCGGGCGTTGAGCCCCGGGCGCCGCGCCGCCCGCGCCGAGGTGCGGCGCCGGGCGGCCGCCCCCGGCAGCACCGAGGCCCTGCTGCGGGCCGTCGCCGACCGCGCCCGCCGACCGCGCCCGCCGGGCGCCCTCGCGCTGGACGAGTGGTTCCGAAGCCGGTCAGCGGTCGATCGGTGACCGGGTGACGGCGGCCGGTCCTGTCGTCGTGCCAGAACTAGGGTGACCCCATGGAATATCGAACGCTCGGCAACAGCGGACTCCTCGTCTCCGTGGTCGGACTCGGCTGCAACAACTTCGGCGGACGTCTCGACGCGGCGCAGACACGCGCGGTGGTCGACGCGGCACTCGACGCCGGGGTGACGCTCTTCGACACCGCCGACATGTACGGGGCCGGAGGCGGCTCCGAGACGCTGCTGGGCCAGGCGTTGAAAGGGCGGCGCGACGAGGTCGTGCTGGCCACCAAGTTCGGCTATCAGCGGGCGGACCTGGGGTACGGGCCCGCGGCCGGGGCGAAGGGCGGCCGGGCCTACATCCGGCGCGCGGTCGAGGAGTCGCTGCGACGCCTGCAGACCGACCACATCGACCTCTACCAGCTGCACACCCCCGACCCGCGCACGCCGATCGCCGAGACGCTCGCCGCGCTCAGCGAGCTGGTACGCGAAGGCAAGGTGCGCTACATCGGGCACTCCAACTTCGCCGGCTGGCAGATCGCCGAGGCCGCGCACGTCGCCCGGGAGATCGGGGCCGTCCCGTTCGTCTCGGCCCAGAACGAATGGTCGCTGCTCGAACGCGGCGTGGAGCGGGAGGTGGTGCCCGCGGCGCTGCACTACGGCCTCGGTGTGCTGCCGTTCTACCCGCTCGCCAACGGCCTGCTGACCGGGAAGGTGCGCCGTGCCACGGGCGTGCCCGCGGGCTCGCGCCTGGCGTCGCGGCCCGAGCGGGTGACCGAGGCCGGCCTCGACGCGGTCGAACGCCTCGCCGCCTGGGGCGAGGCGCGCGGCCGGAGCGTCCTGGAGATCGGCGTGGGCGCGCTCGCCGCACGGCCCGGCTGCGGCTCGGTCATCGCCGGGGCGAGCAGTGCCGAGCAGGTGCGCGCCAACGCCGCCGCCGGGCAATGGGTGCCGACCTCCGAGGAACTGGCCGAGATCGACGCGGTCCTCGACGCGGAACACGCCGTGGCCTGATCGGAGCGGGAGAACACGGGCGTCGCGCAGGGCACGCCGAGGTGCGGCGCTGGGCGGCCGCCCCCGGCAGTGCCGAGGCCCTGCTGCGGGCCGTCGCCGACCGCGCCGCCCGCCAGGCGCCCTCGCGCTAGCGTCCGTACCGCGCTACTGCGGGGCCGAGGACGGGGTCGATCCCGGCCAGGCTGTCGCGCAGCCGAAGGGCCCCCAGGGCGACGCGGTCGTCGGCGGCCCGCGACATCTCCTCGCACAGCCACATCGCGTCGTCCCGGTCGTCGGCGAAGACGCCGAACACATCGACGACCGCGGTGTGGATCCAGTCGCCGTGGTTGTCGTCGGCCGCTGCCAGCGCGGACGCGACGATCGTCAGCCCGGCCAGGTCGTTTCGCCGCAGCAGGGCTTGCGCGCTCACCCGGGTGACGAAGGTGCCGCCCGGGTCCAGCACGAGCGCCAGCAGCGGCCCGAGGGCCTCCCGCAGCTCGGCGAACCCTGCCAGGGCGCGACCGGCGTCCGCCCGGTCGCGGTAGTCGCGGCTGCGCCCGAGTTCGGCGAGCGCCGCGACGGCTGCCCGCCGCATGTCCCCGTCCACCTGCCTGCCCGCCCCTTCCGCGAGGTCCGGTGAAAGTACCGCGGGGGTGCCCGGCGGGGGTGATCGTCACCGAATGTGATGAATCGTCAATCATGCGTCGACCGAAGAGAGTTACGGCAGTCGACTGGCCCGGGGGGTCTCAGTGCCGCGCGTGGCGGATCTTCAGCCGTCCGAATCCGGTGGTCCCGGAGATTCGGATCGTCGGGCCGCCGGGGGTGGGGCGCCGCGGGGGCTTGTAGCGGGCCTCCTTCCAGCCGGAGTGCATGCCCTCGATGTCGACGACCGCGTCGTGGGGCACCGTGATCCTGGCGCCGCCGGTGCCGAGTTGCAGTTCGATGTCGACGACCGGGTGCTCGATGACCGCCCGGGACAGGTCCAGGCGCACCCTGCCGAGCGCGGAGAAGACCTTGAGGGTCCGGGGCACCTTCCAGGCGCCGCTGCGCCGGATGCGTCCTGTGGCGGCGCCGATCGTCGTCTCGGTGCCCGCGCCCGGCTCGGGGAGCGAGGCCAGGGACCGCCCGAGTGCGTCCTGCGTCCTGGCGGTGAGCGCCTGGTGGAGGCGTTCGTCCATCTCCTCGTGGGAGATGCGTCCTTGGCTGTACGCCTCCTGCAGGCGTTGCACGGCCGTGTCGCGGTCGTCGTCGCCGGCCAGGGGCGAGAGGTCTTCCGGCAGCGAGGTCACCGCCCCACTCTAGTCCCGTACTTCGCGGGTCGTTGATTCGTATGGTGTGACCGGTCCGGGAGTGTCCCGGACCGGTCGTGTGGCGTTGATCCGGATGTGTCGA